>CBKWLJ010000001.1:0-75168 GCA_966675205.1 uncultured bacterium
GATTGATGCGAATGCAACAGTTTCAGCCAATTTTAAAACTAAAATGGTTATCATCAAAACTCACTTTCCCGAAACAGAAATCAAAAAAGCAATTGCTAGTGTGGGATATCCAGCCACCTAATTAGTTCGGATTATTCTCCTGTCAGCTATCAGTTTTTTTGACTGCTCACAATTGATTGTTTGATTTACTAATCTCGTAAAAGTAAGGATTCGCTACAGATAGCTTTCTCATGAGCAGAAAACGCTCTCATCCTTACTGTCTTAGAGCTACATAACTTTCTTTATTGCCAATACGAAAAGGGTTTCATGAAAGCTACATCAACGATTCATGTTAACCTGCCATGCTCCATGAATGGATACTAACAAAACCTAACGGAGGTTTTATGATGAAACCACTTATTCTGGTGATGCTGGCTACAGGCTTCGGGATGATATTTGCATTACCTGTTACAGCACAATCCACAACTAACCATCAAGAACACAACCATCAGGAACATCAAGGGCATCAAAGACATGATATGGGCGTGATGGAGGCACCAGCAACTAACACGCGGACACTGCCCTCCATGCCGAATAACTTACCCAGATGGATGGATAACAAGGATAGAAACCACATCTACCGCAAGCGTGGTTCTTACAATGATGCCATCTATAATGTGCGATCGCTCGCTTTGGATCTGAACGCCGTTGCTGTGGGACACGCCTTTGCCTACGAGGACTTGGTGACGGGCAAAGCCAATGACTTGGAAACCAAAACGTTCGATCGCATCGACTGGGTGCTGAAGAATCCACCCCGCTTCATGCCTGACGAAGCCAACATCTCACCCACCTTCGGGCGCAAGTACGGAGTACTAGAACAAGTCTTCGACTGGGCGCACATTCTCCACGCCCAAACTGTAGATGTACTTGCCAGCACGAAGTTGACGGATGCCCAAAAAGAAGCAGAGATTGAGCGGCTGTATCAGTTCTACATCGAAAACGTACCCTACGCCATCACTCACCTACCGATGAATATGGGCTACCTCGATTCGCAGCCCTACTCGAAAGCGTTTCGCCAGAAATATCCGAAAGTCAATGGGCTGTTCTGGGGCTATCACTGGTTGCAAGGCTCGATGTATGACTTGCTCTACAGCAAAACATTCGAAGAACAGCGTACCGCTTACGTCTCGG
Organism: uncultured bacterium; assembly: GCA_966675205.1. Classification (GTDB taxonomy): domain Bacteria; phylum Cyanobacteriota; class Cyanobacteriia; order Cyanobacteriales; family Coleofasciculaceae; genus JBFLZA01. Next base: position 1,171 of record CBKWLJ010000001.1, read on the forward strand.
TGGGCAAGCGCTACCGCGAGGTGGAGTTATATCGCACTGATCGCCCGTTCATGCCCATGTTCGCTGAACTCAGTCCGCGTTTTGCCGCACGTTTCCCGCACATCTCAAACGTCTTCGATAACCTACATATGTTGCACGACATGGTCAATGACATTCTCGCGTCCGACTGGATAACAGAAGAACAGAAAGAAGGGCAAATCAAACGGGCGATTTGGATGGTGATGGCAGCTAACCACAAAGGCATGGAACCGGGCAAGCAGTATGGCACAGATGGTTTACATGACCATCGCTTCATGGAAGGGATGCCCGGTATGGGCATGATGCCAGAGGGCTTGATGAATCATGGCGATACACACCAAGGTCATGGAAACCACGGCTCATAACAAATCCGGATTAACTACCCCTTTTTTCGTGGGGATAAGGCAGGAGGCAGGAGGCAGGAGAAAAAGAAGACTTAAGCGCAAAAGGGGGTTATCGAGGCGGATTTGGTATCCAATCCAATACAACAAGACAAGACCGCACCGAATGCAGACATGGTTCCAACTTCCAGTCATGTCGGTCACTCATTCTGACTCACCTCACATCAGGCAATATCAAGGAAGGTATTTCACGATGAAACGAATAACGAAACAGGCACTCACAGCAGTGTGTGCGACGGCAATTGTGGTATTGGGAACTTCACAGGCACGCGCTAACGATCACAACAACATTGACGCGAACCGCCCGCTATCCTTTGATGATGCCGAACCTATTGGTTACCGCGAACAAGCACTAGAAATGGGTGCAGCGCTTATTGTGCCACAGGGACGCTCAGTAGGCGGCGAGTTTGAACTAGAGTATCTCTACGGCTTTGCGCCCAATACCCACCTCAACATTGGCATCGACCCCAGCGTTGGCGATCGAGCCGACACGGACGACACCCGTTTTGACCCCGGTAATGTGTCTGTGGGTGTGTTTCATAATTTCAACCGCGAATACAACAACACGCCAGCCTTCGCTGTCCGGGCTGATGCTTACTTCCCCACCGGACGGGATTCGCGAGGTGTAGATTTTCGCTTGCGCGGCATTGCCAGTAAAACAGTTGGGCAATACGATCGCCTACATCTCAACCTTGACTTGAATGTGAATACTGAGACGGAAAGCGATGAGCGTTCTGTTGTACCTGGTGTGATTCTGGGCTACTCCAGACCATTGGGCTACCCACGCCGCTTTGACCGCACCTTTGTAGCGGAAGTTGGGGCGAGTGTCGGTGAGGAAACAGGAGACGGAGCGATCGTGTCGGCTGGAGTAGGACTACGCCAGCAGGTTGGCTACCAGAGCGTTCTCGACATTGGCTTAAAAGGCAACATCGCAACTGGCAATGGCGATCGCAGCGAAGTACGTTTGGTTACTGGCTACTCATTTTCTTTTTAATCTGAAAATAGGAGTCAGGAGTCAGAATTCAGGAGTCAGAATTCAGGAGTCAGAATTCAGGAGGGATTGATTTTCATGCATTCGTTGTGAGTTCGCACTCATGGGTGTCTAACTTCTCAATCTGCTGGCTTCTAGGCTTGGAGTTGGCTAGTATACCGAGATTGCTGACCGATTTCCGGTGCATATCGCTGAATCATCTCCGGTAACAAATCGAGTGCGTGTCCATCCACCGTTCCGGCATCATTTAAAACAGTCGATCGCACTTCTGCGTGATACGTTCCTGAAGGCATAATGGCACATCCACCCCACCGTCGCATCAAGAGGTTTTGCACGAGAACTTCTTCGCCAGAGTGATACCGAGGCAAGCGCGACCAAAAAGAGAATCCACCCACTTCTAATAACTTTGCTCGATCATAAAGAATGCACGAAGCAATCCATGCAATCTTATACCGCCGAATTTCCCCTGGTGGAAGTGACTGACTGACGTGGTAGAGATTTGCAGCACGGTGTAACTGCCATCGTTCCCATTGGGGTGAACCGGGATTGACTACTTCTGGACGCACCGGCCCATCCCAAAACTCAACGATTTGCTGTTGGGGTCGAACATCGTTACGGAAGGAAAGTCCAGTTGGGAAGGCACCGACGCATCCGCATTGTTCAGTGTGCAAGGTTTTGAGGAGTTGTTCCAGTACCCAAGGTTCCATGAACACGTCGTCGTCGAGGTACAACACACTATCGGCAGTAGCGCGATTGAGTAGAAAATCTCGTTGTTCGGTAATGCCTTTGGACGGTACGCGATAGTGCCATTCCACAGAACCCCCTCTAGCTTCTATTAGGCGTCGCAAGGTTTGAACGACGGGTAAATCGCCAATGGGTTCGGTGCTTTGGTCGCTGACAATGACATGAATATCGGTGACGGTTTGGGATGCCACGCCGGATAGGGTTAGGATGAGTGATTGTGGACGGTTACAGGTCGGTAGAAGGATATTTGCGATCGTCATAGATTAATTTTGGATTTTGGATTTTGGATTAGACTTCTTGCTATCAATCGCTAGGACGGGCAAGATGCCCATCCCACTCATAGTCATATTCTCTTGTGGGGTAGGCGTCTCGCCTGCCCAAAAAATTGAGTCAATCTCAACGTTTACGTGCGACAATCAAACGACCCCCACCGGGAGCAGAAGCTGACAAATCTAGGCGGGATGCCCACTTTGCCATACCATCCATTGCTAAAGGTGGAATGCGTCGCCAAGCAATACCAAACACCCGCCGTTTAGCAATCCAAATTTGCTGCAAAAGTTCTAGCGCATCCCAGGTACTCACTAACTCACGTCTTAAGTAAGGGCGTACTGTTTCTACTTGTAACCCGACTTTTGCCAATTGCTGTGTCCATTGTTCTACAGTCCACAGATTGAGATGGCAAAGTTGCTGATTGCGCCAAGTCGCGTAAGATGCGATCGGTAGAGTCAGCCACTGGCTGAATGCTTCTGTGGGTGTGGTGAAGATTAGTTTTCCGCCAGGTTTCAGCATCCGCGCAACTGACTCTAAAACACTATCCAGTTGGGGTATGTGTTCGAGTACGGAATTACTTAGCACTGTAGCAATGCTTTCATCTGGAATTTGCGACTTCTCGACAGGCAAGGCTAAAAGCTGCTGATAGAGACTGCGTTCTTGTGCCTGTGCCAAGGGTTTTGGGTTAGGATCGACCCCTATCTCTACTCGTGGCAATACCATTGAAGTTACTAATCCATCGCCGCAACCGAGGTCGAGGATAGGACGCTCATAGGTTTGCTCGCGTAGCACAGCTATTTCTGCGGCACGCCACAAACCCAACGATGGCCCCTGCTGCTCTAGCAATACTCGAAATGTTGGTTCATCTAAATATAGTGAGTGAGTCAGCAGGGAAGCAGAAGTTAAGGTCGTATTCAATTTCTGATCATAACTATTCATGATTCAATGAGTTATGCACGAATGGGTCAGAGTTTTAGTTCGTTGAATTAGGTTGAATTCAATAATGGGCAACAATACATTTTGTTAAAATTAATTCATTTTTAGTTTTTTAGGACTAAGAGTTCTCTCGTCTAACTCCAATAGCTTTTATTTGGTATTAATACAGCAATACAATGCAGCCTAAAAGTCAAGAGATAGATGTGAGTCACTCATTAATTTATAACCACCGGATTACTGGGATTCTACCTCAAGACTGTCAAGTTCAAAGCAATGTGATTGGTAGCCTAGATTGTAGGAAGGTAGTCTGATAAATGTCCTTTTTGGAGGTGAGTCACCGTCACAAGAAGGCTATATCAACTATATTGCTTCTGTTGTTTATATACCTATATGCATAGGTATTTTTACCTCATCTCTTTAGGGTTCGAGAGAACCCAGCTAAAAGTTATTTCGATAAAAAATAACTTTCTTTTTCAAAACTGGGATATTAATTGTTGTTTTAATAACTTGCTTTATTCAGCTCTCTTTCTAAGATGGATATTCATTTAGACAAACCCATTCATAGTTTCTTTAGTCAGTTATTGCCTTTGTTGGTCAGTTTAATAGATGATGTATTACTCGTCTTTCTCTCCAATCTAGGACTCAAGCTCCCCTGGTTACAATGGCTATCTCCAGTGGTACTGAGTTGTACAGTCATCTATTTTGCCGTGCAGCTTTTTGACCACCTACACATTGATAAAAAACAACAGAAACAGTACAAGCCCATACAAATTGATTGGCTTCAAACCTTTAGTAATTAGAATGTACCGGAGTAGATAGAACAAGAACAACAAACGTCTGGCGGCCTAGCTGAAGCCAATTGTTCGCGAAATGATTGGTAGGCTTGACCGTTCCATGTCTGTTCAATTCCCTGTTCGACTATATTGCCAAAGTTAATGCGATCGGGCGTTGAAACCATGCAACAAGGCATCGCGTAGCCTTGATAACTGATATATGCACCTTTCCACGGCCAATCACATCGTTCTTGTCCGGGTGTATTGGGTGGATGAATGCGAGGTTTGGTGCGGGGTAAGCGTAGATTTACACCTAATTTTTGGGCGACATCTCGCGCCTGGTTGAAGTAATGTTCAACGCACTTTTGCTCTTCTTCGACTAGCGTCTGTGATTGCACAAACTCTCGCATGGGTCGGTAATGTTCTGGCAAACTGGACTCTCCAAAATCATGGCAAAGATGTTGAACAAACATCTGTTCTACTGACCATTGGTGTGCGAGTTTTACAAGTTCGGGGACTTCGTGCAGGTTCTGCCGCATCACAACCATAACCAGGTGAATCTGGGGGTGTTGGCTCTCTAATTTTCTTTTTGCCTCTACTACCAGTTCTAGATTGCGTACTACTTGCTCGAAGTGCGACCCTACACGGATGCGATCGTAAGTTTCTGCTGTTGCTCCATCAATGGAAACATGGAGACAATCCAAGCCACTTGTTACACACAATTCGGCACGTTTCTGATTTAAAAGCGTCAAGTTGGAATTGGTTGTAACCTGGATGCCTTTGTTAGCAGCATAAGCCACCATATCAAAGAAGCGAGGGTGCATCATAGGTTCACCCAATCCTTGAAGGTGCAATGTTTGTAGGGTAACGAATTGGTCAACAATGCGGGTAAATGTCTCAAACTCCATAAATGCTGGTGGCCCATAAGGGAGCCCATCTTTACGGAATTGGATGGAACACATTTGGCAACGTAGATTGCATTGTCCGACTGGCTCAATTTGGACGTAAGTGGGAAGTTTCATTGTTTCAAGTCAGGCTGATAATTAAAGAAAAAATACACGGAATTTCACTGCCCCGAAAATACGCCAGAAAATTGAGAGAGGGGGGATGAATGCGGAGGTAATAATCATCTCGGTAATATGTTCTGGTGCGTGGGAAGTTTGCTGTAATCGCTGCCAGCAGAAATGTCCGGTTAACACTATCCATACGCCAACAGCAGCAACGGCAAAATAGGGATGTCCACTTAATCCTCCCCATAGCGCTACAGCAATAGCACTCATAATCCAGTAGTAGTGCCACGGTGTCACGGGTTGGAGCTTTTCTCGATACAAATTGGGATGCTTTTTATACAGCAGTGCGTTGAACATACTTTTACTCTGTTGTCTCAGACTTACACCCCAAGGCGCTTTTCGGATGGGGTGAACAACGATCGCATCCGGTGCATGTACAAATTGGCTACCGCGTTTTAACAGAGTGAAGAATAAATCACTATCCTCGCGCCAAGCTGCTGTAAAGCGTTCGTCAAAACCACCAATAGATGCGATCGCATCTCGTCGATAAAAGCAATTAGCCGTGACAAATTCACCTAAGCTTAATCTAGCGGCATTGAGTTCGTAATCCGTGGGGTTATCGGGTAAAGGCACAATCGTCCGTCCCCAAACCCCCACCACTGAGTCTTCAAAAGCACTCACTCCCGCGTTTAACCAATTGCGATCGGGGATGCAATCATCATCGGTAAAGGCAATAATCTCACCGCAAGCCGCACGCCAGCCGACATTTCGCGCCGCCGCAGGGCCATGTGTGCCTGTTACTGGAATATAACGAAATGAAGGAGAGGGAGGGAAAGCATTTTGCTGTGGACTCTCAGTTGCAACTGGCCCCCCCTGCACCTGGCCTACTTTCACCCGCGTTTGGGTGGGACGCCAATTCTCAACCAGTTGTTTTGTTTCTGCACTGGCTGCATCATCCACAATAATGACTTCATAAGCCGTTGGTTCAAAGTCTTGCTGACTTAGTGCAGCGAGACATCTACTTAATAATTCAGGGCGCTTGAACGTTGGGACTACAACTGAAACACGAATCATCTTGGTCATTGGTAATTAGTAATTAGGAAGGAGAAAGTTGAGACTGGGAGAAGCATTCGGATACTGAACTTTTAGTTTTTCAGTCAAATCAGTCGCTCAAATGCTTCTCCCCTACACGCGCCTGTTGATACCGAATTCTTTGTCTTTTAACCTACATCAGCCGCCCAAATGCCCGCTTGCGCGTCTAGAAGCTTCAACCCATTACCTACTACTTTTTTTGCGGCTTGTCTAACAGAAATGAACCGATTATTAGAGCATCTAATGGCGATGTCCAAAAACATTCGATCGCATCTCGTGGTGAACACACGATGGGTTCTCCCCTGGTATTAAATGAAGTATTCACGAGTACAGGTACTCCAGTCCGTACTTGAAACGCTTTGAGCAAATCGTAATAAAGTGGATTTTGTTGGCGGTTAATCGTCTGAATGCGTGCCGTACCATCTACGTGTCGGACTGCTGGAATTTTTTCAGCTTTGGCAAGTAGTACGTCGTATACAAAGAGCATGAATGGGGATACGTTGGCATTCGTAAACCAGTTAGCTGCTTCTTCTTCTAAAACTACAGGCGCAACTGGCCGAAAGTCTTCCCTGTCTTTAATTTCATTGAGTCGTGCCTGCATGGAAGCGTTAATCGGTGAGGCTAGGATTGAACGGCCTCCTAGTGCTCTTGGCCCAAATTCCATTCGTCCTTGGAACCAGCCAATCACTTTGTCTTGAGCTAGAATATTGGCGGCTTCTTCCGCAATGTTGGTTAAGTGACGGTACGGAAGTTTTGACCAACGCAGGAATTCTTCAATCTCTTCGTCGCTGTAGCTAGGGCCCAGAAAGACATGATTCATTTTGTAGGGACAACCACGAGGGTTGCCCCCACGGGCATCAATCCATAGGGCTGCACCTAATGCGGTTCCTGCATCACCGGCTGCTGGTTGTACCCAAATGTTTTTGAAGGGGCCTTTGTCGCGGAGTCGGGCATTCATCACACAGTTGAGGGCGACACCACCCGCCATACACAGGTTATCGACTTTTGTGGTTTGGTGGAGCCAATTTGCGATCGCTAATACCGTCTCTTCCAGCACCACCTGCAATGAATGAGCAATATCATAGTGACGTTCTTCTAAGGGTTCACCCTTTTTGCGTGGGGTACCAAAACGCTCCTTGAGTTGCGGTGGTTGAATTGTGTATTGCCCATCTTCTCCTAGCTGAATCATTTCCCGGAAATCCTCGACATAGCGAGGTTTGCCAAAGGAGGTTAGCGCCATCACTTTGTACTCGTCCGAGGAGTGCAGAAATCCCAGATATTCTGTAACTTGCTCGTAGAGAATGCCGAGGGAGTGGGGCATATTTACTTGCCCTAAGAGTTCGAGTTGATTTCCCTTACCCACAGCATAGTTCGTTGTCGCTTGTTCCCCTCGCCCATCTAGGGTTAAGATAGCCGCTTCATCAAACGGTGAAGGGTAAAAGGCACTAGCAGTATGAGCGAGGTGATGGGGGACGAAATGCCATTGGTAAGGACCATCCCACCTTGCACCATGCCATCGAGCTTTTAAGTGGTGGGGCACACCACCGACTAAATGTCGGGGGGCATTCACAATTGAGGATAAAAACAGGGGGTCCCAAACCGATTCCCACTCAGCAGGGATGGGGTGGGCGCTGGGTTCTAGGGGAAGGGTAATGGTTGCGTCCTCCCGATATTTGCCCAGAAGGGGAAAAGGGTCGTAGGAGTAAGCGATATGCTCGATATCGACAAGGTGGATATCTGCTTGTTTCAGGCAATATGCGATCGCGTGAAATGGCAATTCATAGGTGGAAAAGGGAATCGGACGCTTGGCGTGTTTGACGTGGGTGAAGCGTTCTTCTTCTGCTGCGGCGATGACTTGTCCATCTTTGACTAGGCAGGCGGCTGAGTCGTGATAAACCGCATTAATTCCAAGGGTGTACATTCAAACATCTCCTAGTAATAGGATGTGGAGTAGGCGGGAAAGATTAGCTCGTACAAAGTTGCTTAGAATCTATCTATAAAATAGGAGTCAGGAGTCAGGAGTCAGGAGAGAGTGATTTTCATCTTTTGATTGTGCGTACCACGCATGGGGTCTGTTTTGAAAGTTGGTTGAAGGAAAAATAAACCGCAGATAAACGCAGATAAACGCAGATAGAATACAGAGATTTAAAGGTTAATTAGAAGTGAATCTTTAAGTTAGGTACCAGGAGTTATGCTCACACTTCAAACCTTCAATTTTCAACTTTCAAACCTTCAACCTTTAACCCTTGCTTGTGCAGCAGTTCTAACCCAGCATCCACAACCTGTTCTGGTGGAATGTCAAGGCACTCCAACTGATAGGGACAGGTAAAGGCATAGCAGGGACTACAGGAAGTGGGTTGGCGGAGTAGTCGGGAGGAAGTGTGGCGAGGTTGCCACTGTGACTCATACTCGGTTCCGGAAAACAGAATGACGCTCGGAGTCCTTGTTGCGTCAGCGATGTGCAAAGTTGAGGTATTGTTGGTCAAGACCAATCGTGCACCTGCAATTAACGCGGCTAGCTCTGGTACACTAGTGGCACCAATAAGGTCGATCGCATACGGCTCTAATGCTTCTAACAAGGGAGTAGTGCGATCGCGATCTTTCTCCACACCTGTTACGACAACTGGCCAACCTGTGATTTGGGCCAACTGACGGGCCGCAGAGGCAAAGTGCTCTCCCGGATAGGTGCGTGCTTGGCAACTCGCCCAGGGATTGAGCAATAGGTAGGGAGCTTTAGCCGTTAATCCATAGTTGCTCAACTTGGCACTAGTACTGTGCCATGCCAATTCTGGTATTTGTATACTTAGACTGCGATCGCTAACCTGAAATCCAACGGATTCAATCAACCGGAGGTTACGCTCTACCTGATGAATTTCATCGGGGGCTGATTTCACCTCAGTGCTTAAAATACCACCTCCCCATTCCTTCGACTCGCCCAAGCGTAGCGGGATACCCGCGAGGTAGCATAAGTAACCAGCAGGGTGAGGAGTTTGGCTGAAGCTGGTAAAAATGATAGCAGCATCAAATTTGCGATTGCGTACTGTCTCGATTAACTCCCATTCCCGTACCGGATCGAAAGCAAGTCGTCCCAAATCCTGCCAAACTACACGCCAAGTTAGAACATCATCAACCCAAGGAAGCAACGAAGCTGCCTGTGTTCCCGCAGGACTCGCCATCAGCGTGATACTTGCTTGCGGTAGATTTTCTTTAATAGCGCGAAGTGCTGGACTCGTCATAATGACATCACCAATATTATCCAACCGCATCACTAAGATGTTGTATGCAGTATTCCAGCATTGAATCAATGTAGACTCCGGTGAAGAGGAGGTGAGTTTCATGAAAGGCTATGAGTGTTGATATCGAATCGGTTAGTGTGGAGAGTTTTATTTTTTTAACGCAGAGGGTCACAGAGGTTTATCATTTCTAGGTAAGCGGAAATGATAGGAGAGGAGAGTGTTTTTCTTATCTTCTGTAATCGAAGGAATATATCTTTGAAATCAACCCTCTAACAGGAAGCATTCTTTTCTCTTTCCCCGCGCCGTAGGCGCTTGAAAAATAGTTATCGCCAAATTTCTTTTGCTGATTGGATCTTTGAGTTTTGGTCTAAGGTGAAGTAGTTGGAATACAGTGACGATAAAAGTTTGGTAGAGGTGTAATGAACGGTGTCCTTTGAGGTTGGTGTTTGAGTTTCGCTAAACAGTTCACAAGCTGCCCGGAAAATCTCATCTGGTGTCAACAGACGTAGGCAATGGTAATGTCCTTCTGGGCAGATACTCTTGTAGCAGAATTTGCAGGGAACATCGTGAAATAGAACCCGATGGGGAACACCCCAAGGTGTATGTTGGGGATTAGTGAGGGCGTAGAGGTCAACGACAGGAGTTCCTACGGCAGCAGCCATGTGAACGGGCCCTGTGTTGTTGGAAATGACTAGGGGAGCAAGTTCAATCAATGCCGATAGTTCAGCTAAATTCAGATCTCCCACTAATGAGTGCGAGTCAGTATTCATTCCCGCTTGAATATCCTGCACCAACTCCCGTTCCGAGTTAACTCCTGTGAAAATTACCTGGAAATTGGCATCTAAAACCAAGCGTCGGGCCACTTCAGCAAATCCTTCCGGTGGATAGCGTCGAGTGGTTGCTGTAGCACCGGGATGAATCACCACTAACGGGCGTTCTAAATCAATGCCAAGTTCATCCAGGAGGTACAAGACGCGATCGCGATCGCTATCTGATACTTTAAGTGACATTCGCTCATTCTTTATCTGACAGCCAATCGTGGCAACAAGGTCAAGTTGGCGGCGGACTTCATGGCGTATGCCGCAAGAGGGTTCAGGGTCGAGTACCCAGTTTGTCAGCAGTTGATAAGGATTTTCGTGGCAATGTGCTAACCGCAGGGGAATATTTGCGAGATAGCATAAGAACGCTGAGGGTAAGGGATTCTGGCTAAAGACGGTGAAAATGACAGCCGCATCGAACCCTAAGCTTCGCAGTTTTTCTACCATCTCGAACTCTGGCTGACTATTCGTTCGAGGTGCAGTTGCTTTCATCCAGGGCGCATCATAAACGATGACATCATCAATCTCAGGTATCAGTGATGCAATTCCTACTCCCGCAGGAGAGGTTAAGAGTGTAATCCGGCGTCTGGAATGTGCTTCCTTGATTGCCCGGATAGCCGGTGTCGTCATGAGCACATCACCGATGCTGTCTAGCCTGACGCACAGTATATTTTCAGCGTCATTCCAAGTGTCTGTTGTGATCATTTGTACCTTCCTTGGTTCAGGGTTGAAGGTTGAAGGTTGAAGGTTGAAGGTTAATTGCATTGAGTGCTTGAACAATCAACACTTAGCAATCAATAACTGTTGCTGAATTCGTTCAATGATGCTGGTAGTGGAGCGATTTTCTAGATACGGCAGCAACTGTACCTTGCCGCCGAGTTCTTCCACTATCGGTGCTTCTGGGAGCATTTCGCGGGTGTAGTCGCCGCCTTTAACAAAAATATTGGGGCGGACTGTGCGGATGAGATTACAAGGGGTGTCATCGTCAAAGGCAATAATGTGATCGACGCAACTCAAAGCCGCGAGGACTTGAACGCGATCGTCTAACGTATTAATGGGACGGCTGGAACCTTTAAGGCGGCGAATGCTGTCATCGGTATTCACTCCAATGACCAAAATATCTCCCAAAGATTTAGCGTGGTTCAGGTAAGCAATGTGACCACAGTGCAAGATATCAAAGCAGCCGTTGGTGAAGACGATATGACTGCCTTGCTGGCGGTAGAGTTCAAGACGAGCACTTAAGTAGGAAACATCAGGAATGTACTTATCTCCACAAAAGATGTGCGCCTGCAATTCCCCGATTGAGCAAGCAGCAGTGCCCTCCTTAGCCAAAATAACCGCAGCGGCAGCAGAGGCAAGTTCAGCAGCAGAGGAGGTTGTTGCCCCCGCAGCAAGGGCAAGAGTTAAGGCACTGACATAGGTGTCACCAGCACCGGTAGCGAGAGAGTGAGTTGTAGGTTGGGCGTAGGTGCGGTAGGGTAAGCTGTTGCGCTCAAAGATAACGGCCCCTTCGGTATCGAGGGTAACCGCAGCGATTTGAGCACCTGTAATATCGAGAATTTCTTCTCCATATAAAGTGATGAAATCAGCACGGGTATTACCTACAGATGCAGCATCCCGCATGGGGTGACGAATACCCAGTAACTTCAGCGTCTCGTGGTAATTGGGTTTGACGGCAGTCACGCCGACATGGCGGTAGGCCGCTAGATTTTTAGAATCAGCAACTAGGAGGCGGGGAGTGCGTGACTGAAGATTTGCGATCGCCTGAATCACTTTTGGAGTTACAATCCCATAGCCGTAGTCTGAGATAACCACAGCATCACAATGAGAATAAAAGTGAGCCAGAGAATTAATTAACTCCTGCTCCGTCTGTGCATCAATAAAATTGGTACTACCCTGATCAAATCTCACCAGCATTTGCCCAGAAGCAATCACCCGATTCTTTGCCAAAGTCTGCCGCTTAGGCTGAGTGAGGATATACTCTGTGGAAACCCCCCGTTCTTCTAACGCTTGCCGTAAAAGTTCACCTTCCAAGTCATTACCAATAACGGAAAGAAACGTGACCTGACTTCCCAAGCTGTGAAGATTAACCGCCGTATTCGCTGCACCACCTGGGATATTTTTCCGATTAGCAAGGGTAACAACAGGTACAGGAGCTTCCTGACACAAACGCTCCGTGAAACCTTCTAAATAGCTATCGAGCATAGCATCACCAATCACAAGTATTTTGAGTTCGGTGAAGGCATTAATAAGATGAGACAGGGTAATTTGCATAAATAAGTAAAAAGTAAAAACTAATACCAATTCTCTAAATTTTCTTGCTCCCCCCTTTTGAAGGGGGGCTCGGGGGATCGAGGTGTAGTATCTTCATCGCGAATTGGTATAAAAAGTAAAAAAGTTTGACTCTCTTTTGCCATTTGCCTTTTTACTGTTGCCTTGAATAAGACGTGCAGCTTCAGCCAAATCAGGTGCAATATAGTGGGGCAACCGTAGCGGGGAGAGTACCCATTCAGTTTCGTTGCCATTGTCAATCAACACTGTCTTGCAACCAGCACGACGACCGGCCTCTACATCGTTAAGGATGTCACCGATAAACCAAGAATTGGCTAAATCGATGTCATGTTCTTGAGCAGCGCGAAAGAGTAAACCCGGTTCGGGTTTTCGGCAAGAGCAATCGATGTTGTAACCTGAAACATTCCCATCAGGATGGTGGGGGCAGTAATAGAAACCCGTAAGGGGTACGCCCATCTCTGCTAACATCTGATGCGATCGCTCTTTTACTGCAATGAGGGCTTCTTCTGGAAAGTAACCGCGAGCTACACCCGATTGGTTAGAAATGATAATCAGTTTATAGCCAGCAGCATGAAGCGATCGCAATCCTTCTACCGCACCTGTTGTCAATTGCATCAAGTCCGGATTGACGTTATATGGCACATCTTCTACTAAGGTGCCATCTTTATCAAGGAAGATAGCTCGATGAGACATAGGTCAAGATAATTCGTAATTTGTAATTCGTAATTCGTAATTAAAGACGGGTTAGAGTTTCTGACAACTATCAAGCCACTCACCTTCAATTGAGGTTAAATTTCCCCTTGGAATGTCAATTCCGTTAGCGAAGCGGGACGAAGTCCATTATCAATTACGAATTACGAATTGTTAACTCATTTATGGCCAGGATGTTTCTCGCATGGGTAGAACCATGACTTCAGGAATGACGGTTTCTGTTGGTTGCATCAAGACATAGCGGATTGTGTCAGCTACATTCTTGGGGTCTTGAAGGACGTTAACATCGATATCTGGGAAGCGATCGAGTAGGAATGGTGTTCGCATTCCACCTGCAACTACGGCTGTTACTTTAATGTTGTGTGGACGTGCTTCTACATGGAGAGCATGGCTAAAACCGAGGAGTCCCCACTTACTGGCATGGTAGGCTGAAGCGTTGGGCCAAGTCCGTTTGGCTGCTGTAGAGGTAATATTGACAATTGCCCCTTGCCCTTGCTGTTTCATGTAGGGAAGTACAGCTTTGGACATGATGAAGGGGCCGTTCAGATTAACTGCCATAATCCGATTCCAGTCGTGCACGTTAAGCTCTTCTACAGGCAAGGTGACATCTATCCCCGCGTTGTTAATTAGGATGTCTAAATGACCGTACTGGGCGACAATTTCACCTATACCAGACTCGACTTGTTCTGCATCGCTCACATCAAGTTTCAATGCCTGCGATTTGCCTCCATTGTCTTGAATCTTCTGTGCAACTTGGGCGGCAAGGTTGTCCTGAATATCTGCAACAATTGCGATCGCACCTGCTTCACCTAACATCTGGCAAATCGCTTCGCCGAGTCCTCTCCCTCCACCGGTGACGATGGCGACTTTGCCTTGGAGTGTAGGCATACCGTTGGATGCAGCGGTTTCGCGTGTTAGTTCTTGCACCATGTTTTTGTTCTCCTACAATTTTTAAAACTTTTGTTTGGCTTGGGACTTGTCTGCTTCTAACGCACCCTTCTAGGTACTCGCTTAGGGCTTAAAAATAACTTCGCCATTTCCTGATTTGGGCACGGCAACATTAATATCTAGGCAAGGGTTGGGATGCTGCTGATGCCGTGCCCCTACTCTGAGGAAAGCAGACAGGCTTTAGCGATGACTTTTTTCTCTCGTCTTTCCCTTCTGGCTTTATGTCCGTTACCGTTTGTTGCTAATGGCTGATGTTCGACAATTGGCAACTGACTGGATATCAGTTGTTCTTCTACCAGTTCGCACAACAGATGAAGCACAACAATTTGGACTTCCTGAATGTGTTGGGTATCGATCGCAGGTACGATGATGGAGAGGTCAGCCAGGGGATGCAAATCTCCGCCATCTTTACCTAAGAGTGCAATGCACTGGAGTCCTTGACGACGGGCTGTTTTAAAGGCTTGAATCAGGTTGCGCGAACATCCACTGGTACTGATACCGAACAGAATATCTCCAGCACGACCAAAGGCTTCTACTTGTCGGGCAAAGATACTCTCGTAACCCATGTCGTTGGACAAAGAAGTGAGGACAGCGTTATCAGCCGTGAGTGCTAAAGCTGGAAGTCCCCGTCGTTGAGCGTGTTTAAACCTTCCCACAAACTCGGCGGCAAAGTGCTGGGCATCGGCAGCGCTACCACCGTTTCCACAGATGAGTACTTTGCCATCTCTGGCAAAACAACTGCTAATGACTTCTGCTACATCGAGGATAGCGCCACGACATCGCCGCCGCGATTCTTGTAAGGCTATCAGTATGTTGTCGAAACCCCGTTCAACAATAGCCAGAGATTTGCTTGTAGCTATACAAGCTAGTTGGGTTTTGGCTAATACTTCTTCGTAGAGGTTGGCAATCGCACCTGTGACTTTTTGCCAGGTAAACAACGTGTTGGCACGCCGGATGGCTTGCTGCCGAAACAGACTCAGTAGTTCGGGATGGTGGTAGAGATGAGCAATACGTTCTGCGATCGCATCTGGATTTTTGGGAGGAACGAGGTAACCTGTCTCGCCATCTCGCACCGTAAATTTTACACCACCGACGTTGGCACCAATAACGGGTGTACCGCAGGCCATCGCTTCTACTGGGGTAATGCCAAATGGCTCATACCAGGGCGTTGTGACGAAGACATCGGCAGCACTGTAGTACCATTTGAGAACATCTCGTCCGCGTCGCCCGACGAAGGTTACTTTATCAAGAACACCCTCTTGTTTTGCGATCGCTTCCAACCGACCTAGTTCTGGAGTAATAGTAGGATTGGGTTCGTCGGATTCACCCCCAACAATGATCAGTTTTGCCGCTATGGAGTAGTGACTCAGGAGGTGTGCAAAGCCTTGAATGACCGTATCGACTCCCTTACGCGGCACCATCCGACCCAATTGAAGGATGAGTTTTTCATTCGGGTCAAGTCCCAATGCTACACGCGCCAGTGCTTTTCCAACTGACCAAAACTGACTGGGGTCGAAACCGCCGGGAATAATTGTAATTTTGGCAGGGTCGGCGTTATAAAAGCGGATTAAATCTTCTTCTTCTTGGGGACACTCTGCAATAATGCGATCAGCTTGGGCAATGATGCGCTCTTCAATCGCAATTCGTTCTGTGGGAAATTGGTCAGCTTCTCCCTGATGGAAGCGGCGAACGCGGCCTAAAGCATGGAACGTCACAACAAACGGAATTGCGATCGCTCGTTTAATTTGGGCCGCAACCAGACCCGACATCCAAAAATTAGCATGGATTAGGTCATAACTTTTACCTTCGCGCTTGCAAAATTTGAGAATATATGCTGTGAACTCTGCCATAAACGGCAGCAAGTCTTCCTTTCGCACATATTCAGAGGGCCCAGCCGGAACATGGATGATGCGGACACCCTGAACCCATTCGGCTGCTTCAGGAAGTACTTTGCTATCCCGGCGCGTGAAGATATCTACTTCATAACCCAGCGTGGCTAAGTTTTTGGCTATTTCTCCGACATAGACGTTTTGGCCGCCGCCGTCTACACCTCCCAGAATGGCGAGGGGTGATGCGTGTTCGCTAATCAGCGCTATCCGTTTTTTCATCGCTATACTCCCGCAATACTTGGGGTGAGAGGGGATGAAGAAGGCAGAAGATGGAAGGCAGGAGGCAGCAGGTAAGAATATGGATAGGGCTTCAACCTCATCCAATTGTGTACACCTAACCTTTCAGCACTGGCTAGAGACTTAAACCCTTGTTCCTTGTCGGTTACTAGAGGAGTTCTGCCTTCTACCTTCTGCCCTCTGCCTTTAGTGGAAGGAGAAGGACTCCCGGTTACTAGGGCAAACGCCTCATCCCAATCGCGGGTAAATCGTTGAATATTAAATCGCTCCTGTGCCTGACGGCGAGCACCTGCACTGAGGCGGTGAGCCTCCGTTGGGTCGTGGAGTAACTCCTGCATTCGCTCTATCAGTCGGTTAATGTTGGTATCGATGTAGCCAGAGACACCGTTTTCTACTACCGTTACCATTTCCGTCGTGGCTAGAGCGATAATGGGTAGACCTATCATCATGGCTTCGCACACCGCTAAACCTAAGCTGGTATAACGAATGGGATTGAAAAAGAAGCGGTAGCGGGATTCAAAGGCACTTAAGCGATCGTGTTTTATCTCACCGAGTCCACCCAGTTTCTCTGAACCCATGCCTACCAAATCGAGAGGAACTTGAGTGCGGATGCGATCGAATACATCGACACCTAGACGGCGACCCCGTGCGTGCAACCCATTTACAACCACCAACCCCCGCTCCAATTCGCCCGTATACCGAACATCCTCTGGCACAATCACCCCATGTTCGATGATGCGGGTGGGGGTACGCCCACTATCCCACATCAAGTCGTTGAACGCTGTAACGTGGACGAGCAGGATGTTCGGGTCATCAACTCGATGGCACGTATCAGTCGGATGCTCGCGTGGCGGGTCGTGCTCCAGATAAATCCGGGGTAGTTGGCGCTGCGATTCTGAGAGAATCTCGTATTGGTCTACGAGATAGTTTTTCTGCGACTGAAACAGCACACAATCAAACTGTAGGTTTTTGACCTCTTCGGCCGATACATCATGGACGTTATCGGGCCAAGGGAAACCTGGTAAGCGACCCCCATAACCTTCCGGGCGATCGGGTTTGACGGGTAAGTAAAATTCATGACATGACTGTACTAAGTAGTATAGATAGCTACCGTGGATATGCCACGTCAGGATGCGTAATGGACGCATAGGTGTCACTAGCGCGATTGTTGCTATCTATACTCGATGAGTTCGCTAAGGTATACATTAGACATTTGCCCAAGATGTTTCTGATCCCGATGTTCAGCAATTGTGCATTTGCACAAAGAGCGATTGAATAGCGATCGCTCATGGTACTTCATTGGCTCGTGAAGCTTTTCGCCAACAGTATTATTTAATTACCTAATTGCTAATTCCCTGTTCCCTGTTTGATGAGACTGCACCTGCGGTAGAACCAATGTATGCTGATCAATCAGATGATATATGGCCAAAAGAACAAGCAGAGTCCTAAAACTTACAGGAGTCAGGCATGGAAACACGGCAACTAGGCACCTCTGATGTAAAAATCACTCCTATCCTAATGGGCACTTGGCAGGCGGGGAAGCAACATTGGGTAGGGATTGAAGATGCCGAAACCATTCGCGCAATCCGCGCAGCTTTTGATGCAGGGATTACGACAGTGGATACAGCAGAGGTCTACGGGAACGGCCATTCGGAGGCTGTGGTAGCTCAAGCTCTCTATGATGTCCGTGATCAAGTAACGTATGCCACCAAGGTGTTTGCCAACCATCTCAAATACGAACAAGTGATTGAGGCTTGTGAAGGTTCTTTGAAGAGGCTAAAAACCGATTACATTGACCTCTATCAAATTCACTGGCCTGCTGGTTCGTTTAACAGTGAGATTGTTCCGATTGCAGAAACGATGAGTGCTTTGAATAAGTTGAAAGAGCAAGGCAAGATTCGAGCCATTGGCGTTTCTAATTTTTCCCGGACTCAGTTGGAAGAAGCTGCACAGTATGGACGCATCGATAGCTTACAGCCGCCTTACTCCCTGTTTTGGCGACAAGTCGAGCAGGAACTGATGCTCTGCTGTATTCAGCATAAAATCTCAATTCTCGCTTACTCTCCTTTAGCTCAGGGACTGCTGACTGGTAAGTTTGGACGGAGTCATGAGTTTGCACCTGGTGATCATCGCAGCAAAAATAAACTGTTCAATGGCGAGAATTATGAACGAGCGCAGCAAGCTCTAGACAAGCTGCGCCCAATTGCAGAACGCCATCAATGTACGCTGGCTCAGTTGTCTCTCGCTTGGTTAGTTGCCCAGCCACAAACCCATGCCATTGCCGGAGCTCGTAATGCTGAGCAGTCCACTCAAAATGCTCAAGCGACTCAAGTGCAGCTAACCAGCCAAGAGTTAGAAGAAATGGATGCAATTGGTCGATCTGTAAGTGACTATCTGGATCAAAAGTCAATGATGTGGGACTGGGATTAATCAAAACAATTATGCTACGGTATTGATTAAGCCTTGAATTCGGCTGTAGGGTATGTTTTTTGACGTTGGCAGGTATCTTACGCGAATCAAAGCCTTTATAGTATTTGAATCGATTGATACGTTTTATGCCAGTTGACTTAGAGAATATACCTTGCGCCGCTTCTCAAGCACTTGTTAATGGCATCTGGGTCGAGTATGCGATCGCAAAACTTGCTCGACTCCCCACAACCGAGATTTTGCTCTCATGAGCAACTAAAGTTTGGTAGAGCTGGAGCTTTAAGCTGAGAGAACGGCAGCTAGAGAAGGACTCAATGATACTGAGCCAATGAGTCAAGCGCTAAAAGTTAATACAGTGATCAGACTCTATCGCGATCGCAGTTTGCCTGAGTTCGCCATAGAAACCAAAACTCAAGCTTTTTGCGACACGACAACAGCAGATGTTGAGCTTTCACCTAAATTTAGCTGTACAATTTTCTAAGCATCTGGCTCTGCTTGCTTGAACTCGATTAATGATGTCGTTAATCAAAAATAAACGGTCTGTTATTTAACGAATTGTTGACTAGTAAATAGGATGACTCAAGTAGTTGTTGGTCAAAACGAAGCTATTGATTCAGCTTTACGTCGATTTAAGCGTCAAGTCTCAAAATCTGGAATTCTAACAGATGTCAGGCGGCATCGCCATTTTGAAACTCCCCAGGAAAAACGCAAACGCAAGGAAGTAGCGCGACGGAAGAAGAGTTGGCGCTAACTTGATTGAGCATCAAAACTTTTGAGTAGGTTCTCTACCAAAACGATAAGAGTTTGAGGAAGACGTGTCTCGGCACGTCTTTACTGTTGAATGGGAATTTCTATCCTAAACTCGGTTCCTTGGTTAGGCTCACAGATACACTGCAACTGACCTCCGTGTTTTTCGACAATAATGTGATGACTAATAGAAAGACCCAATCCCGTACCTTTTCCTACGGGTTTAGTCGTAAAGAAAGGGTCAAATATATGATTTCTGATTTCTTCGGGCATCCCAGAGCCATTGTCAATGATCCGAATGACTGCGCGTGTAACAGCAGTTTGCTCACCGTGGGAGTTGTCAGTGATTACATCTGTACAAATGCGAATGATTTTAGGAGCGGGTTCACTCGTTAAGTGAGGACATTGAGTTGAGGAAAGCTGAGCAGTTGGCGCATTATCCCTGGCTAATAGGGTTCTTGTTGCAGTATTTCCTGAATTCGCTAGAGTTTCGCAACGAGACTCCGGGTTACGGACTGGATAGATCGATTCCAACTCACTGGCACAATCAAATTTTGACGGGGAATCCTCCAATGCATCGATCGCATTACACAGCAAATTCATAAATACTTGGTTGAGCAAACCCCCATAACCCTGCACTAAAGGAAGTTCTCCGTATTCTTTAATCAAGGTAATTCCCGGATTGTCTCCCTTGGGTTTGAGTCGATTATTGAGAATTAACAGCGTACTATCAATGCCTTGGTGCAGATCAATCAGTGTCATCTGGGTTTCATCCAGCCGTGAGAAGGTTCGCAAAGACTGAACAATTTGGCGGATGCGATCGGCTCCCAACTGCATGGATGATAAGGTTTTGGGAAAATCTTCAATCAGAAACTCCAGATCAATGGCTTGGGCTCTGGCTTGAATTTCCGGTACTGGCTGGGGGTAGTATTGGATGTATAACCGGATGAGGTCGAGTAAATCTTCAACATATTGACTGGCAGGGATGAGATTTCCACAAACAAAGTTGACTGGATTGTTAATTTCATGAGCAACACCAGCGACTAAATGCCCTAAGTTGCACATTTTTTCGTTGTGGATCAAATGAGCTTGAGCCTGTTGCAGCTTATTCAACGCTTGTTCTAGTTCTTCTGTCTTGGCTCTCAGTTGGGCTTCCGATGTGCGTAAAGATTCCTCGGCTAACTTGCGCTGGGTAATATCTGTAACAAAGCCCTCATAGTAAAGCAACGTACCCTTTTCATCGTATACAGCTCGTGCATTTTCCGAAATCCAGATGATACTGCCATCGTGACGATAAACCTGAGATTCAAACTCAGACACACAATCGCAGGAGTGCAATTGCTCAATAAATTCTTGACGGCGATTGGGATCGACATAAAGCTGCTGCCCGATGTTCGTGACATGACTGAGCAGTTCTTTCGAGGAGGCATAGCCGTAAATGCGGGCGAGGGCTGGATTACAGTCTATATAGTGTCCATCCGGTGTCGTTTGAAAGATTCCTTCTACAGCATTTTCAAAGATGCTGCGGTACTTCTGTTCCGCTTGTTGCAGAGCCGCTTCCACTCGTTCGCGCTCAGCAATTTGATTCGCTAGTTCGTGATTAGCCCGTTTCAACTGCTTAGTCCGATCAATGAGATTTTTGTGGACGTTTTCATAGCATTCTACCCAGTCAGCAGAACTGGCTGGTATACTTTCACGGCTTAGGAACATAGCTTTATTGCTGAACTATAGGGCCTACCTCCAACAGGGTTCAACCTTGCGGTTACTTGCTGGCTTATGCAGTACATCTCAATTTTGTGACATTAGGCGTTAGTGAGGGGTGATGCTCATCCAGTGACTTTGTGATTAAAAGTTACAAAAATAGTGATTTAAATCACTGATTTTTATTTAAGAATAAGATAAAGAAGCGTAAGCAAGTGATAGGGGAGTCGGATGCGATCGCAGATGAGATAACTGCTGTCGTTAGCTTGAGCGATCGCAGTGGAGATCAGTAAGCCGATTAAAAGCTTCCTATTGACCACAATTGAACACAACCACAGTTCTAAGCACGGGTGGGATGTGTTCGGGTGATGTCAATGGTGATTTTGCCGCCAAAGTCGGGGATCGGAGCAGCAGGTTTGCTCAACTGTACCCTGACTTGTTGCACTCGCTCTAATTCCAATATGGCAGTTGCGATCGCACTTGCCAACTTTTCCACTAATGCAAACTTCGAGGTTTTCACCAACTGCTTAACGGTTTCAATCGCTTGACGATAGTCCAAGGTATCAGCAATATCGTCACTTTCTCCGGCGGATGCCAAATCGATCCATAAGGTTAAGTCAACCTCAAACCATTGTCCTAGCACTTGCTCCTCTGGGAGGTAGCCAGTATAACCGTAGCAGCGAATTCCTGTGATTTGAATACAGTCCATTTTTTGGGTTTGTCGATTGCTGAATGATTTGTCTGTGGCAATTTATTTTATCGAGGGTTTTACGCTTTGGACAAAGCTCAGAACTTGATGTTGAGAGTGCCAAAAAACGGCTTTCCCGTATTCAAACGAGAAAGCCTCATTAAAGACGGATTAAAGACCCCGATACGAAGTTGCACTCAAAGATAGTAAATAGCAAGACAAGGGGGACAAGGAGGACAAGGGGGAGAGAAAGTACTACGTAAATCGGAAAGAGGGAACTCCTCAACAGAAAAATGTCCTCACAATTGTGGCAACTGCTATATAATCGCAAATCATCTTAGCATCGCCGATCAAAAGTTAGTTCTCGAAATTAACAAGAAAGCAACTTCATCTTTAGCGAGGGTATCAGTTCAACGCCTGATTCAGGATAATAGGACGAGCCATGGCTACCCTGTATCATTTAGGGTGAAATCACGGAACCTCATTAATGCGTCTAACCAAAATTCTGAAAGCCAAGTTCGATCTACCTCTAAAATTTTGGATCATCGCTCTTATTGCATTTATCAACTCTGTCAGCTTCACCATTATCATTCCAATTTTGTATCCCTATGCCAAGCAATTCGGACTGAGTGATTTTCAAGCCAGTTTGTTGACAACTAGCTATGCTATTTCTCAATTTGTTGCCACTCCTATTTTGGGTCGCTTCTCTGACTTCATGGGGCGGAAACCACTTCTGATTGTTAGTCTATTAGGAACTGTTGTCGCTAATCTACTCGCGAGTTTTACATCGGTTGCTTGGTTGTTGTTTGCTGCTCGTATTTTTGATGGTTTAACAGGAGGCAATATGTCTATTGCTAGAGCTGTTATCAGTGATACGACTGTACCAGCAGACCGAGCTAAAGCTTTTGGATTATTCGATGCAGCGTTTCGGATGGGATTTGTCACTGGTCCTGCTATCAGCTACTTTGCTCAAAGCCTCCCTACTTTTCCGGGAGTTTCTGCATTGGGAATGAGCTTTTTTGCGGGAGCAGTGATTGCCTTAGTTTCGGTTGTTCTTACGGGATTACTACTGCCAGAAACCCTACCGGAAAAAGAGGAATTCTCCCTGAATTGGCGGATGTTTGGATTTAGTAAACTGTTTCAATCAGTTAGGCATCCAAAACGGGGCCGTGCCTTCATTTTGACGTTTTTGAGTGGTTTTACCTTTACCATTTTTACGTTTGCTTTTCAACCCTTTTTCCTGAATGTTTTAAATCAAGATGCCCAAGCATTAGCAATTGTCTTTACATTCATTGGAGTTGTGGGCGTTCTCACGCAACTTTTTGCGGTTGAACCTCTGACTAAACGGTTTAATTTGCCTGATATTTTAGCAGTAGCGATCGCTGGACGAGCTGCTGTTTTTTTACTGATTCCTGTTATTCCCCTCTTGCCTGTGTTCGTCGTTTTTGCAGGTTTGTTGGGGATTGCTAATGCCTTCCCCATCCCCTTAATTAGTGCTATTTTGTCGATAAATAGCAGCAATCGTGAACAAGGAGAAGTTCAGGGCATTAATTCATCCTATCTCAGCCTCTCTAATGCGATCGGGCCGGCTACCGCAGGGTTGTTAGTTAGTATTAGCTACGGTACTCCCTTCTGGGTAACGGGTGTTTTAACTTTGTTAACTGCTTTCTTTGCTTTGGGTTTGAAATCAATTGTTGATTGCAGTAAAAGTACAACCTAATTCGTAATTATGAATGCTCGCTCTCACGAAAAGCAAGCTACGTAATGGACTTCGTCCCGCTACGCTAACGTAATTAAAAGATGGGTTAGAGTTCCCAAATTCTGAAGTTGCCCACGTCAGGAAAGGGTCTAAATCCCCATCTAAATGTTAATTACGAATTCCGAATTTTTAATTAATGTTCTCAGCCGAGTCTCGGTCTACCACAGGCACTAGGATCGATTTGAGCTAATTTCTGTTGTTGAGGTAGATGTTGTGTTAAAGGAATACTGTCAGGTTCCTCAAGTTTCGTATCTTCTAATGCTGCATCACCAAAGTACTGCATTAAGAGGGATTGAGTTTGAGCAAAAGCGGTATCTATTGTATATTGCAAAAGTTCTGTGTCCGGTTCATGATCAATGAAACGCTCAAACAACATTTGGCAATCCTGACGATATTTGCAGGTATGCAAAATATGGCAATGCCAAACAAAATCGATTTCTTGAGTTGGGATAAGGGGAATGTGCGGATGTAGGTAGACGATAGATAAGAACATTTTGTAGCGGTTAATCGCACGAATTGCTTGCTGATGAGTCCACCCGGATTGTAGGAGTTGCATTTGAATCGGTTTTAGGTCAAGCTGTTGTAGTTTTGAGGAGAAGGTTGTTTCTAGCGCAGACAAAGCTGGGTTTTCAATGGAGATTGAATCCGTTAGCATCGGAGTAATTGGTTTTCTAACGCAGAGGTTACGGAGGTTTTCGCAAAGGAACGCAGAGTTTGTGGAGTTGATTTTCAGTTCATTCCTATTGCATAGGAAAGTATAGAGAATAGGTTGGACTGTTTAGGGGTTTGTTTTAGGTAGCATGACGAAGTCGTAATCAAAGCCTTTAGACTGGACTTGAACAATCACTGGCTGAGTGATGCGATCGCCACTTTTGGCAAATCTTACCGCACCACTGGCTCCTCCAACGCTAAATCCCTGGCTATGCAAGGCTTGTTGTAAGCCTTCACGATTTTGACTCTGCTGCAACCCTGCAATCATTGCTTGGGTAGCATCGTAGGCGGTAGCGGTGCGCCAGCTAACTTTGCCTCGCCACTGTTGAGTCATCCTGTCTGCGAATGATGGGTTAACTTGGGGATGCCAAGGTGCGGCGAGAATTAATCCCTTAACGTCTTGCTGTCCGGCTTGTAAGGTTTTGACGGTGTATAAGGTTGAGCTGCTAAATAGTGCTAATTTACCTTGATTGGCTCTTGCCAGTGCGATCGCAGATTCGATGCGATCGATATGGCTGGAGATAAACAATCCATCGGCACCACTGCTAATTGCTTGAGTTACTGCTGTAGATGGGTTAAAGTTAGGGGCTGATAAATCGCAAACAGTTGGGACTAATTGCCCTCCCTTATTTACTAATGCTGCCAAAAATTCATCTTTGAAGGAGACATTGCTAGGAGTTTGGGAATCATAGCAAAAGGCAATTTTAGTTTTGCGGGCAGTGTTAACCGCATACTCGGCTAGCACTTGGGCTGTGCTTTGAGTTGTGGGAACGGTGCGAAAAATATAGCTACCGAATCCTGAAAGATTACTGGCAGATGAGGTAGCAGATATCATCACCAATCTCCCTTTTTGATAGATGGGAGCAGTAGCAAGGGAGACATCGCTGGAATTGTGGCCTAAAACTCCAAGTACTTGCTGATCGTTCACTAACTCCTGAGCTAGTTTTCGAGCAATTTCTGGATCATTTTCATCATTGACAATTTGAACTTGCAATTTCTGCCCATTAATCCCGCCTTTTTGGTTAATTTCATCTTGGGCTGTAGCCACTCCCCGCAGGATTTCTTGAGCTACGTTTAAGTTGCTCCCAATGGGGATGCTGACCGCTATTTTTAAGCCTTTATTTTCAGCTTGGGCGTTATTTAAGTAGATGAGCGTTTCCGGGTCGTTCGGCTGCTGGAGGAGGGAGTTTTTAAAAAAGGCGATCGCTTGTTGATAATCTCCCTTAGCAAAAGCTTCAATTCCCTTTTTTTTATCGGGAGTTACTCTTTCTGGAATTAGCAACTGATTGCCAAGGCTTCCACTTCCAGAACCGCTTTTAACACCTGCCAGAAGGCGAGGAACTAAAGTCAGGCATAATCCCACCAGAGCAATATATACAATGGGCGGAATTTTACGTTTTTTGGGTTTGACTGTTTGTGTAGTTTCCATCATGTTTTTAGCTGATTTTCACAGCTCAATTTTTAAGAAAATAAAAATCCCAAATCAGCTTCGTTCGGCTTTTAACTGGGCGAGGCGACGGGAAATTTCATCATTAAGCATCAAATGATCTAAATCGGCTTGCAGCCTTTCAGCAGGATTTTCAGAGAGTTCCGCGTGGGCATTTGCTTTGAAATATCGCTCTTCAACGGCTGCTTGTGCTGATTCAAATTGATAGCGAGCTGAATTAATATCTAAAGTGCTATCAACTCGGGCAATCGTTTCTAAGGCTTCGTTAATTTCTGCTAAAGCCTTGAGATTTTGCATTTCAGTATGATAGGCTTCTAATTTTTCTCGTTCTCGATGCAGTTTTTCTTTAGCAGATACGACAACTTTTTCAGCTTGAGTGACTTGTTCTCCCATTTTAGGGAGTAGGCGTTCAATTGCGATCGCTCGACTCATCGCCAGTCTAGCTGCTTCTTCGTTTCCTTGTTGATAGGCAAGTAAAGCTTGATTTTCAGCCTGCTTAAATTCTTGCTGTTTGGCTAAAAATTTTGATTTAACTTTCTCATAAGCAGCCACTGCCGTCGCCACAGATTCAGCAAGTTGAGTGACGGATTGTTGCATTGATTTTACAGATTCTCGGGCCGCTTCTACCGCAATTTTGCCGCCGGACTCAATAGGAATACCCCACAACCAATTCCAGATTGCCATTAGGGTACGTCCGGATTTTGTCCAAATTAACTTAAAACCTAAACCAGTAAGGATAGTGAGGATGAATGGCAAAAGCCACTGCTTAGAGGAATTAAGATTATTGTCATTAGAGTTATTGGGTTTCATGGCCTTTCTCACTTCTAACGTATCTAATTTAGGATTGGGATAGAGTGAGAAAAATATGCAGTTCTTTCCAAATCAGAATCTAGCTTATTAATAGCCACTTACTTATTTATACGTTCTTATTCTCTTGAAATTGGTAACCCCAACCAGTTACTTAATTCTTGGGCCAACCAATCGAGTTCTGGTGTTGTCAGACGACCATAAAAGTGGATTTTGTGATCCGCGCTCACCGATTGCCCGATACGATAGCTGATGTCTTGGTAATTGCCACCATAACTAGCAAGCTGCTTCGCCCAAATTTTTAACTCTGGCGGTACCTCTACAATGCCTGCTTCACTATCGGGACGATAGAGGCGCTTCACGTAAGTTAATTTATAGAGGTTCTTGCGACTGGCATGAAAAACCCGTCGCCGTCTTCCAAATGCTGTTTTAGTTACAGTCACTGATTTTTGATCGATATGGATGTGCGTATGTTCGGCTGCGACAAAAACAGGTTGGAACAGGCAAAAAATTCCAAGAAATAAGAACACAAAGCCGATTAAAGTAAGGAACCAATTATTACTAGAAATAGAGGAGAACATGAAACTCAGCGAAAGTATAGTAAACACGCAGAAAAAGAAAAACGAACAACCGATTGCTCCTATGCCTTCAGCTAATTTTTCTGGAGGTAGATATATCTCTAGAGTTTCTGCATCCTTGCGAAGAGAAATTTTACTGTTATGAGGTTTTTGCAGCGTTAAAGGAGTTGATGTAGTCGATGACTCAATCAGTTGGGATTGAACAAAAGGCTGTTCTAACGCTTTCAATGCAAGAATCGCTGAACTAAACCGTTGCTTGCGGTTGGGATGCGTCAAAAGCTTAAGCCATTGCACAAAGCTAAAAGAAAGATGCGTCACGGGTTCAAATTCAAGCCGCAAATCTTCTTGCAGCAAATCTGCCGGATGCATCCCCGTTACTAAGTAGATTAAGGTTGCCCCCAAACTATATAAATCGGAAGCTGGAAAGGCACGTCCACTAAATTGTTCGGGTGGCATATAGCCATAGGTTCCCACAATCGTCATTGTCCCGATTTCTCGAACAGCCGTTTGCACGGAACCAAAATCAACTAAATATAACTCGCCTACTTGATGAGCAGAGCGATCGCCTTTGAGTAAAATATTGCTGGGCTTGATATCACGATGGATCACGGGAGGATTGCGCTCGTGCAAGTAGCTCAATACATTGAGTAAGGCTTTAGCAATTTGTTTAACTTCATCCTCGCTAAATGTTCGCCCTCGCTTAATCCATTCCTGCAATGAAGTGGCATCAATGTAACTTTGTACCAGTACAAATCCCCGACAATCGGGTAAGTCCACTTCAAAATAATCGAGATAGCGGGGAATCGCTGGGTGGGATAGAGATTTGAGCGTTTCGGCTTCCCGTTCAAACAGTTTCAAATCCTCCCAACGAAAGTCACTGTTAAAACTGAGAATTTTAAGGACAACGAGTTCTTGAGTCTGTAAATCTTGAGCAAGTAGGGTACGTCGTCCAGCGTTTTGTCCCAACTGGCATTGAATGCAATAACGATGGTGTAATACTTGTTCTTTTCCTAACATAGTTACTCTCTCATCTCAGCCATCCCATTAAGATATTGGGATAGAAAAAATATGCAGTCCTTTTATACAGTCCTTCTCAATAAATTTTAGAAACACCATCATTTATCTGTGTGCATCTGTGGTTCATTTTTCTCATGATTATTTAAGACTGCTACAGCTATTCAATTTTCACAAATTTACCGTTTTGAATTCGGATTAAAGCATCAGTACGCTCTTTTTGAAATAGAAATTCCCGTTCGCCTGTGCTGCTGTTAAACTTGAATTCTCCAGTAACACCTTTAACCTTAAAATCCGGATTTCTCAGGATATTGTCTAAGCCCTTACGACTAGGATGTTTTTGCTGTAAAAGTTGTTGTAAACCCGTTGCGATCGCTTTTGTTGTATCCTTCGCCAATGGCGATCGCCAAGTGTTTAGTTCTGTATTCCAAAGTTCGGAGAACGAATTCTTTTCTCCCTCATCGGGAAAGTAGGGAACGGATAATATCAATCCTTCTACTGCTTCTCCTCCCCACTCACGGGTTTTATCATTATACAAAGTAGGACTGCCGAACAGTTTGATAGGTAACTGGCTTTCTCGAACTGCCTTGAAGAGTTCCATTGCTTTGGGCAGGTTATTAACATAAGGAGCTAGCATCAAGCTATTAACATTATTCTTTTTCAGCGCATCAACTATATTAATTACATTAAAATTTGGGTCGGCAAGATTACAACGTAGATCGATATGCTGCCCTTTATAAGCTGAGACAACGTACTTAAATTCGTTTCTAAAGGATTCCTGATCCGGCGATACATTATCTACACAAATGGCAACCTTGGGGTTAGGAACTGCTTTACCAAGCCCACGAGATAATTGTGCAGCAAAAAAAGTAATTTGAGGAACCATGCGAAAAATATAGGACGGTTCTTTTAATTGGTTGGCAAAGCTGGTTGGGGAAATCATAACTAATTCCCCGTCTTGATAGATAGAAGCTGCTGCAACCGATGCATTACTCGAATTATGCCCTACAACTGCAAAAATAGAAGTATCTTTGACAAACTTACGAGCAACGTCTTGAGCGGACTTACTATCGTTATTATCATTAGCGATGATAACCTGTAATAGCTTGCCATTAATCCCAAAGTCGCGATTAATCTCTGCTTGCACTTCCGCGACACCCCGCAAAATCTCCTCTGCGATGGGTTGGTTGACACCAATTGGTACGCTGACAGCAATTTTAAGGGTTTCTTTGCTATTAGCCGCTATGGCATTGTTTAAATAAATTTGCGTCTCTGGATCATTAGGATTGTTCTGTAGCGATAATTTAAAGTTTGCCACTGCCTTGGAATAATTGCCATTGGCAAAGGCTTTCACGCCTGCTTGTTTTTCAGAAGTGGCATCTTTTTCGGCTAGAATTTCTTCTCCTAAGCTAATTCCTGTCGCTAGGGTAGAATCTTTACGTAATTCAAGAATTTTATAGAGTCCAAAAGTAAGGGATAAAAGTGCGATCGCTCCCATCCCCCACCCAGCAATTTTATTAATTTTTGGTTTCTTTTCGGAATTTTTTGGTGCTTTTTCCCCTAATATTGATGGCGGCTCTTCTAAGGGATAAAATAATGGGGCTTCTTCAGGATTTTGAAAAATTACAGGTAACCAAGAGGCATTAGGCGAGCGATGTTCTATTAATCTTAACTGATCGCGAGCTTCGCGCACCGCTTCATGTAAAGAAGCACCTTCAGCAAAGCTGGTGAGAAAGGTTTTCAGGAATTTTTGCGCAACTTCATCGTGAACTGGCTCCCGCATGACAATGATATGGGGAATCTCCAAATTTTCCAATTGTCGTGCTAACCCCAATCCATCACAGGAGTTAAAAATCGCCAGCTTTAACCCATTTATAACAGCTTTTTCCAAAGAACTTTTTAGCTGCTGAGGCGATAAATACTCTTTGTCATTGAGCCAAATTCTGGCATCATCTCCATCGGGGTGAGTAGCACTGTGTCCAGCAAAGAAGATAATGTCCCAAGGTTGACTTGTTAGGTTCTTCCTAAATTCCTCTGCGCTCGGTTTTTCCAGCAATACTAATTCGTCATTTGGCAGTTTTTCTCTAAGAATATCCCAGTCCGTTTGAATATCAATTTTTTCATCGCTACCCAGAATCACTAAAATTTTAACTGAACTTTTCAACGCTCCTTTTTTGGGTGCGCTTCTGCTACTTATCGCTACTTCAGCCTGATGATAACGATTTTTAAGTAAACGCCATAGTTCCCAAGGGAGTTTTTGTAATTCTTTATTGTCCGTTTTGACAATGAAGCTTACAGAATCGTTTCTGTTAACTGTGTGAAGTAGTTCCTCTCTGAGTTCCCCTAAGTCAGAATAATCAAGCCACTCATTGAGAGCGACTTCAAACTGGTGAGCATAACTGTTAGCCTTATCCTCACTGTCAGCACTTGCATAGTTTGTATTGATTTGCTCTGGAACCTCAATCCCCCGTCTCCACCAACGGTGGTTTTGCCCCCAAGAGTAGTAAGCTTGTTGCCAGTCATTATAGCGATCGAGAATTTGTGGTGCTGGCGCAAGTTTACCCTTGACTTCTGGAGCGCAAACTTCCCCATTTTCCTTAATTGTTAAGGTGACAGAAAAACCTTGTTCAAAATCACCTGGGTCAATTCTGAAGATAACTCTCTTGCTCATATCGAGCTTCCTTTAGGTGAATTGATTAAGCGATATAATACAAGACATGGTAAATAAAGAAAAGCTGATTTTTAACTCTATATAAAAGTCAACAATCTAGCTGAAAAAAGTAGGTACTTGTGAGCAAAACCTCACTCAAACAAAATGAATAATTTAGGTAAATTTACCTCAGCTTAACTTATTTTAATTTAGAGTTAAACTACAAATTGTTCGGTAATGCTGGCATCTTCTAAAGCCAGCCGAACACAGAAGCGATCGCCAACACCAGCACTAAAGTACAAAGAAATGTAATCATCCTGGGGTGCGCTTCTCGCTACAGCTTCCAAACCTGGAATAGAAGCGCCATTTTCATCCAATCCAATTAATTTTAAACCGGGTGGTAATTTAGTGCGATCGTGCATGGGATAAACTCGTAACAATACGGCAACTTTACCATCTAGTTTACGTAAAGCGGCGACCATCAAAGCGATAGGATGTCCCATCATTTGAACACCTAAATCCATCACCCTTCTGATCGCAGAACCTGGATAATTTGGGGCAATTTCCCATAAATATTCAGCCGCTTTCCACCGGAGACTTTCATCTTGAGTATTCTGTATCAGATAAACTAAGGCATCTTGCTCTTCCATATGGGAAGGGAAAATCACTTTACTTTGACTGTGATATAATTGCCTCACTGCTCGTCTAACTTTTTCGTGGGTTTCAAGTTCAATTCCTCTCACTTGTTTCGCTCGAAATGCCGGAGCCCAAATTTGAGGCTGAAATAACTCTTCAAAGGCTTGCCAACCTACATCCACAACCCCACCTAACCACTGACTCAGTACCCATAGTTTAGGTGCCATTGGCTGTAGCCGTCGTTCATATAATTTTTGTAACCAATGATTTTCATTTAATAATGCCCCCCATTTCTCAAACGTGGTATTCAGGCGAGGAGAATAAGCTGAAGGTTGACTTAGTTCCTCAATCAAATCTTTTGCTTGTGTCTCTGATAGCTTTGGCAATGTAGCGACTTCTCCTTTTTCATCAAAACCAAGATTTAATGCCGTTGTCATAATTTCTAAGTTGGGAATAATCCAATCTCGTTCAACATAATAGAGACGATAAATTGGGTCATAATCAGCTTTGAATTTCAAGCTTTTCCGGGAAACAAAACCCCAAATATGAAGATATTGCGCTTCTAAATCTACTCGTATAGGTAAATAATAGTCTGCTGCCAAACTGGGAATATCGACCCATTCTTGAGGAATTGCAAAATCAGCTATATCAATAGCATCACTAGGAATCAGTACTAACCGTTTACTCCCCCAATTAATTGCACATCCGTTCACGAATTCCCAAAGCTTAGCCAAAACTGGCTCATTGGAAAATACACTCAAAGAAACTTCTAACTCTAAATTCATCTGCATCCAATTCACAAAAGCATTCAGACATAGGGAATTGAGATAAGCATAAGTGCGAGCCGTTTCATTAGAGTAACCTTGAGCAGTAGATTTAGCCTGCTCTAAATCACTATCCGACAACTCTAACCAGAGATGTTCGGCATAAAGAGTACTTAACGTTTGGATAGTTAAATTCATTGTTCTGTATTTTGATTACTGTCAATAAAGTTGCAAAAGAGTTTCTAAACGGGTTTCGGTGCAGGCGTGAATTCTCTTGATAGCTACACCTTGAGGTTGCAGTTGAAGTTGAATTTCAGCTTGAATCTTATCAGTTATACTGCTGCACACCCATTGCCTCATCACCTCTAACAACGCTTTGACTTCTGTTTCAGACTTATGAATCTTTCTTCCCATTTCTGGAGGTTTCAGTTTTAAAAGATAAAATAGTTTTAAGAACTCCCGACTCTGGGTTCCAAAAAGCTGAATGGTTTTTCCCAAAAAATCATCCATTTGGTCAGCATAGTATTGAGATAACACCGCTTCAATCTCATTTAAGCATTCAGAATTGGGTTCAAGTCCCAAATGCTGTTTTACCCAATTTCCAATTTGATTCAAGAGTCGATGATTTAACCGCTGAAGCAAACGACTAATTTGGTACTGCGCTTGACCGCTTAATTCTTTACCTATTTGACTTTGTTTTAGGTCTAAGCCATACTTGAGAAAAAGTAACTGTTTTTCTTGAGTTTCTTGTAATCCTTCCAGCAAATAAGTGATGAACTCTCTGAAAGCAACAAGGATTTGATTAATTTCATGATCTCTTGTTGAATGAGCGGGAATATTCTCTAGTAAAGATGTAGCTTCACCGCTTTTTGAAAGGAAAGACGTATCGAGAGAATCAATCGGGGGGTCTAAAAGTTTTCGGATGGCTATTCCGATGTTTTCCAACCAAGTTTTAATCCCCTCTCCATTAATATCTGGATTATCGCCTTCAGGTAATACCAGTTGCCCTCTAAATTCGCAATACCGCTTAGCAACATCCTGAAAATGTTCCAGCTTAAATTGATTGACTCCCAATTTGATAGAATTTCTGATTTCTTGGAAGCACTGCCAAGCCAGTAGATATTTTGATAATTCTGCTTGCCCGTATCCAAAATGATGCAACGCTTCTTTAACTTGTTTTCGCGTCGATCGCGCAGCTAAACCTAAGTTGCTTCGACTGAGTGTATCTATCCCTGTTAGCTCTCTAAATTTGGGAATGATGAGATGCTTAATTTTAGCGTCAGTAAACCGCTTTAAAGTGGGATACCAATATTCAAATTGAGAATACTGAGGGTCAAAATTTTCAAAAAATTGTGCAGGATGACTGGTAACTTCAGCTCCCATTAAGACTAAATCTCGGAAATAATTAGGGTTCAGATGAGCCAGTCGGCTAGCGACTTTTTCACAACGTCTTTCTAGAAAAGCAATCCAATAGGTTCGCAGAAGTTCATTCTCTGGATGCTGTCGTAAGGTCTCAAATAAATAGTGAGCTATTTTGGCTTCCAGTATTTTTTCATTCAGTTCTGCTAAAGGATCGAGACTTTGGCGTAATCTGTCAATGCGATCGCGCAATCGTGGCTCAACTCGCCAGATAATGCGACGCTCTTCTATGCGATCGGGTAAGGTATAAAAGCATTCCAATGGCATAACTGTAACTGGAGCAACTAAATTAAAACTCTTGCTCTCCTGCAAGTGTTGTGACGTAGCAGCACTACTTATCTCTGGCTGCCATACCACTTATGCAAAAAGTGGATTGAACACTCTAGACTAGGCTGGCGAAAATAAGTGACTAGTTCAAAAAGGTTAAAAAGCTTACTGTACAAGCAATATCCCTTAAAGCCTCCTGCCTTTTGCCTTTTGCCTCCTGCCTTGGAGCCTCCTTGCACTAGACTCGCTACCAATCTTTGACTCCTTGTAATTTGCTCTACTGCTTTAAGATTGGGATGAACTCAAAGATTTATGCAGTTGCAAACACTCCAGAAACATAAAAAAAGGAGGGGATTCACAAATCCCCCCCAAATCAATCACTCACTCCCGGATTACATCCGGCTATACCATCACACCTCACTCCACCAAACCTTTAGAAGCGCTGGCCTAAACCAAACTGCAATCGGCTATCTCCGCTATCGGTGAAAGCATAGTCAGCGCGAATAATACCAACGGGTGAGTTGACGCGAATCCCTGCGCCGTAACCAAATCCTGTTCCTGGCTTACCGCGCACGTTTCCGGGTTCTCCTGGTACTGTGCTACCTGAACCCAAATCAGAACCAAAGTCAGCAAACAGGACAGCACCAACCGGATCGAAAACGGGGATGCGATACTCAGCAGAGGCGAGTACATAGCTGCGGCCAGTGGCCAAGTCACCCGTTCCATAACCCCGGACGGAATTAATTCCACCCAGGTTATACGCCATGTAAGGGGGCAAATCACCGATGGTTGTCCCACCTTGGACGTTAAACGCTAGCACTTGAGGGTCTTTTGTCCCCAACAAATTGACGGGTGCGTATTGGGAGTAATTGGCTTGCAGTCGGTTCATCAAGATGTTGCTATTCCCCACCGGAATCGACTGTTGACTAGTCAGGCTAAGGACGGAACCTTGAGTGGGATTATAGGGATTATTGCGATCGTCTTTGGTGACTCCGGCAGTCACGGAAACTAAGTCATCAACACCCGTGCCGCTGAAGGAAAGGGGATTACCTAATGCATCATTGGCGATAACATTGCCCTCTTTATCACGAATGCTAGTCCGGGCGTAGTTTAAGCCTAGTGACGCATCCCACTCTCCTACCGGCTTGCTCAAGGTGACGCCACCCCCAAACTGCCCTTCGCGAGGTTGCTCGTAGTTACTTCCTACCTCAGAATTATTCTGGAAATCATTATCGAAAGTCTGAGATATGGAACGACGCCTAAACGCGTTGACATTGTATCCCGGCATATTCGGGTTGCTTTCCCGGTAAGGACTGGTGAAATTGCCGTCAAACTGCAAGTCGCGAGTGCCAACCTGAACGTTCGCACTGATCTGCTTGTTCACACCGCCAAAATTTTGATCTTTATAGCTAATGGTGCCGAACAGCCCGGAACTGGGGCTATAGCCGCCTCCCGCATTGATGCCACGAACAGGTCGTTCTAAAAGGTCGTAAGTGACATCAACTTCTCTAGCATCTCCATTCAGAGAAATGTTGGCATTGTCAAATAGCCCTGACTTGTACAGGTTTTGCAAGTCCTGCCGCGCCACATCAACGCGGAACACATCACCGGGTTTGAGTTTCAATTCTTGTTGGAGGAAACTTTCTTTGGTTCGTCCCTCAGTGGGGTTGCCCTCTTTATCTAAGAAGCGGAAATTAATATCACCAACAACGCCTTCTGCCACCTCAACGCTCACAACCCCATTGCGGTTAGGCTGTATGGAGGTTACTTGCGCCAAAACATAACCGTTGTCTTCATACCATTTGCTTAGGGCTTCGAGACTTTGGCGCAGGGCAGTTGGGCTAACGGGTTGTCCGACTTGAGATTTAAAGATATTGTTAGCAACATCAGCGGTGAGAACCCGGTTCCCGGAGAGTTGAAGCGATCGCACAACAACCGGATTCACCTGATACACTACGTCCCATCCGTCGCGGTTCACAGATTTAGTCACGCGGGCGTCGGTAAAGTAACCTGTGTTTAAAATTGTCGCCACATCGCTATCTAACTGGCTTTGACTGGTAGAACCACCAGCACGGGTGCGAATCGCATTTAAGACCAGTTGTTGTAATTCTTCTGAAGCCCCCACAACCTGCACATCAGTCGCGGTAACGGCTAAATTGCTGCTTCCAGTCGATTGATTAGAGGTTTGGGCAACCTGAGTATTAGAAGTTACAGTAGGTTGAGCGTTCCGAGTGGTGGCACTCGTGGACGTTCTCGCTGGTTGTACAGGCGCTGAACTGCTGGGGACTACTACATTATTTGTACTAGCCCTTGTGGAAGTGGAATCAGTCTGAGAAAATACTGGTGTCACAGCCACTTCCGGTGAAGCGATTTGGGCCGCTGACTGAGTTGCTGGGGACGCCTCCACAGGAACAACATAGTTACTCGCTGCCGATTTCGGAGTCGAGTTCGCGACATCCGGACTGGCGATCGCTTGATTGGTTAACTCCCCAGCAGCGAGGAGTGCTAATGTGGATATTGCAACAGCTCTGCTTAGCATAAAAGTAGCCTCATCGCTAGTCAGCTTCGTGAAAAATTGCTTGGCTTTTGTTTTAAGTGACCGTTACTGAAATGCTGGGGTTCCAAGGGCTGTGCCACATCTATATCTGCCACACTGACTAAGGCTGAAGGCAAAAAGTTACCTTTAGTTGATGCGGTTGTTGTTTTAACGATAAAAGTGGCAGTAGGATAGTGCTGCCTATTTTTTCTCTTGAGTCCTAAGTGCACGCATCAAAGCATGACCTCTTCAACCGCAACGCTGCTCATTTCTTGCCCTGATCAAAAAGGACTTGTCGCCAAATTTGCGAATTTTATCTACGCGAATGGTGGCAATATCATTCATGCTGACCAACATACCGATTTTGCGGCTGGGTTATTTCTGACTCGCATTGAATGGCAGTTAGAAGGCTTTAACTTGCCGCGTGAATTGATTGGACCGGCTTTTAACGCGATCGCGCAACC
The DNA here is from genome assembly GCA_966675205.1 of uncultured bacterium. Classification (GTDB taxonomy): domain Bacteria; phylum Cyanobacteriota; class Cyanobacteriia; order Cyanobacteriales; family Coleofasciculaceae; genus JBFLZA01. The sequence goes on from CBKWLJ010000001.1 coordinate 38,152, forward strand.
CCTACAAGCGCAATGGCAGCTTCACTTTTCCGACACCATCCCCCGGATTGCCATCTGGGTAAGTCAGCAAGACCACTGTTTGTTAGACTTACTCTGGCGGCAACGAGCTAAAGAATTTTCCGCAGAAATTCCTTTAATTATCAGTAACCATCCCCAACTCCAAGCCGTAGGCGAACAATTCGGCGCAGACTTTCACCACATTCCTATTAGCAAAGAAAACAAAGCGGAGCAAGAAGCCAAACAGCTAGAACTTTTGCATCAGTACAACATTGATTTGGTGATTCTTGCTAAGTATATGCAAATTCTCAGTACAGATTTTATTGCTCAATTTCCCCAAATCATTAACATCCATCATTCCTTTCTTCCCGCTTTTGTGGGTGCCAAACCTTACCATAAAGCCTATGAACGCGGGGTGAAAATTATTGGGGCAACCGCACACTATGTCACCCCTGATCTCGATGCTGGGCCAATTATCGAGCAAGATGTTGTGCGAGTCAGTCACCGAGATACAGTAGCCGACTTAATTCGCAAAGGCAAGGATTTAGAACGGGTGGTTTTAGCGAGAGCAGTACGCTTGCATTTGCGTCATCAGGCACTGGTCTATAGTAATCGGACGGTAGTATTTGCTTGAAGGGCATTCAGCGCTATTGACTCAAATTATAAATTTCTACCTGTAGGCAGAAGCTTTATTGTCGATTTTCTGGGTGCTTTTAATCATTGACCTAACCTACCCTTGATTTGAGGTAAGGGTGGTAACTTATACCAAGTTGCGTTCATACATAATACTTCGTCTTCGTCTTCCCTTGTCTTCCTTGCCCTCCGTGTCCCTCTATCTGCTCAGGACTTACGCATGGATACCATATATAGTAGGGGCGATTCATGAATCGCCCCTACAAATGGCGGTTTAACAGTAAATTTGCGTAAGTCCTGTACTCTGACTGCAACTTGGTATTAGGGGTTCTTCTTAAGCTTGATACCAACTTGCGTTCATACATAACAGATTCATTTTCTGGAGCGTTCGGAGTGTCTGTCTCAACTACTATGTTTGAACGCAACTACCTATGATTTTTAGTCTTAACCCTTCTAGAGAGATGTTCGCTATTGTGGGGGAGAGCGTAAAATTCAAGTAGAGTTGACTACCCCTATTGGATATCAGGGGCTTTTTAGGGCAGTCGGGCAAATTCCTTGTGGCATTCGCTAGCGGGGTGCCTTTCTTACTTAATTCATGGTTTGACAAAACACTAATTTGTTCATTATTTTTAACTTCGAGGAAATTATAAATGAGCCTTGAAAGTTCTCAAAAAGGCATCATTTTAATTGTAGATGATACTCCTGATAATTTAGAATTACTGCATTTTTTTTTATGTGATTCTGACTTTGTTGTTGAATTTGCCACCAGTGGCGAAACTGCGCTAAAAAAAGTAGAAGAAATTCATCCTGATATCATCCTTTTGGATGTGATGATGCCGGGAATCGATGGGTTTGAAACCTGCCGTCGGTTGAAAGCGAATGAATCGACTAAAGATATCCCGGTCATTTTTATGACGGCACTTTCTGAGACAGTTGATAAAGTTACAGGGTTGAGTTTGGGAGCGGTAGATTACCTCACTAAACCTGTTCAGGAAGAAGAACTGAAAGCTCGTTTGACCAGTCACTTAACCATTCGGAATTTAACACTCAGCCTGCAAGAGCAAAATCGAAGGCTGCAAGAAGAAATTTTAAAGCGTCAGCAAAAAGAGGAGGAACTGCGACTTTCCAATCAAGCGATCGCAGCTAGTATTAATGGTATTGTTATTGCCGATGCTAGAAAAGCTGATTTACCGATTATTTACATCAATCCTGCCTTTGAGCAGATAACCGGTTACACAGCCGAAGAAATCGTGGGGCGAAACTGTCGGTTTTTGCAAGGAAAGGAAAGAGATCAACCCGCACTTGATGAGCTGCGCGCAGCACTCCGAGAGGGAAAAAGTTGTACAGTAATTCTATCTAACTATCGCAAAGATGGAACCCGTTTTTGGAATGAGTTGAGCATTTCCCCCATCTATGACAACGCTGGAAATCTCACTCATTTTGTAGGCATTCAAATGGATGTCACAGAACGCAAGCAAGCCCAAGAAGCACTGCACGCGCAACAGGAGCAAACCGAAAAACTCCTGCTAAATATCTTACCAGAACCCATTGCCCAACAATTAAAGCAACATCCGATTACAATTGCGGATAGTTTTGAGGATGTCAGTGTTTTATTTGCTGACCTTGTTGGCTTTACTGAATTGTCAGCTCAGCGCTCTGCTAAAGAATTAGTTGAGATGCTTAATGTCATTTTTTCCAAGTTTGACCAGCTTGCTGAGAAACATAATTTAGAGAAAATCAAAACCATTGGCGATGCTTATATGGTAGTAGCGGGACTGCCAACCCCTCGCCCTGATCATGCAGTAGCGATCGCAGAAATGGCACTGGACATGCAACAAGCTATTTGTGAAGTGAGTGCTCAGATCGGAGAACCCATCAGTATTCGGATTGGGATCAATTCAGGGCCAGTTGTCGCCGGTGTGATTGGCCTGAAAAAATTCAGCTATGATTTGTGGGGTGATACTGTGAATACAGCCTCTCGAATGGAATCTTTAGGCATTCCCGATGCGATTCAGGTCACTGCACAAACTTATCAGCAACTCCAGTATAAGTATTGGTTTGAAGAATTAGGTTTGATTTCGGTTAAAGGTAAAGGGGAAATGCTCACTTACTTGCTCAAAGGTAGAAAATGAGCAAAATAATTCGGAATTCGGAATTCGGAATTCGGAATTAATTATAGAAAATCAAATTTATCCAATGCTAAAATGGCTCAGTCTGATGCAGCCCGCCACGAACGACCGATAATCTGGTAGAGGGCTGAGTATGGCAACCTCTACAATAATGCTTACCGTCCCATCCTTATAGGGAGCTAAGGGAGATGCTTCACTTTGATAGTCTGGCGACAAACTCTTCCCCAGCCTCCTCTGCTCGAATTCTCTTAGTCGATGACAACGCTGATATGCGGGACTATGTGCAGTGGTTGTTGAGCCGTGACTATGAAGTGGAAGTTGTTAGCGATCGCTCGGCAGTGTGGGATGCGGTTCAACGATACCTCCCCAACTTGGTACTGATAGATGTAATGATGCTGGGATGGGACGGCATTGAACTGTTGCGATCGCTTCGTAATAACCCAGCCACTCAAAGCATTCCTATTATTCTGCTATCTGCTCGTACTCAAGAAGAATTGCAGATAGAGGAGTTAGAGGTAGAAGTTGATGATTACCTATTTAAACCCTTCTGTACACGCGAACTGTTAGCTCGTGTCAGAACGAACTTAGAATTAGCGCGACTGCGACGAGAGGCTGTTCACTATCAAGAGCAGTTACAAGTTGAGGCGCAAGTTGCTCAGTCACAGGTTAGCAATATCCTTGAAAGCATCACGGATGCGTTTGTCGCCTTTGATCGGGAGTGGCGCTATACCTATGTCAATGAATATGCTACGCGGCTACTGCGAAAAAAACGCGAAGAATTGCTGGGCAAGCACGTTTGGACAGAGGTATTTCCAGAAGCGGTTGGAACCGAATCTTACTGGGAATACCATCGTGCTGTTGCCGAACAGATTCCTATTGTTTTTGAGGCGTTTAGCCAGCCGTTAGGAATGTGGATAGAAGTAAACGCTTACCCTTCTCCAGAGGGTTTGTCTTTGTATTTTCGAGACATTACCTATCGCAAGCAAGCCGAACAGGCATTGCGAGAAAGTGAAGAACGCTTTCGTCAACTCACTGAAAATATTGGCACTGTGTTCTTCATGAGCGAGGGCTTTAGCGAAAGCTCTCCGGGGCGAATTGTATATGTCAGCCCTGCTTATGAACGGATTTGGGGACGCTCCTGTGAGAGCTTGTATCAAAATACGCGATCGTGGTTTGAGGCAGTGCATCCAGATGATCGGGAACGGATTGAACAGGCGTTGCCCGGAATCGCAAAAGCACAGTTCGATGTGGAATTTCGTATTGTGCGCCCTGATGGAGAAGTTCGTTGGGTTCACGATCGCGTCTTTCCCATCTATAACGAGCGAGGTGAGATTTATCGCACGGCTGGAATTGTAGAGGACATCACTGAGCGCAAGCAAATTGAGGAAGCCTTACAGCAACAAGAAGCCCAACTACGCCTCATTACGGACACCTTGCCCGTCTTGATCTCGTTTGTGGATTCACAACAGCGCTACCGCTTTAACAACCGAACTTATGAAGAGTGGTTCGGGCATCCTGTCACTGAAGTCTATGGCAAGCATATTCGGGATGTTTTGGGAGAACTTGCCTATGAAGCGGTGCTTCCTTATGTCGAGCAGGTATTGGCAGGGGAGCAAATCACGTTTGAGGGTGAAATTCCCTATGAGGATGGTGGGATACGCTACGTCAGTGCAACCTATGTTCCCCAATGCAATCGTCAGGGCAAGGTGGAAGGGTATGTGGCATTAGTCAGTGACATTAGCGATCACAAACAAGCTGAAGTCGCTTTACGCCAAAGTGAGGAGCAGGCACGGCTTGCCATCAAAGTAGGACGGCTTGGGACTTGGCGCTACAACCTCCACACAGATGTTGTTGAGCTAGACAAGCGAATGCGGGAGATTTGGGGTGAGTCAGAGGATACAGGGATAATTCGTCTACCCAGGATAATAGAGCGGATTCACCCAGACGATCGCGAACGAGTTGGGATCACGCTCAGTGCTGCCCTCGATCCCAACTCATCGGGGACGTATGAGATTGATTACCGGATTGTTTGGGATGATGGCACCCAGCGGTGGGTATCTGCTAATGGGCAAGTGCAATTTGAGAGCGAGGGAGAATCTCGGCAACCCGTTGGTTTTTTTGGAACTGCCCTGGATATCAGTGATCAAAAACGCGCTGAAGACGAATGGCGACGAAGCGAACAGCGGCTACAACTTGCTCAGCAGGCAGGCAGGATGGGCGTATGGGAATGGAATTTGTTGACCAATGATATATCCTGGTCAGAGGGGATTTGGGCAATCTTAGGTCTTGAGCCTGGTAGCATCACTTCCAATTTTGAGTCTTTTGTCAAATTCTTGCACCCGGATGAGCAACAGCTAGTTCTTCAGCGGGTAGAAATGGCTTTTGCTCAAGGGGACGAGTATTGCGACGAATTTCGGGTGATTCGACAGGATGGAACCATTTGCTGGCTTTTGTCAAAAGGGCAGGTGATCCGCACCCAGGATGGGCAACCTGAGCGACTTTTGGGCATCAATGTTGACATTAGCGATCGCAAACAAGCTGAAGAAGTGCTGCGTCAGAGTGAGGAACGGTTGCGACTCGCGATGGAAGGGGCGCAAATGGGCACTTGGGATGTCGATCTCAACACTGGAAAAGCCATCTGGTCAGACCAACACTTTACCATGCTAGGTTATGAACCTACACCCAATGGCGAAGCTTCTGAAGCTATTTGGTATAGCCGGATACATCCAGAAGATCGGGAACGGGTTTTCCAGGAATGGCAACAGTCTCGCCAGGAACACAGACTCTATCGAGCCGAATATCGAGTTGTCCGGGCAGATACGCAGCACATTGCCTGGTTAGCAGCACTGGGCAGTTTTGTTTACAACCCGGATGGGGAAGCTGTTCGCTCCATTGGGGTTTTGTTTGACATTAGTGATCGCAAACGAGCAGAAGTTGCCTTGCAAGAGAGCGAATCTCGATTCCGCAATATTGCTGACCATTCACCGATTATGATTTGGATGTCGGCGGCTGATGGGGCGGGAGTTTGGTTCAATCAGCAATGGTGCGAGTTCACGGGACAAACCTTAGAAGAAGCCTTAGGCAGGGGTTGGCTGGCTGCTGTTCATCCAGAAGACGCTCAAGCGATCGAAACCACTTGTTTGCAGGCACACCAACGGCATGAGCCTGTGCGTTTAGAATATCGTTTGCGACGGCAAGATGGTGAATATCGCTGGGTATTTGATTCTGCTGTTGCTCGGTTTGACGACACTGGAGCCTACCTCGGCTATATCGGCTCGATCATCGATATCAGCGATCGCAAACAAGCAGAAGCCAAACTCCAACAGACCTTACAAACCCTGACTACTCTCATTAAAGCTTCTCCACTGCCTATTGTTGTCATTCAACCCAACATGACTGTACAACTTTGGAACCCGGCGGCTGAACAGTTATTTGGCTGGAGTGAAGCCGAGGTTTTAGGTCAACCGATTCCAATCGTACCAGAGGAGAAACGAAACCAATGCCGCCAAGTCCGAGCAGCAGTGGTGAAGGGAGAAGTCTTTGCGGGGGTTGAAACCTATCGTTGTAAGCGGGATGGTGCAACGGTTATTGTTAGTATTTCGGCGGCCCCACTCCACAATGAACAGGACAACCTCAATGCAATTTTGCTCATCTTTCAAGACATCACACAACGACAGCAGGCAGAGGAAGCACTTCGCCAGAGTGAAGAGCGGTTGCGGTTAGCTCTGTTGGTGGGTAAAGCGGGAATTTGGGATTGGGACATTCTCCATAATCATGTCACTTGGTCTGAGCAAATTTATGAATTTTATGGATTAACCCCTAGCACATTTGGGGGTCGAGTTGAGGATTTTGCACAACTGATTCATCCCGACGATCAAGCGCGGATGTCAGAAACCATTCGTCAGGCATTAGAGGAAAAAGCGTCTTATGAGCTTGAATTTCGGGTTGTGCAGCCTAGCGGGAAAGTGTGTTGGCTCTCCACAACTGGAGGAGTGATTGTTGATGCTCAGGGACACCCAATACGGATGTTGGGCGCAACTCGAGATATCACTGAGCGCAAAGTTGTTGAAGAGGAACGGGAACAGTTGTTACTGAGTGAGCAACAGGCACGGGAAGAGGCAGAACGGGCCAACCGCATCAAAGATGAATTTTTAGCAGTACTATCTCATGAATTGCGATCGCCCCTCAACCCAATTTTGGGATGGGTGAAACTCCTGCAATCTCGTACCTTGGATGGGCCAAAGACGAAGCACGCGCTAGCCACTATTGAACGGAATGCGAAGTTGCAAACTCAACTCATTGAAGACTTGCTCGATGTTTCCCGAATTCTGCGGGGCAAGTTGGTTTTGAGCGCAGTTCCTGTAAACCTGGCAAGTACGATTGAAGCAGCGCTAGAAACTGTCAGATTAGCCGCAGAGGCAAAAGGCATCCCAATTCAACGCGTACTTGACCCCAATGTAGGACAGGTTATGGGTGAGTCTGCCCGTCTTCAACAGGTGATATGGAACTTGCTTTCCAATGCCGTAAAATTCACGCCTTCTGGCGGAACAATAGAGATTCGATTAGAGCAAATTAATACTCATGCTCAACTTCAAGTCAAAGACACAGGCAAAGGCATTACCAGAGAGTTTCTTCCTCATGTGTTTGAATACTTCCGTCAGGAAGACGGCACGACGACTCGCAAGTTTGGGGGATTGGGATTGGGATTAGCGATCGTGCGTCATTTGGTCGAATTACATGGTGGCACCGTTTGGGCAGACAGTCCAGGTGAAGGGCTAGGAGCCACCTTTACTGTCAGGCTGCCATTGAGGCCAATTTCAACCCAAACACCGCAGGACAACCCGCCAGCGACTTTAGTTGCTGATCTGACTGGGTTGCGAATTCTGGTTGTAGATGATCAGCCGGATATCCGGGATATGGTGGCGTTCATTTTAGAGCAAGCTGGGGCAAGAGTCAGGGTGGCATCCCATGCAACAGAAGCGCTTAACCTGATGAGAGAGTCTGTGCCAGATGTTTTAGTCTGCGACATTGGGATGCCCGACATGGATGGCTATATGTTGATGCGCCAGATTAGAACATTGCCATCGGAACAAGGCGGAACAATTTTTGCGATCGCACTCACCGCCTATGCTGGAGAGATCAATCAACAACAGGCACTAGCCGCAGGATTTCAAATGCATATTTCCAAGCCAGTTGAGCCAGAATTTTTGGTAAAGGCAATTAGGCAATTTTTAACTTAGCAAGATAGACGCCACGAGCTTTTCGCTCACGAACGTTACGATGAAACTCTTTCTTTCCCCATTTCCCATGCCCTATTCCCTGTTCTCCGTTCCCTGTTTCCGGCTTCTGCAAGAAGTCTAATTTTTAATGCACTGGGTAAGTGGCTCACGCAAAACCAATGTACATTCCTGTTCGGCACCTAGTGGTAGCCGGACGCTTTCGCTCAAATGGCATCTTTTGCTGCTTGTAGCAGGAAGTTTACTTCCAGTCGTTCTGTTTGCGGTTGCTGTCGTTAATAGACTGTCGAGCCAAGAACAGGCTGCCTCAGAACGACGCGCACTTCTAGCAGCTCGTAACTTGTCGGAAACCTTGGAGCGTGAAATTTCAGGCACGGTTCGGACACTCCAGTCCCTGGCATCATCAGAATCACTTAACCAAGGAAACCTCAAGACCTTTTACAGCGAGGCAAAACGAACAGCACAGACGCAGGCTACTTGGAAATCTGTGATTCTCTTGACACCCGATGGTCGCCAGCTTGTGAATACAAGACAACCGCTTGGTACGCAATTGCCCTCGGTAATAGAGCCAGAAAGTTTGCGGCGCGTTGTTGAGACACAGCAGCCGACAGTTGGTGATCTCGCCCGTGCCAAGCTTGAGCCAAGCGTTGTTGCCATTCCAGTTCGCATTCCGGTGATGCGTGACAACAACGTGCAGTATATTCTGACTGCGATCCTGACCCAGAAAGCCCTCGCTAGGGTTGTAGATGTGCAAACAACCGTAGACGGAGAATGGACACGTACCGTTGTCGATGGCCAGGGGGTTGTAGTTGCTCGCACTCGCAATCCTGAGCGTTTTGTCGGGAAACGTGGCACGCCATCTTTTTTGAAGCGAATTGGAGAGACCACGGAGGGAGTCTACCGTGATACTACCTTAGAAGGGGTAAAGGTCTATGTTGCCTTCCGCCGGATGGTGGGTTCGCGCTGGACTGTTGCCGTCACTGTGCCCGTTGAGGTGATCCAGGGACCGACTCAACAAGCCATGTGGCTCGTGGTTGGATCGGGTGTGGCCTTGCTGCTCGTGAGTGGTATCGGTGCACTCCTTCTCTCGCGACAAATTTCTCGGAGCATCACCTCGGTTGCCTTTGCCGCAGAAGCATTGGCGAGAGGGGAGCATCCCCAAATCCGTCCTTCATTCATCAAAGAAGTCGTTGTGTTAGGAGAGTCTCTGGAATCATCAGCTAACCTGCTGTCGCAGCGGGAGCGAGAGCGGGCTGAGAACCTAGCGCAAGCTGAGATGGCAAGAGAGGAAGCTGAGGCAGCAAACCGTATTAAGGATGAGTTTTTGACTGTGTTGTCTCATGAGTTAAGGTCGCCTCTTAACCCGATTCTCGGTTGGTCTAAATTGCTTCGCACTGGCAGGTTAGATGCCGCAAAAACGGCTCATGCTTTAGAAACAATCGAGCGTAACGCTAAACTGCAAACTCAACTCATTGAGGATTTGTTAGATGTTTCCCGCATCCTACGAGGTAAGCTGAGCCTCAATATGGCTCCTGTTAACCTGGCAGTGACGATAGAAGCTGCCTTGGAGACAGTGCGTTTAGCGGCACAAGCTAAGTCTATTCAAATTCAGATGCAGCTTGACCTAACAATAGGAAGAGTTTTGGGAGATTCTGCCCGTCTACAACAAGTGATTTGGAACTTACTTTCCAATGCTGTCAAGTTCACACCTGAAGGAGGGCAAGTAGACATCCGCGTCGAACACAGGGGTTCGCAAGCTCAAATTCAAGTTCGCGACACAGGCATTGGCATTCCTCCTGAGTTCCTACCTCATGTATTTGAGTACTTTCGTCAGGCAAATTCAACCACAACCCGGAAGTTTGGCGGACTGGGGTTGGGATTGGCGATTGTTCGCCATTTAGTTGAATTACATGGTGGCACCGTTTGGGCAGACAGCCTGGGAGAAGGGCAGGGAGCCATCTTTACTGTCAGGCTGCCATTGATGCCAGCTTCGACCGAAATACCGCAAAACAACCCGGAAGCGACTGCGGTTGCTCATCTGGCTGGGTTGCAGATTCTGGTTGTGGATGATGAGCCGGATATTCGGGATATGGTGGCGTTCATTTTAGAGCAAGCTGGGGCAAGAGTCAGGGTGGCATCCCATGCAACAGAAGCGCTTAACCTGATGAGAGAGTCTGTGCCAGATGTTTTAGTCTGCGACATTGGGATGCCCGACATGGATGGCTATATGTTGATGCGCCAGATTAGAACATTGCCAGTGGAACAAGGCGGAACAATTCTTGCGATCGCACTCACCGCCTATGCTGGAGAAGTTAACCAACAACAGGCTTTAGCCGCTGGGTTTCAACAGCATCTTGCCAAACCCGTTGAACCTGATGAGTTAGTCAGAGCGATCGCTACTTTGATGAATCGGTAATTTTTGCGATCGCTTATAAGGCTGCTTTGGTTTTGTTTGGAGTTGATATAGCTGTCGCCATAAAGGTTAGGACTTTCTTTAACGGCCTAAACGACTATATACCAGTAATAAACATAATAGCCTTCTGTCTTCTGCCTTGGAGCCTTTTGCTATATCTGTTTAAGTCCCGTAACAAAAAGCCCTCAGCTTTATGCCAAGGGCTTATCAGGGTGCATCTACCTTTTCTTTATTCGGTATACCTGCCACTCATTCCGGAAGCATCGGCTATTGTTTTGCCTGTCCTCCCAAATCCGCTTTGATAATCTTGCTTTTGCATATGCCCAATCTTCCCCATTTTTGAATTCAGGGACTAGTACTCGACCAACCCAAAATTGACGGGTTAGGACGGACGCGGGGACGCGGAGACGGGGAGACGCGGAGAATTTTCACCCGTCAAAGTGACTGTGGTGGACTACTAGTAGACGCAGATAATAGATTAGGCTCTGGAATCCCAATCCTTTAAAATCAATATTGATTAATGTTCGCGGGTGTACGTTCGCAACTTATATGTCGCTATTTAGCCATTTGCGACATAGCTTCTCTAAACTAGAGAAAGCCTTTCACCACAAAGCTTACAGGGTTTCTAAGTCCAAGATATACAAATTTGTAATTTCGCACATTCAATGTCGTAAAACCAAGTTTCGCAAATAAATTGTCGCTTTTTGAGATTTGGCTTTATCGCAAATTATGTGTCGCATTGTCTAGCTATTTCTCAGGAGTAATGGTACATTTTTACTGCTCCTCAGAATGGATGCTCTTCTCCTCTATGCTAGACGACCCATCTGAACTCACAGAAGAATGGACACAAGAATCAGATACTCTCTGCCTCAGTGAGAGAAACTTTGAAGTCGATCCCTCACAAATTCTTCTAGGAACTGCTGATAAACATAAACTTAAATTTAATCTCATTCAATGGCTTGCCGAATCCCCGAATCGCACGATTAAGTCTAAAAGGAAGCAGGCGATCGCAAATACCCTCAATATTTCTACTCGGCAGGTAGAGCGCCTCCTCAAGCAATACATCAAAGATGAGCTACCAGAGACAACAGGAGTGCAACGCTCAGATAAGGGGAAGCATCGCATCAGTGAATATTGGCAAGAATTTGTTGAGACAACTTATAAAAAGAGTATTAAGGATAAACATCCCCTATCTCCAGCAGAGGTGGTTCGTGAAGTGAAGCGACACGCGATCGTCGATCTGGGACTTGAAGAGGGTGATTATCCCCATCCAGCTACTATCTATCGATTTTTGCAGCCGTTCATCGAGCATCAAAATCGGAAAAAGCGTGTTAGGAATCCGGGTTCAGGTTCTTGGTTGGCAGTTGAGACAAGAGATGGAAAGCTCTTGAAGGCTGAGTTTAGTAACCAAATCGTCCAATGCGATCACACAAAGCTGGATATTCGGATTGTCGATGGCGATGGCGTGCTATTACCTGATCGACCCTGGATAACCACTGTTGTAGACACTCTCTCAAGCTGTGTTATTGGTTATCACTTATGGAGAAAGCAACCGGGTTCTGATGAAGTAGCTCTGGCTTTAAGACATGCCATCTTACCCAAAGACTATCCCTCCGAATATGAGCTTGGAAAACCGTGGGAGATATGTGGCTCTCCGCTCCAATACTTTTTTACTGATGGTGGTAAGGATTTTCGCTCAAAGCATCTAAAAGCCATTGGTAAGAAGCTAGGTTTCCAGTGCGAACTACGCGATCGCCCTCCTCAAGGAGGGATTGTAGAACGAGTTTTCAAAACCATCAATACTCAGGTTCTCAAGGGACTCCCTGGTTACACAGGTTCAAATGTTCAGGAGCGCCCAGAGCAGGCAGAAAAGGAAGCCTGCTTGACTATTGACGATTTGGATAAAATCCTAGCTCAGTTCTTCTGCGATGACTATAACCACCAGCCATATCCCAAAGACCCTCGCGATACAAGGTTTGAGCGCTGGCTGAAAGGAATGGGTGGAAAATTGCCTGAAGTGCCAGACGAGCGAGAACTGGATATTTGTCTAATGAAAGAGACTCAACGAGTGGTTCAAGCTCATGGCTCTGTTCAATTTGAGACTCTGACTTATCGAGGAGAATCCCTCAGGCAACATGGCGGTAAATATGTCACATTGCGATACGATCCTGACCATATCCTAACGTTGTTTGTCTACAGCCAGGAAACGGATGACAAGCTGGGAGATTTTCTGGGATATGCTCATGCCATAAACATGGATAGTCAGGATTTGAGTTTGGATGAGTTGAAAAGGCTGAACAAAGAGCGAAGTAAAGCTCGTAAGGAACATTCAAACTATGATGCTCTGCTAGCGCTAGGCAAACGGAAGAAACTTGCGGAGGAACGTAAGCAGGACAAGAAGGACAGACAACGAGCTGAACAGAAACGTTTACGGCAATCCTCCAAGAAAGACTCAAATGTCGTCAGGTTACGCCAGCATAGGGCTTCAACCTCTTCAAAGAAAAATGAACCGCTTGAACTTTTGCCAGAACGGATTTCCAGGGAACAAATAAAGCCTCAAAAACCCGAACCACAACCTGAAGAAATCTTAACCTCTTCATGTGATGCTCAAGAGCAGGAGAGGCATCGGCTGATAATTTCTAATCGTCAAAGCAAATTGAAAAGGCTCTGGTGACTATGGCACGATCGCAACTTGTAACTCAGACACCTGTTGAAGTTCTAGCTCCTCAGTTAGATTTGACGGCTCAACTTGCCAAGGCTGCTGAAATAGAGGAGCTATTCAGAACGGGTTTTATCCCGACCGATCGCTCTTCAGACTACTTCAAATGGTTGGATGAACTGCGGTTACTTAAAGAATGTGGGCGTGTTATTGGACCGAGGGATGTTGGCAAAAGCCGTGCGTCAATCCACTATCGACAAGAGGATCGCAAACGAGTTTCTTATGTCAGAGCGTGGTCAGAATCGAGTTCCAAACGGTTATTTACGCAAATCCTCAAGGACATTAATCATGCAGCAGCAAACGGTAAGCGGGAGGATTTGCGCCCTAGATTGGCAGGTAGCCTTGAACTATTTGGCATTGAACTACTCATTGTTGACAATGCCGACAATCTTCAACGGGAAGCCTTGCTCGATCTCAATCAGCTTTTTGACGAAACTGCGGTCCCTATTGTTCTAGTTGGAGGAGAGGAACTAGACAGCAAATTGGATGGCTTGAAATTACTGACTTGCTTTCCAACATTATTCGAGTTTGAGAAACTTGACGACGAAGACTTGATAAAAACCTTACGGACTATCGAGTTTGATATCCTTGCCCTACCGGAAGCATCTTGTTTAACGGAAGGAACGATGTTTGAAACTCTGGTGGTCAACACTGATGCCCGTATGGGAGTGTTAATCAAGATTTTGACCAAGGCGGTATTACACTCGCTCAAAAAGGGTTTTGGCAAAGTTGATGAAGGAATTTTGGAGAAAATTGCAAATCGATATGGCATGAGATATGTTCCCCTTGAAGCGAGGAAAGAGGGGGAGTGATTGTTCTGTTGCTAGCTTGCAGTACTGAAACTTTTATTTGACATAAGACTCGAATGCAGGAAGTGGATGAAGGCTTACCAAGATTAGGGTATGTTGAGCCTTACGAAGGCGAGAGCATCAGTCATTATTTAGGACGGTTGCGACGATTCAAGGCTAACAGCCTTCCCTCGGCTCATTCATTGGGAAAATTGGCGGGGCTTGGTGCAATTTTGGGAAGATGGGAAAAACTATATTTCAATCCGTTTCCCTCCTATGCAGAATTGGAAGCATTGGGAAAGCTGATTCGAGTGGATGCAACTCGACTTGCCGAAATGTTGCCACCGAAGGGGGTAACAATGAAGCCAAGACCGATTCGGTTGTGTGGCGCTTGCTATGGGGAGTCCCCTTGTCATCGGATTGAATGGCAGTATAAGGATGCCGATAAGTGCGATCGCCACCAGTTGCATTTATTATCGAAATGCACCAACTGTAAGACACCGTTCCCGATTCCTGCATTATGGGTGCAAGGGCAATGTCCACGTTGTTCTCTGCCGTTTGGTACGATGGCTAGGCGTCAAACGCGCTGTTGATGTTTAAAAATTAACTAACGACTAGCTTTGTTGCCAACTCACTTATGTAGACCAGAGTTTTTGAAACATCTTTTGCTCGGATTTAAGAAATTCTACAAATTGAGCTGAATCGTTATCTGAATAATCTGGAAAGAAGGTCAGAAGTTCCCAATATTTGTTGGTTTTCCTGACAATTGGCTTTTTGGGGTCGTCGGGATTTTTTTTCAGTTGCACGACGGGATACATCCGATGCCAAATCTTGCCAATTTGACTGACATGACCCGTTACTGATGTGCCATAAATCGTGCCTTCGGAAATTCTGAATTGAGGGTCGCGCTTGCGGTAAGGCCCGTGTAGCCAGTGGATGGCTTCACTATCTTCTGTACCATCGGCTAACCGTCCCCAAACTTGTACGATGTCTGGATGCCATGCTTCACGCCAATCGGCTTTTCGGTCTGGATTTGGGGTAACGCCTTGCAACTGCATCCAATCCGAGGCGGCTTGGCGTACTTCGTCGATAAATGAGCCAACGTTCTCTAGCTTGCGAACTTGATTGTCCGAGATGAGAGATTTGCCTGCCCACTGCCAATGGCAACCAATCAGGGGTTTCAGGTCTTCTCCTTTGCCGTCAGTGTAATTGGGATAGTATTCGGGGTAAAACAGCCGATGGTCTGCGCGTCGCCAAGATTTGCCGAAGCCACCCAGCAGCATGGCGAAGCGAGTTAAGGATTTGACTAAGCTTTGCAAGGCTTGGCGTTCAGTGTCGGCTAGCTTTTGGGTTAAGAGCCAGGTTAATTGCCCTTCAACGTTGTAGGTGGGTACGGCATAGGAGTCTCTGCCGAACTCGTCCAGTTCCAGGGACGATTCACGGAAGGTTATGCCCAGTAGCCCGACTTTTTCTTCTTTGGAACGGACACCACCAAACAGGACTTCTATTAAGCGGTCTGCTGTATCCGCATCGGTTAAGCCACCAAAGATTCGCAAGGCATGACCCCGTAGAGCGGCGCGAAAGATGTTGGGGCGAAACTCTCCTGTGCCGTCGAGTAATTTGGCGGCTGCGCCTTGTCCTTGCAGGTGGGTGCGGTAGAGAACTTCGCCTGTATGTTTTTTAGGCTGTCCGTAGCCTGCACAGACGCGGCAACCTATTCCAGTGGAAAGGGCTTTTTCCCAGATGTTCCAGATGGTTTCCCACTCGCTTTCTTCTAGGGGAATGGTGCTGGAAATGCCGAATTTGATTTGGGGTTTGTACAGGGAGATTTGCACAAAGGCACCCGCTGATTTTTCATCAGTTTTGACTTGCCAATTTTGTTGGGGATGGACGATATCCACGAGATTGTCTTGCCAGCGTTCGTCGGTGGGATAGCCACCGTGAAAGCGGAGAATTCCTGGCTCAAAATCCCCCTTAGAAATGTCTTTGCCGCAGTAGCGTTCGGCTTGTTCGGGAGTGCAAGCGCGGCGGAAGATGCCTTTCATGCTGCTGCCGGGATAGAAGGGCCAACCTCTAGCACCAATTACCGGGCGACTGACGCCATCATCTTGACCGCCATTGGTGAGGAAGCGCCAGCTTAGGGTGTAGGTGCGAGACTGCACTCCTTCGCCAAAGTCGGGGGCATCGGGATAGGCTTTTTCTATCCATTGAGAAGCCCAACGTTCGGCGTCTTGCTGGGGGACATCTTTAACCAGGCGTTGGAGTTGGCAGCGCCCTGCGGTTTGCGCTTGGAACATCAAGGGGACTTTTTTGGCTGCGTCGGGGATGTTGGGCATGGTTGGCGCGGCGCGTGAGGTTGTTATCGCTACTCTAGCAGGTGGGTGGAAGAGGGAGGTTCCAAAAGGGATGGGTTGGGGGCATAAGTTTAAGTGCGGGGGGGGTCGGCAAATTGCTGAAATGTCGATTCTTTCGTTGACCCCACCGCTTCCTTATCCAGAGAGAGTTTCAGCGATTTTTTTCTCCGATTTTTGCCGGATTGTGACCACAAAATCTGACCCCCTCGCAAATGGGTCTTGGATGCTATGCTAGGAGCGGGTTTCAAAAGCAGCACTCCCTGCGACTGGGTTAAGTCGCTTCGTTGGAAACTCTAGTAGATTCATACCCTATCCCTCATCTGTTATGGCTCCCTGCGACTGGGTTAAGTCGCTTCGTTGGAAACTCTCGGATACTCTACCCAACAACCTAACCTTTGTAAGCTCCCTGCGACTGGGTTAAGTCGCTTCGTTGGAAACTTTTTACCTTTTACTTCTCCTTCTGTGTTGGTATCCTCCCTGCGACTGGGTTAAGTCGCTTCGTTGGAAACGGTATTGAATTACATGAACAACGGTTCTTGAGTTAATACTCCCTGCGACTGGGTTAAGTCGCTTCGTTGGAAACTTGATTTAGAGTGGATTCGTAGGCCTTAATGAGACGCTCCCTGCGACAGGGTTAAGTCGCTTCGTTGGAAACGCTGAGCAAATCCTCAACATGATTAAATAACTGTTTGTTGTCCTCCCTGCGACAGGGTTAAGTCGCTTCGTTGGAAACGAGATCGGCAGGAGACAGGCCGGTGAGGGCACTCACGACCCTCCCTGCGACTGGGTTAAGTCGCTTCGTTGGAAACTCGCAGTACAGGGGACAACTGACAGCAAATGTTTCTCTCCCGGCGACTGGGTTAAGCCGCTTTGTTGGAAACCCCACCAGCACACATCCCACTCCCGTGCTACACAGCTTCCCGGCGACTGGGTTAAGCCGCTTTGTTGGAAACGTCACCTCCATGACCTTTGACTGGGCTTCATTCCTTCCCGGCGACTGGGTTAAGTCGCTTCGTTGGAAACTCATGAGGTACGCCGTTAGTCCAGTAATTAGTACGTAGCTCCTCCCGGCGACAGGGTTAAGTCGCTTGGTTGGAAACGGTCTGAAGTCCTGATACTCATCCAACTGTAGGTTCCTCCCGGCGACAGGGTTAAGTCGCTTTGTTGGAAACACTACCTTTTTGCTTACAAACCGAGGACGCATTCCCTCTCTCGGCGACAGGGTGAAGTCGCTTTGAAAACAACAAAACAATGAGCCGTCAGTTATCAGTACCAAACACCGATCGCTGACGGCTTTTCAAGTTAATATTAGCGGTTAGTCGTTAGTTGCTTTGACATTTCCTACTAACCACTAACTACTAACTACTCACAAAAACATTTACCCCTTATATCGCTGCGTCCACCACACAATGCAATCGCACAACTGCGTCAACACTGCCATTGCTACGCGCTGGTCTTGTAAGTCCATCTGCCACAGTTTCTCGCTCATTTTCTGAACGGCTTTCGTATCCTCAGCGCTGACCTTATCATTAGGCAACGTAACTCCAGCCTTCTTCATCACCTCAATCAGTTCATCCCAAGTTTCCTTCCAATACTGAGATTTCTCTGGCTCTTTTTTCTGAAGGCGCAAATGTTCGCCCCAAAACCGTTCCAGTCCGTAAGCAACAGCCATTCGCATTTTGTAGGACTGATTGAGCGAATTTTTGTCCCGCAGTTTGGCATCTAAAACCAATTTTTGCGCGACTCGATCTAAACCGTAGGAATTCCAAGCCATTACTGATAATCTCCTCCAAGCGTCACGCGGCAACGACCAAACCCGATTGATTCCAATCCACCAAAATAAAGGTCTTGGGAATAAAGACCTTGTGATGGGTAATCGCCAAAAGGTTTCCAGCCTTTTTCCTTCAATGCCACGGGAAACACCAAAATGCTTCCCTCTGGCAGTGCTTCCACGTTAAAAAATGCTCCTTTTTCTGCGTCTACCTTTTTCGTGTCATCGAGCATCTTCACTCGACTTTGGCGGTAGAGTGCCATATCGTGCAGCATGGCAATGTCATTATCGCCGACAACTACAAGGTTCGATTCTGGTAAGTCAAGCTTAGATTCTGGTAAGTCAGGGTCGAGGAGAATCCATTTGGATAAGTCGGCTTCGTGTTCTATCTCCATAAACCCCAGGTTGAAGAACAACACCTTGCGGCTGGTTCCCACCTGTCTCCCTTGGAGAGTTTTCGGTGCCGTGTAAGGCTTGGGGACTTCTTCTGAAACTCGCGTAATTTGCTTGAAGCGTTTGAGCAAGCGGGGACAGCTAATCCAGACGACGGGTTGACCGGGACAAAATACAGGCAACCAGACTAATGAAGCATATTCAAATTTGACTTTAGCTTCAGTGGTGCCGCCGTCTTTGTCCCCTGCGACGACATGATGCCCGTACCAGTCGGCTTCCAGATTAGAATCCTCAGAACGCATATCCGCCCGGAAGCGACCGCGAACTGAACTGCCGGGAATAATCGCCGTTTGCGTGAACTGGTCGCGGAAAATCAGGTTGAGGTTGCCAGTTTCTTCACCAGCGCTAGCTCCAACATGGAGGGGAGCCAAGGTTTCGATGATGCCGTAAGCTCGATGGTACATCTATAGTTCTGATATTGATTGTGCTGCTTTAGGCTTAACCCCCCCTACCCCCCTTGGTAAGGGGGGAGTATAGAGGAGAGGAAAAGTAAACTTGCTCCCTCCCTTTGGTAAGGGGAGGGTTGGGGTGGGGTACATTTACGCTGCTTTTGCTTGGGTTACTTGAGGTAGGGGAAGTGCTAAACCGCATCCCCAGCGTTTAAATGAATAGGCTTCAGTGGGAAACCAGGATTCATCCCAGTTTTGCCAGGGTTGGTTGAGAGGTTCTCTGAGGACGTAAACCGTACCAGCAGGAACGGCGTAGCGTCCGCGAGAGAGGCGTTTGGTGTTGCCTTTGCCACCTAGCCGATAACGGAAGGGAGTAGGGCGTTCTGTAAGAAACGTCTCGACCTGCCAAACGGGTTGCCAGTTGTTGTTTTGATAAATCATCGGTTCCCGGTAAGACAGGCGATTGGAACCCCAAACCGCAGGGGTAATCAGGGCGAAGCATTTGCCGACAGGTTGGCTTAATAGCGTTTGGGTCGAGCCGTCAAGTTCGAGGCAGCGAACATCGACCATGTGACCTTCGCCGCCGAAGCGATACCAGCCATCAGCTAGAGGCGTATTGCTCAGGTAAATTAAGCAGTTATCGGGATTGAGTTGGACGGCATTTTCCAAAAAGAGACTGCCTTGGTCGCTGTCGGCATCGACTTTGCGCTGGTCTAATTGGAGACGGGGATGCAAGTGAGGCAGGTAGTCCCAAGGGTCTTTCTGTACCTGTTGTGGTTGATGCCACTGGTTGATAGCAACCCAGCTACTCTTGTCAAATTTGCCAGTTGGGGATGCGTCTGATTCAGTTTGCCATCGCCCAGATTCTTCCTCTTGTTCCTCTTCCTCTTGATGCGAGAAAGATTGGGGCTGAGGATGCCAAGCCAAGCGATGTGTAATTTCTCCCTTTGCCACTAGGTAATTAAAGGGTGTGGGAACGTAGAAGTTTTGCGGGTCATCGCTTTTTGCCCAAAAGGGGCCAGCGAGTCGCAGGGATTCTAATTCCGTGCTGCTGGAAGTGGCAGCGTATAGCCCCGATAGGGTGGCAGCACTGGGGGGAAAGCTGGTGCCGGAACGCCCCACTAAGTTTTCTGGCGAGAGGAACCGTCCCGCACTGCCATAAAGCAATCCCAACGGTTCAATGACAATCAGGTACTCGAAGGCTTCTGACATAGGTGAAAACCGACTTTTGCAAGGTTAATAATCCAGTCATTTAATGCTTTATGAATGTCTTTGCAGTCCTCTGGGCGATTGCCTAAAATCCCGGTTTTACCGTTACAATCCCAGAGATGTTTCTTAAGGGTGTCTCGATTCACTTCACCGAAGTAGACTTCAAACAGCGCTAGGGCGACATCGGATTGATTGTCCTCGAAGGCGTGGCGGGATTCTAGGGCGGCGACATCGTTATAGATATGCGTCCACTTTTGCTCACCGCCTCGATTGCGCTTCGCGCACGCTTCGCTAACGCAATACCCCTTCAACACATCCTTGAGAAACCACCAGGGACAAACCCATTCCAGGTAGTTACCGCCATTGAACAGTACTCGCAAGGCAATGCGATCGCGTCCGTTATCCTTAGCCGATTTTTCCGCTTCCCGGCAATGTTGCAGGACATCTCGCTGCGGCACACCGCCACCTGCCCAGACAAAGCCGACGCTGACGGTAATTTTTCGCTCATGTTTGCGCCACACGTCGGGAAAGTCATAGAACCAATTGAGGCATTCTTGGGCGGTTAATTCGGGTTCTGGGGCGTTGCGATAGAAGACTCCCAGGAAATCGTCGCCACCTGCATAGATGACGCGACCTTCTTCCCCATTTTTCCCAAACGTTTCCTCGACTGAAGGTTTGAGGGAGTGTTCGCCCCAGTCCAGCATCGCTTTGCTAAATTCATTCAGTGCCTTGTCTTCGGCTATGCCTGAGTCTTTCAGGCTTTTCAGATAAGTGCCGATGCTGTCGCCGTCCCCTTGAAACCATCCCGTCCAACGGTTGTCTTCAAAACGGTTTAGATCGCGGAAGGTTTCGGGGATTTCGACGCTGGGGAGTTGGTTGGATTGAAGGTTGAGTTGGGGTTGGGAGGCGATCGCATTATAAGTAATCAGCCGCTTCACCAGTTCGGGAATGCTCAGTTGTTCAGTGGCATCGATCGCTTTTTCGATCGCCTGTAGCTGACTCAGTTTGGTGTAGAACTGGCGGATTTGGTCGCTTTCTTGGCTGAGGTTGCGTTCTTTTGGTTTGACGGGGCGACTCATACCGGGATAAGCGATCGCATCCGCACCGGAGAGGGTGGAACTTTCCCCCATCCAGTTGATTCCCGTCCAACTACGCTTGCGCTTGATGTCGTTGAGCTTTGTGCGAACGTCACCGATGCTTTCACCGGGTTTACCCTGCGCCCAAAAGAACTCCCAGGCGTGATTTGTCCACAATTCCCAATCCCGGTACCAGCAATACTCTCCCCGAACCTGGTTTTCTATCCAAGTGCGACAAGTGCGGGAGAGGGTTTTCCAGGCACGGTTGAACGTGGTGATTGCTTCCTGTTGGTCGAAGGCTCCTTGTACGATGATTTGGTTGGGAGTTCCCTGAACGACGTTGATAATCGCTGGGGAGATGACGCGATGACCTTGCTTTTTGGCAGCTTCGCAGAGGGCATAGGAGAGGTAGGAAAGGATAAAGGAACTGCCGTATAAGTCCCGAAGTTTGCGAGATTTTTCGATGAAGCCTTGCACGGGGGCAAAGGTTAGGGCGGTGTATGGGGTGTCCGTCATCGGTGTGAGGGTTGGCACGATGGCTGGGTGCGATCGATTGTTAATTTAACAGGTGAGTGGAAGAGGGGTATTCCAAATGGCATGGGTTGGCAGGAGTAATGCTTGCTATTTTTAGAGTTCCCATTTACACGCCCTGTTTTCTATTCGCTTATTCTTGTTTCCCGACGCTCACGCTAAATCCCGGAAACCCTGATTCTGCCGTTATGAGCGTCGCTGGCTTACCCAGATAGGGTTTCAGCGATTTTTTTCTCCGGTTTTTGCCAAGTTGTAGCTACAAAATCGCTGAGCTTCGTAAATGGGTCTTGGATGCTATGCTGGAAGCGGGTTTCAAAAGTAGCCCTTCCGGCGACTGGGTTAAGTCGCTTTGTTGGAAACATCACATTTGTGAGGCTCGACATTGCATACGTCTCCATCTTCCGGCGACTGGGTTAAGTCGCTTTGTTGGAAACACACGTATAGCTATGAAGAATGTGTTGCAGGGTGAAGACTTCCGGCGACTGGGTTAAGTCGCTTTGTTGGAAACACAGCATTACCACGAGCAAAAGCACCAGGTTCATAATCTCTCTCCCAGCGACTGGGTTAAGTCGCTTTGTTGGAAACCAGTAAGGCAGCGCATCAAGGCATTCGCAATCGAATTCCCCGGCGACTGGGTGAAGTCGCTTTGTTGGAAACGCTATCCCTTGCGAGTCTTTAGCCCCAATTAGGCACCTCCGAGTGACTAAATTAAGTCCGACTGGCAAAGGAATTAGCCATCAGTAATTGGTTCAAAACATCAACGTCTGACGGCTTTTACCAATGCCTTCCGCAACAATCGCACCGAACAGAACTTTGCCAATCAGTTAACTCCAACTCCAACAACTACAACCAACAATGAAAAACTCGCTGCTTGCCACCGTTGGCACAAGCCTCTTTGAAAGCAACCTCAAATATCTTGCCGAAACCACACTCAACAAACCCGAAAACTGGGCAGAATTGAAAGACGCCTACCTCGCCCAAAACTGGTCGCGTTTAACCAGCGAACTGCTAAAAATTGCCCCCACCGCACGCACTTGCGGCGCAGAAATCAACACCGTTGAAGAAATCCGCAAAAAAAGCTGGCTATCCCTAGAAAACCTCATCTTTCTCGTCTCCGACACCCCCAACGGCAAAGCCACAGGTCAAGTTTTGCGCGATTACTTCAAACAGCGAAAAGACTTGGGGCTTCGCACGGTAGACTACGCCGTTATTGAGGAACTGCAAGACGAACGTCCCCAAGATTTCAAAACCCACGGACTGAGAAACCTCGTCCGCAAAATCGGCGAGTACGTGCAGCGATTCGGGGGAAGCCACTACGTTACCATCGATGCAACGGGTGGATACAAGGCACAAATTGCGATCGCCTTGCTGATGGGGCAAGCTTTAGATATTCCCGTTTTTTACAAACACGAACGCTTCCCCGAAATCATCGACTTTCCACCACTCCCCATATCCTTCGACTACGACATCCTCGCCCAAAACGCCGACTTACTAACAGACTTCGAGCGAGGGAAGGCATTCTCCAGCAGCGAACTCGGCAGCATCGACCAAAAACTGCGTTCCTTACTCACAGAAGTCGTCGAAGGCAACGAATCCCTCTACGAACTCAGCCCCATTGGACAGATTTACCTAACAGGCTTCCGCTACCGCAACCCCAAACCAATTTCCCTGACATCTGCTACCAACCGGAAAGCACCAACATTCGGCAACGACCATCACTATCCCGATGGTTTCAAGGATTTTGTCAATAAGGTATGGAATGAAAATAACTGGGTAGTAACAGCCAATTCTCTATCCTACAGCGGACAACAATCAATTAAAGGAATTGGCTTTTTCGTGAGGGAAGAAGAGAATAATTTTAAATTAGTTGGAACGTACCAAGATAAAGATAAGTTTGGTGCTATGTTCCAGCTTCGTTTGACAGACGAATCAATGAAAGCACAAGCTTGGGCAGCAGATTATCTCAATCAGAAATATAAGCCTTAAATGTAGGGTACAAACTCAGAAGCTAAAAATCTGCAATAACTTCATTCACTCATCCGTCAGAGAGTTCCATTAATGCACGTTGGTTCACACCCCTAAGCTTGTTCCATAGCAGAGGGTTATTCAGCGGCAACCTGAGCAAATCTCTGAAACCCTGATTCTTCCGTTGAGGTAGGCGATGCTCTATGCGTAATGGTTTCAGCGTTTTTTGCTGGAAATTTTCGGGCAATTGTGGCGACAAAAATGGAGGTAGTCGCCCAGGGGTCTTGGATGGTAGGCTGGTACAGGGTTTAGTTCATCAGCCCTTCCCGACGACTGGGTAAAGTCGTTTTGTTGGAAACTAATAATCAGTAGCATACTCACACAACGCACCATCGGCTTCCCGACGACTGGGTCAAGTCGTTTTGTTGGAAACCACGTCGCTTCTTGTCCACGTTGGCTACTGCTTTTGGCAGCTTCCCGACGACTGGGTAAAGTCGTTTTGTTGGAAACTTAATGCCGTAGTTCTCCCCGTCTTTTGTTTTCAGATTCTTCCCGACGACTGGGTAAAGTCGTTTTGTTGGAAACCCGTTCGCCTTACACATCTGTGTAGCGCTGATATAACTTCCCGACGACTGGGTAAAGTCGTTTTGTTGGAAACGTGTCTTTCGAGTGGGGGTATGGGAAACAGGTAATCTCTTCCCGACGACTGGGTTAAGTCGTTTTGTTGGAAACCCGGCCAGGTAAGTCTTCCCGAAAGCCATTAGAGCAATCTTCCCGACGACTGGGTTAAGTCGTTTTGTTGGAAACTCGTCAAGCAGTTCCCATCAACCATACATCTGCCAAATCCTGGTGATTGGATAGGCTCGAAAAGCAACCCCGCCGATTAGCTGTCAGCGGGGTTTTATCCAAACTTGTAGCTATCAAAATCTTAAAAAATGCGCCTCATCTGTACACTCCGAAATTCCTTCTAAATCTAAGAATTCTGACGAACCCAATGAGCAATCTTAGGAGCCAATAATCCCAAATCCTGCCGTCCGAAAACCGCTATTTTGC
This sequence comes from uncultured bacterium, assembly GCA_966675205.1. Classification (GTDB taxonomy): domain Bacteria; phylum Cyanobacteriota; class Cyanobacteriia; order Cyanobacteriales; family Coleofasciculaceae; genus JBFLZA01. The sequence continues at coordinate 62,869 of CBKWLJ010000001.1, forward strand.
GATTTTTCGTCTCCACTTCCAGTTCAGACTTTAAAGACTCCGCCCAGTCAAAGCAACAGACCAAAGCGACCCGCGCCTCACCACCCCCTAACTGCCGCGATCGCAAATTCGCCTCAATCAGCTTTTGCTTACACAGATGTCTCTTATCGGTAGTCGTACAGGACAAAGCAAACAGTTGATAGTCCCGCATAAACGCCACATCAAACTCAAACTTATCCCATTGCTTCTGCGGATTTACCGGGTCTTGGATGCGAAACGATCGCTTGCTGTCATGAATCGAACAGCTAGGAGAAATCAGTTTAATCTGCTGTAGCACGTAATGTTCCAGCCAGATGCCATCGAGCCACTCACAGACATTCCTCAACTGTTCAAATCCGTTTTCCTTAGCCGCTTGGAGCGATAACTGAGCGTAAGATGCTCCCAGATACCGACGCAGAACCGCTTTGATGTCCTCCGGTACACCCTGCAAAGAAAGCGGCGCAATTCCCTCTAGTTCCGCTTCTTCCCGCCACTGAGTACTCGTATCGTTTTTGGCGACTCGACGCAACTCACGATGACACCAATCTCGCCATGCCTTTGCGATCGCACAATTCATGTGTAACTTAGCCAGAACACCCGCCGCTTCCGGTAGCGTTGCCTCACCCACAGGCGGTTGCTCAACTCTCCAGAACAACCCATGCAACCGGAAAATCTGTTCTAGGGACAACTTAGGCGAGACTCTAACTCGGATGCACTCCCCATAGTCATTATCAATACACATCAACAGCCGATGGGGGTCAAGATAGCTGAAAACTGTATCCGACTGAATCTCAAAAAGCGCCCTATAGGCATGGACGGACATCACCTTAGTACCGCCCGTGTAATTCATCCCCAGACGCCCCTCTAGCTCGTTGGCAACCGATTGAATTGAAGTGCGGATGTGGTAGCCATCCGATTGATTGTCACCCAATGAGAGGAGGTACACATTGTTGATGTTAGGCACATCTTTGATTAGCAATGCACCCAAATTTTCTGCCTGACTTTTGGTGAAATTAGTATGCACCAGATACACACAGCCCCCATCTCGCAGCAGCGACATCGCGGCAACGCAGTTGGGCAGTGGGTTCTCGCCCATGAGCAAAAATAGGCGATCGACTTTGTACGGTTCGAGGGATTTATCCATCATGATGGCAGGGTGCAATTGCAGGGATACTCTAACAGGCAGGTGGAAGAGGGCAATTCCAAAAGGGATGAGTTAGCTACAAGCAATGCTTGCTATTAATAGAGTTCCCATCTACGCGCACTGAGAAACACTCTTGAGATTTGTTGGTCACTGTGCGACTACCTCAGCAAATCTCTGAAACCCTGATTTTTTCGTTGAGGTAGGCGATGCTCTATCCGTAATGGTTCCAGCGTTTTTTGCTAGAAATTTGGCGGCAATTGTGGCTACAAAAATTGAGACAGTCGCAAATGAGCCTTGGATGCTATGCTGTGAGGGGGTTGCATTCATCAGCCCTTCCCGACGACTGGGCTAAGTCGTTTTGTTGGAAACTGGAGTAGGGGAGAATCCTCTCGCCAAAACGTATGCTTCCCGACGACTGGGCTAAGTCGTTTTGTTGGAAACATGTCATCGGCAACGCGACGAACGCGATCGCGTAACATCGGTTCCCGACGACTGGGCTAAGTCGTTTTGTTGGAAACAGGCACCGCTTGTACTCCTCGCTTGCGTAGGTCATTTCCCGACGACTGGGTCAAGTCGTTTTGTTGGAAACTCGTATTCTGTTGCCCATCCGTCGAAATCATACTCTGACTGCTTCCTAACGACTGGGTCAAGTCGTTTTGTTGGAAACACTTCAGCATTAGGGTATTTACCATCCCAACGGGAACTTCCCGACGACTGGGTCAAGTCGTTTTGTTGGAAACCACAGTTCTCCGATGACCTGGAGGATGTCATACTGACTACTTGCCGATGACTGGGTTAAGTCGTTTTGTTGGAAACTCACCCGTATAGGTGAAAAAGCCGTTCATGATTCCTGCTTCCCGACGACTGGGTAAAGTCGTTTTGTTGGAAACAACTAACACATATCCTCGGTGTCGATGATGTAATCCTTCCCGACGACTGGGTTAAGTCGTTTTGTTGGAAACTCGCGAGTGTCAGGCTTTGATTCTTCCGTCTGAATAATCACTTCCCGACGACTGGGTCAAGTCGTTTTGTTGGAAACCCGTCAACCCGAAATTGGACAGAGGCAATGGTGTAACCTTCCCGACGACTGGGTAAAGTCGCTTTGTTGGAAACACGTTGCACAGCCCGTTTTTGTACAGGTCATAGTAGACTCCCAGCGATTGGGTTAAGTCAAAAATAAACTCCGCCGATTAATCTCAGCGGGGTTTTATCAGAACTTGAAAAACACAGAACTTTTGCAGCAGCTAAGCTGAGACAATTAGCGATCGCTCAGAAGGCGCTTTTGCCCTCACCAGTCCTCGCACTCGCTCCATCAACACCTGCGCGATCGCTTGTTTTTCCCCTCTCATCCAAAAAGCGATCGCCTCAATGCCGACAAGATAGCTGCTGAGTGTCCCGATTTCAGCAAACCCCAAGAACTAGCTTCTAGGAGCAGATGGAGGCTCCTCTGACTTCAAGGCACGTCTAGCCAACTTGGCGTAAGTTTTCACAGTTTCATAGGGCATCTCCAAATCAGTTGCGATCGCTTTGAGAGATTCCCCAAACTCATGCCGAGCCAAAATCGTCGCTCTCGTGGAACACACAGAGTTAGCCCGTTCTCCCCCGGTGCGCTTCTGTTGTAGCATCAGAATTTCCGTTAACTCAGCAATCCGCCGTGCCAGTTGGGTTGACAAAGAGGGTATCTCACTCGATTCTTGAACACCTCGCCAACCTAACCGAGTCTGTCCTAATCCAAATGTAGTTTTGTGTCCCGTGCCGCAGTAAGGAGCCAGTTTACCCAGAGCAAAAAATAGCTGCACCCATTCCGGATGTTGAGCCGCTTCACGAGAAAGGGCAAACTCAATTGCTCCCGTAAATCCTGTTACTGAACCTTTCTTCCCCGCCGCCACTTTGACCGATTCAAGTTGATGGCGAGTAATCAGCGTATGTTTATCGACCCATTCCAAGAACGCTTCTTGCTCAACAGGCATTCCCGAAAAATCATTCCAGCGACGCAGGTAGCTGTGAAACACATTCACGGGCCAGGGGAGGGGGAGGTGATGACCTTTTCGACGGAAGCTGGTGGGGGTCACAAACGTAAGGGTGACACTTTTCCCTGGCTCATCCTGAAATAGCTGATTATAAGTAGTAGGCTTCTGGGCGAAGCTGACAGAACGAATCTTTAACGGTGCATGACGCAGTTCAAGGGTTTCCGGCAAATGCTGCACCCAACCCAACAGCCACTGTGCTACTTGGGAGGAAAGCGCAGTGACGTACCAGCGATAGGAAGAGTCAGCTATCAGTTGCAACTGTCTGCCTTGGGTGAGCAAATTACCTTCTAACCCAGAAATAGTGAAGGGCTTTTCCGACTCGCCATCGTGAAGATAGGCGGAAAGTTCTGGGTCAATTGAACGCACTTGGTCGAGAAACCAGGCGTGCAGACCAATGGTGTACTGAGGAAAGAGGCTGGCATTTTCTTGAGGGACGACTTCAAAAACCAAGCCAACCAGTTCTGTTGAACTTGACCAGTTCAGTTGAGCTTTTTGCGATCGGGCTTTCTTGCGGGAACGTTGTGCCATAACCCCATTTTAGGGATATTTCATCCAGTTTCCATCCCCTTGCGGGGAAGTGATATTAGAGACACGGTTCTGGCGTTCGTTCACCATACATTAATCCTGTACACGTTTCCATCCCCTTGCGGGGAAGAGGTATTGGAGACGTTGTCCTTGGGGTCACTGTGCTGAAAGGCTCTGCCAGTTTCCATCCCCTTGCGGGGAAGAGGTATTGGAGACCGAGGTGCAGCTTTGTAGCCAAGGCGGAGGTAACTGGTTTCCATCCCCTTGCGGGGAAGTGATGTTGGAGACGGGCGTGACGGAGGAAACTCCGCAGTTTCCCACTGGAACTTGTTTTCATCCCCTTGCGGGGAAGTGATATTGGAGACGGGAAGAAGTCCTGGTCGTCACGGACTGTTACAGCGACTAGTTTCCATCCCCTTGCGGGGAAGTGATATTGGAGACAAAGGCTGCTCGTTTAACCCAAACGGATTTTGGAAAATGTTTCCATCCCCTTGCGGGGAAGTGATATTGGAGACTGGGTTTGGGCCGCACTGGATCTTGCTGTGCTTTGGCGCAGGTTTCCATCCCCTTGCGGGGAAGTTTAATTGGAGACACTCCAGCTTTGTGCTGGATGGTGAGTCCCGCCTAGAGTTTCCATCCCCTTGCGGGGAAGTTTAATTGGAGACGAACTGAAAGATGAGTTACTAGAGTTACAGAAAACTTATGTTTCCATCCCCTTGCGGGGAAGTTTAATTGGAGACCTTGCCTTATGCAACTTCCTGCTCCCACAGAGCAGTGTTTGTTTCCATCCCCTTGCGGGGAAGTGATATTGGAGACTACGCATACGCTATGCAGTACGGAGATAAGCCAACGTTTCCGTCCCCTTGCGGGGAAGAGGTATTGGAGACATTACCAGGACAATCGAGACGACAAAAGCGACCGTCGGGTTTCCATCCCCTTGTGGGGAAGAGGTATTGGAGACAGGATTAACCTGCGGACCCAAAGGTGACTTTTCCATGGGGTTTCCATCCCCTTGCGGGGAAGAGGTATTGGAGACCATGTGGGACGAGTACCGTGACGGCAAGGTGCAAGACATTGTGTTTCCATCCCCTTGCGGGGAAGAGGTATTGGAGACTCTTCGCTCAGGAGACCTTACGCACAGAGGGTTTCAGGCGACGAATCGACACACCTCTAAAAAAACTAACGAATCTGAGCAAAAATTAACCCACACACATAGCTCAAACCCTTTCTCTGTAAAGTATCGACACACCTCAACGAAAAATATAGGGTTTGGGCGATTTGCCTCTGTGTGTAGATGGCTTTAATGGAAAGCTTTTCTTATGAAATTTTCCAGGTTCTATAGATTTACTAATTTTAAACCCTATTATACCTCAAAGGGTGATTACTTATTCAGTTTGAGCAGATTTTCAGGAAAGCTGCTTCAACACATATTGAGGGATGCTAGGAGCGATTAGCTTTGCTCATCTCGATTGCGCGATCGCAATCCTTATTCATTAGGTGAGATGTAGTGCGATCGCGCAATCGAGCGTTCGATAGTCAAACACCGCTATATTAGGACTACAAAAGCGGCTCTACCGAAACACTACCCGTAAAGTTCGTGCAGAAGTTCTGTACATAAGTCTTTAATGTCCAATTTTTACATAACTGCCTTTTTGGAAAACCCCATTTCCAGGGGGGGATTAGACTGAAAATCACCACAGCAGGCAGGAAGAAGGTTAGACAGCTTAATGTCTACTGCGCCAACTTGCTGCTAATTCTGACTTAACGATTCACGAGCTACCTTTATGACTAACGACCAAGCCAGTCAAAAAAAGGCGATCGCTTTATATGTAGTCCAGCAGGCAGTAAAAGTTTTGGCAACCTGGGTGGGTATAGATATTCAGTTTCACGATACAGGTCTTCCCTCAGAATTCCACATTGCTGCCACAAAAGCCAAGGAACTGTTATCATGGCACGAACAAAATACCAGCCTACAGCCTCTGCGAGTGTTATTTGACCAGGTGCAACTCTCGCCGCATCCACTCAGGGAGTATTACTGGAAAGCTGAAGCGATCGCAGATAGTTACCCAACAATACCCTATCCCCAGTTAACGCCACCAACCCAAGCCGAACTCAACGATTTCAAACTAGAGATTCACAAGGAACTGTGCCAACTCAACGCCTCAGACTGGCAAAACCTCTCTCTCCTCACCTTAATCCTAGAGAAATTCACCTCCCACCTTAGCTTTGGGAAAGAAGATATTGCCCTAATCGATTTTACCCGTACTACTGCTGCCGTAGCCGTCGCCTTAGGTGACAACCCTGATGCCACTCACCTCAGCTTGATAGCAGGGGACTTATCAGGAATTCAAAAATTCATTTACACCATTTCTTCTGATGGCGCACTTAAATCCTTGCGTGCGCGAAGTTTCTACCTGGAATTAGTTACAGAAGAAGTCGTGCAACAACTCTTAGATGCACTGAAATTACCACGTACTAATGTGATTTATGCTGGGGGTGGAAATCTTTATCTCTTAGCTACAGCCACCCCGGAACATCATCAAACAATTGAGAAGGTGCGCCGACAGTTAAATCAGTGGCTGCTCAAACAATTCCAGGGCAACGTATTTCTCGCCCTCGACACTAAGCAATTTGAGATTGAAGACGTAAAGACTGAAAAATTTGCTCAACATTGGTCAGCGGTTACCAAAGAATTAGCGAAACAAAAATCCCAGAAATTTGCCGAACAAATCACAGAAGTCATCCAACTTCGTCACGCTTACGAACCCTGCCGCGTCTGCCATCGAGATGATGTTGAAACTCTCAAACCTCTCAATCCCAACGAACCCGATTCTGTTTTAGCTTGTGGGACTTGTCGCCAAATGTTTCAGTTGGGGGGACAGCTACTTAAAGTTGAAGCTATTGTGCGATCGCGTACAGCCAGCGTAGCTAGTGCGAGGCAAACGCTTTCCTTTCAACTTCCCGATGCTACTATTTACTACCATCTTTTCGCTACCTGGAAACAAATCGTTCCCGATTCTGACACTGTATTATTAGTCAACGATTGGGCAATTGACCATTACAGTTTCCGTCATTTCCGTAGCGCCGCACCGCTGCTATTGGGTAACTATGCCCAGGAAAGCATAGAAGAACCTAACTCTACTATGTCTGCTGGTGAGATGGTAAAGATAGCACAGGGAATCAATCGAGTTGGCTATCTCCGGATGGATGTAGATAATCTCGGACAAATTTTTGCACGGGGGTTAGGGGAAAATCAAACTTTACCGCGCCTAGCTGGATTATCTCGCTTGATGAGTTACTTTTTCAAGGTTTATCTCAACAGTTTGGCGAAATGGCGTCACGAGAATTTTCTTAACCTCCCCAAAAGCGTTAACGTTTTGGAAAATGCTAAGTGTTTGAGTGATAAATCTCGTCCCAATCTCCTGTTTATTTATGCGGGTGGTGATGACCTATTTATCAGTGGTGCCTGGAATGAAGTCGTTGAATTTGCCTTTGACGTTTACCAGTGTTTCCGTGCTTATACCGGGAAAAATCCAGATATTACCCTTTCTGGAGGAATCAGCCTTGCCGATGCTAAGTTTCCCCTTTATCAAGCTGCTGATGAGTCAGGTGAAGCTGAAGAAAAAGCTAAAGGAAATGGTCGAGATAGCTTAGGTTTATTTGGCGAAGTTTTCAAGTGGGATGAGTGGTTGGGAATAAACCAACGAAATATTCTCCTCCTTGACGAGGAGATGAAAGATTACCTAAGTTCAGAAGCCGTACCAGATTTGTTAGGTGTCTTTCCCTTTGTTGAACAGCTAACAAATCAACTGGAGGTTAACTACTCGCGCAGTTTTGTGCGTAACCTGTTGATTACAGCTCAGACGCAAGAGCAAACGATTGAAAAGATGAAAGATGAGTTTCCCGACCAACAGAAAGCTGTTCGTTACTACTTACATCTCCCGAAAATTGCTTACACCCTAGCACGGCTGCCTGTTCATGTACGAAACCATACGAATTTTGCCCCAGTACGGACATCGTTAAAGAGCCCCTATAACGCACCCTACTTCCGTGCGATCGCTACCTGGATTGAACTTCTAAACCGCTCATAAACCTATGACACAAAAACCTAGACAGCCCAATGCTTTTAATCGAGCTGAACTTAATAAAAATCAGACCACGCCTCAATCTAACACCGCCCAACCAACGAACCAGAAAACTACTGAACAACAGAAGGAAATCACTGAAGAGATTAAAGACGCTATCAAAAAGTTGGATAGTCTAAAAAATTATCCAATTCGCGACCTAGTGAAACACGCTGAAAAATTCGGTCCATATCTTAAGAACCGAAGATTAGAGACTAATCAAATCCGCAAATTCTTAGATGCTATTAATCAGCTTAAAGCGAGATTAGCTCAAGAGGACGGAATAAATGGAAAGGGAATAACTGTTCAAAATCAAGCAGAGAAAGAAAAAGTAGAGGCAGAGAGAGAAAAAGTAAGGTTTGCCAAAATTGAGACAGATATTGTCTTACTGAAACCTAAATTGGTTTATGCGGCGGCTCGGCAGCAAGCGGCAAAACCTTTGAGTGATGTTATGTCAGTCGCTATTGATAAAGTACACAGCTCAAAAGATTTTGAGCGTCTGGTTCAACTGATTGAATCAATCATTGCCTATCACAAAGCAGAAGGTGGAAAGTAATTATGCCTGCATCCTTAACCCAAAAACCCTTACTCGGTAAATTTCGCTTAACCAGTACGCTCCTAGCAGAAACGGGCTTACATATTGGTGGTGGTGGTGAAAATCTGGATATCGGCGGACTGGATAAGCCAGTAATTCGCGACCCCCTAACGCAATATCCTTACTTACCGGGTTCATCGTTAAAGGGCAAACTGCGTTCAATTCTGGAACGATTGCTAAACAAACCTCTGAATCGACCGGGGGGAAGCGGTACTTTTCGCTACGAAAGTGATGATTTAGAAGACGGTTTCACAGAAGTTGACAAGCAGTTTATTCCCTATCAGGGCGCTCGGAATTGCCCTATCAGTCGATTGTTCGGTTCTACTGGTGGTTCCAATTTTTGGATGGCAACAGATGCCGCGAAAAAGGAAGGATTATGGGACAACAACAGTCCCACCCGCACTATCAACGGGATTGAATGTACTCGGATTAATCGAGGACGCAATACTCCCGCTCGTCTGATTGTCCGAGACTGTCATCTGCTTCCCGACTCTGCCGAACAACTCAAACGAGTTGATACGGGTCTTTACATGACCGAGTGGAAGTTTGAGAATGGCATTGACCGGGTGACAGCAGCGGCAAACCCCAGACAACTAGAACGTGTGCCTGCTGGAGCCAAATTCCAGTTTGAACTGGTTTACACCGTTGAAGATTCTCAGCAAGCTATAGAAGACTTGCAGAACATTGCGATCGCACTTGCCATTTTAGAAGACGACGCTCTCGGCGGACACGGCTCTCGCGGTTACGGCAAAATCAAATTCGAGAAGTTGCAGCTATTTTACCGCAATTTGACGCAATACCAGCAAGTTACCAGCTCCACAATCAGAGCAGCAAGTCTTCAGCCCATTCAATCCGTAGATAACACCGCCGTACTTCTCGATACCTTCGGAAGCTTGAGCCAAGAAATTCAGCAGCGCTTCCTGCCGGGGGATGGAAATGCATCATGAGTAATTGGAAATTAGTCAAGCTTAATTTTGGGCGCACCCCTGCCCATTTTGGGGAATTGGGGATTGGCATTGAGGAAACTAGCGAACGGGTGCGATCGGATACTCTATTTAGTGCCTGGAGCAGTGCTTATGCCCGATTGTTTGGGAAAGATGGCATCGAGGAATTGTTACAGCGATTTCTCGACTCGGCTAATCCACCCGTGCGGATGAGTTCTACATTCATCTACAGGCAAGATGGCGATCGCACCATCTATTATCTTCCCCGCCCCCTTAAGTTTCCCATTAACTATCCCGCTGATGACAAAGTTGAAGACGAAACTGAGAAAGGAGACTTAAAGTTTTTCAAAACATACAAAAAACTCAGCTACTTGCCCCTAGACGTGTGGCAGCGGTGGTATCAGGGAGTGGGATTCATAAAAGGCGATCGCGAAGAGTTAATTGCCGAAACCAAAGGTAAATCTAATGGACATCTGCGTCAAGCTGGAACCTTTGACTATAAAAAAGCCTTCGAGATTGACCAGGTGCCGAAAATTGCTGTAGACCGAGTTACCAGAGCTACTAACCTTTATCACACAGGCTTTGTGCAATTCCGGTCAGAGCAAAATGGTAATGATTTCAACAGCTTAGCAGGTTTGTACTTCCTGCTCCACTTTCCTGAAACTGATAAGAAGTTAGCAGACAACCTCCATGCAGCACTCCACTTCTTAGGCGAAGAAGGAATTGGGGGAGAACGTTCCAGTGGTGCAGGGAGATTTGAGGTGGAGTGGTTGGAATTACCTGAGACTTGGCAAAACGTTGTAAATTTACCGGAGCCAAATATCCATCACTGCCTGGTGAGCTTGTTCTGGGATGATGAACCATCCACACTGAAGCGGTTGATTGCAGACGAGACTAGCTATGAAATTCAGGAACGGGGCGGTTGGATTGGTACGCCGTCTTCTGGGCGTCAGCTACGTCGCCAGATGGTGCGAATGTTTGCCGAAGGTTCTGTTTTCCCCGAACAGCCCCAAGGAAAGCTGGCGAATGTTACACCAAGGGAATTTATTACACCGCAAGGGGACTATAAACCGCACCCTATCTACCGCAGCGGTATCAGCCTAAGTTTGCCCATTAAAGCACAGGATAAATAAAATCGTGGTTGTTTCTCCTGACTCTGCACTTCACAAACCTGAAGTCTACGAATCCCGACGAATTCAACTGACTAGCCCCATTTTGCACATTGGCTCGGCGGTTTCTCGTTTGAATCCCTTTGAATACGTTCAGACTGCTAAGAAAGTTTATCTGCCCAACCAAGAAGCTTTAGCTAAAGCTTTGCACCAACGAGGTCGGTTAAAGGACTACATTGGCATCGTTGAACAGCGTGAGGATATCACGCCGCTGTTGGAAGCAACTTTTGGCTCTAATTGGTGGAATCAAACAGATGCAAACGGGGAGCCAATTTTCCCGAAAATTGCCAGCAGCCAAAAATGGACAGACTTGCGAATTACTGAGCTGCGTCCGATGATTCGCAATGGGATGGGGCAATTATACATTCCTGGGTCATCGATAAAAGGGGCAATTCGGACTGCGATCGCTTATCACTTACTCAAGTACCCAGAGCGATATCAAGTCCCTGCACCAAAACGAGTGAGTGCAATTGAGCAAACCTTAAGAGAACGGTTAGGGAAACTCAATCAGCATCAACAGAAATTCTTAGATGATGACCTGTTCATGGAGAGTTTGTTCTCTGACTTTTCTCTCACCTATCAAGGGAGAACGGCTCAACTCAGAAACCGCTCTGGCAATAGTCCTAATACGGATTTCTTGCGAGTTCTTAAAGTCACGGACTCGGAACCTCTTCTGGAAAAGACAGTAACAACTAAGAAAGGGACACCTTTAGCGCTGAATTTACCTGTTGTTGCTGAGGTGATTATTTCCAGTCGTTTTCCCAACTATTCAGCTAAGTATAAAGCATCTATCTATGCTGAGATGGTGCGAAATGTCAAGACTGAATTCACCCTCAGTATAGACACAGAAATGGTGTCCTGGTTTCGTCACAATCAGGGAATGCAGCTACCTTTTACTACCCTGGATGAGCTGTTACAAATTTGTCAGGAATTTACCCAAGAACAATGGGACTACGAACACGATTACTGGCAAGCGATTAAAAATAATCCTAAGGCGAATGGTAGAAATTTAGATTTTGATTACATTCGCGATTTCTACGAACCAACAGAATGCCCCCATAGCTTGAGATTGGGATGGGGCAGTGGCATGACGGGGACAACCGTTGATTTGCTTCTAGAAGATGAGTTGAGACAAGACATCCGAGACACTTGTGGTCTAGAAGCGCCTAATTTTGAAGCGCCAAAATCCCGGCGCACTGTGGTTAGTCCCAAGGGGGAAATTCGATTTGTGCCGGGATGGGCAAAGTTCAAAGTTCTTTAATAGACCTCTTGCTCTCATTTCATGACAGCAATCTTGTGGGGAAGGGTTAAAGGGACAAGGGGAAAGGAAAAATGCAGTCCCTTTTCCCTTAACCTTTCCCCTTTAGCAAACTTATGTAATAAAGCTAATAATTATGCTAATTTGCTCTACTTGGAGATTAAGTTTATCGGAGCCAATTGTTTTACCGCGCTCCTATCGATTGGAATTAGTCAAGCTGCTACACGAGCGTATGGGGGTGGAGATGGGAGGTGACGCGATACCTTCTATTTCCTACTCTGGTATTGTAGGTTCTTGCTTGGCGCATCAAGACTTTTTGACGTTCAATCCGGATGAGTTTTACACGTTTTCTCTGTGTGGATTGCAGGAAAGGGCAGCTAAAGCGATCGCATCTCTCGACCTCTCGTCTTTGGAATTTTTGGGCGCTAAGTTTGACGTGATTAACCGGGAAGATGAAGTTACTAGTTACGAGCAGCTCTATACAACTTTAGTG
>CBKWLJ010000002.1:0-61175 GCA_966675205.1 uncultured bacterium
AAGCTCTCAATGAAATTAGCTCTCGCATCCGAGACTCCCTTAGTGTCGAAGAAATTTACCAAGCTGCGATGACAGGTGTTCGCGAAACCGTGAAAACCGACCGAGTTGTAGTCTATATCTTTGACGAGAAATGGCAAGGAACCATTGTTGCTGAATCGGTTGGTGCAGCTTGGCCAAGGTCTTTGGGCGCGAACATTGCTGACCCTTGTTTTGCCGAGAAATATATTGATAAGTATCTGCAAGGGCGTGTCAAAGCGGTTGACAATATCTACGAAGCCGGTCTGACCAGTTGTTACCTAGGTCAACTCGAACCATTTAAGGTCAAAGCCAATTTAGTTGCCCCCATTCTGGCGTTTAATAAGTTACACGGCTTACTTGTAACTCATCAGTGTTCGGGGCCAAGAGTGTGGCAAGAGTCAGAAATTACCTTCTTTAAGCAGGTGGCGACTCAAGTGGGACTCGCTTTAGACCGTGTGGATGTTTTAGCGCAAATCGATCAAGCACGCCAAAAAGCGGAAATACTAGCAGATGAGCAGCGCCAACAAAAAGAAAGGCTCCAACAGCAGCTACTAGAACTGCTGAGTGATGTGGAAGGAGCCGCACGAGGGGATCTGACTGTGCGTGCAGATGTGACCACGGGTGAAATTGGTACTGTTGCCGACTTTTTCAATGCGGTGATTGAAAGTCTGCGGGAAATTGTTACCAACGTGAAAACAGCGGCGATTCAGGTCAATGCTTCGCTCTCGCAAAATGAAGGGGCAATCCGTGAACTTTCGGAGGAAGCACTCCAACAAGCCGAGGAGACCATCCGTACTCTAGAATCGGTTGAGCAAATGACGCATTCGATTCAACAAGTGGCAGATAACGCCCGCCAAGCTGCTGAAGTAGCCCGTTTGGCTTCTACGACGGCTGAAGCGGGTGGGGTAGCGATTGAACGATCAGTGCAGAATATTTTTACTCTCCGAGAGACTGTTGCAGAGACCGCGAAAAAAGTCAAGCGCTTAGGTGAATCATCTCAAAAGATTTCTAAGGTGGCATCACTCATTGACCAAATTGCTCTACAAACTAATCTATTAGCCATTAATGCGGGGATTGAAGCGGCACGAGCCGGTGAAGAAGGGCAAGGGTTTGCCGTAGTAGCAGAAGAAGTCGGGGAACTAGCCGCTCGCTCAGCAGCAGCGACACGAGAAATTGAAGAAATTGTTCACAACATCCAAAAAGAAACCGCAGAAGTGGTCGAGGCGATGGAATTGGGTACGAGTCAAGTTGTTGAAGGAACCAATTTGGTTGAAGGTGCCAAGCAAAACTTGAATCAGATTTTGGATGTGTCTCGCCAAATTGATATTTTGGTGCAATCGATTTCTAGTGCAACGGTATCTCAAGCTGAAACTTCTCAAGCTGTTACTGATTTGATGAAAGAGATTGCTAAGGTGTCGGAACGCACATCTAATTCCACACGGCAAGTTTCCAGTTCTCTGCAAGAGACGGTGGGAATTGCTCAGGAATTGCAAGCGTCAGTGGGTACATTTAAAGTTGAGGGAAATTAGCCCCTAATTTTCAATAAACTGTCAGTATTGTTGGGGAATTGCAGTCATCAATTGGTACATTTAAATCTACGAAAAATTAACCCCTAATTTTTCAAGATAATTGTCAGTATTGCTGGGGAATTGCAGTCATCAATGGGTATATTCAAAATTGACGAAAATAAGGGCTTAGGGAGAGGAAAAAATTTGCTACAATCCCCCATCCCTTTTGACTCTAATCCTCGAAACCATCCGAGAACAGCAGGTTCATTTAGGGGTCGCTGCTTTTACTTGGAGCAACTTACACAGCAATTGTCTTTTATTCGGGAATCAAAACAGGAATTGAATATGGTTTATTTACCAATAATTAAAGGGTTGAAGGTAAGAAGGTTAGAATGTTTAACCGATCCACTTTCAACCCTTTTTGAGGCTAATGACTAATAATTATTGAATGATAGCCCTCCTTAAAAACTAGGCTTTCGCCTTGGTTGGTTTGTGCTGGGTAATGTCGTTACAGACCACAGAAAGACCCTCACCTGCGGGGAAGGCATGGACTTCAAACCATTTGCCTAATCGTTCGTGAAATTCTTCAAAAGTCACTGCAACCTGTTGAGTTAGAGCTTTTTGAAACTCACGTTTGAAGGTTGACCCCACTGTCGATGGGAACAATTCCCACAAATTTTGACCGAGGAGTTCGGTGCGATCGCGTTGTAAGATCTGCTCAGCCTTCTGATTTACATAAGTGAACCGCCACTGCTCGTCCACTGTGAAAAAGCCATCAGTGATGCTTTCTAGAATGGTACTGAGTTGTTGCTTAGAGGCTACGAGTTCAGCTTCCGCCTGTTTGCGCTCTGTAATTTCGCGTTGCAGTGCGACCCAATGGGTAACTCGACCCTCATTATTGGTAATGGGTACGATATTCAGTTCTACCCAAAACTCAGAGCCATCTTTACGATAGTTCAGCAACTCGACTTGAACCGGTTTCTGCTCTTGCAAAGCTGTGCGAATTTTGTCCAACTGAGAGCGATCGGTTTTGGGACCTTGCAACAGGCGCGGCGTCCGACCCAAGACCTCTGTCAAGTCATAGCCTGTAATCCGAGTAAAGGCTTGGTTGACATACAGAAGTTCCGGCCCAGGCGCGTTGATTTGCTTGGCTTCGGTAATTAAAATTCCGTCTTGAGTATTCTCAACGGCTGACTCTAACAACCGCATCCGTTCTTCAGCCTGTTTCCGTGCTGTGATGTCGCGCACGAAACTCAGAGAAACGAGTTGGTCACGGTACTCGATAATTCGACTGCTGATCTCAACTTGTATGGCTGTGCCGTTTTTACGCCGCAACGCGTGCTCGAAGATAAAGCTGCCGGTGGCTTGTAACTGCTGACTAATCTGCTTGTGACGTTTTTCTGGGATCGGTGCGTCAATATCCTTAGTTTTTAATCTCAGGAGTTCTTTGCGGGTGTAACCCAGTCGCCTTGCCGCATTCTGGTTGGCGTCTAAAATGCAACCTGTGGATAAGTCAATGATGAAAATGGAGTCGTTGGCGTATTCAAATAAGTGACGATAATTGGACTCAGATTCTCGGAGCGACTCTTCGACTTGATTGCGCTCTGTGATGTCTCTGGCTGTACAGATTACAGCTTCAACATTATTGCTGTCTCCAATAATCGGGCTGAGAATACATTCATAATCCCGAACCCCATTGCTAGTGAGGTAGCTGATTTCTTTGGTTAAGGGCCGTCTTGTGGCAAACACCACGTCTCGTTGAGCGTCGATAGCCTCCCGTTCCATGAATTCTGGTGGCAGGTCTAACTGTCGCCAAGTCTTCCCTAAAATGTGACGCTGTGGCAATCCAAATAACTGAGCAAGTGCCAAGTTAGCGTAAGTAAACCGCCCAACCCGATCAACCACGCAAATCGGGTCAGGAGATGCAGAGAGAACTAAGTCAAATATCCTGGCCTGTTGCTCAATCCGAGCCGTTAGTTCTTGTAGTTCTGCCTCGTCCTGTTTCCCCTCACTCAGGCTGTGGTCTTGTTCTGTTCTATTGGTTCTATTCTGAGCGAGCCATCCTTCGCTCATGCCCATCATTTGTGCAGAGAATGTATTCTCCGGCAGAAAGGAGCTGGGAATGATTATTGTTTTTTCAGAGGGGACATGGGTTTGCTCAGTTGTCGCAGTCGAAGCCCCTAAAGTTGCCCCCTGTTGAACCCTTTCTGGCATCGATAGAGCTGGACTCATTGCATTCGCTTGACTCACTCCAGCCGTTTTTTGGGTAAATTTGTGGAGCTGCTGAGTCAGGGCTCCCAGTTTCTTCCCTAGCTCGTTGATCTGTTGTTGCAGTTCTTCTACAGTTGCTGGGCGTGATTCACTCGCAGGCATCCCAAAGGCTTGCTTCAGAGCCTCTATTACTACTGCGGTTCGATCACGACCTGTTGCTTCAGCCCGAGATCGAATTTCCTGAATAAGGTTCTCTGGAAGTCTAAAAGTTGCTATCTTACTAGCCATTGTCTAAGAGTGTGCTTGTAAAGTTTTCAAAAACAAGAGGTCTAACCCTTGTAGCCTGAGGTAAATCACCGTCAAGCGCAGCCTTGATGATCCTACTCTGGAGGATACCAAGAGAGCTTGCCCAGAGAGGTGAGGGGGTGATTTAGAAGTTGTTCTTTACAAACACCCCATAACATGAGTTAATTTTCGGCTGCATTCTTTTGTCAACAGCATATGACTCTATCAGAGATAAACGTTGCCGTGAGCCAGTCGAATGTTGTTTTTGGGTTAAACTCTCAAAGACTGATGACCCCAACCCTTATAAGATATAAAGGTAAGGGATCAGCTTATTGTCGCAAATCCGACGACGAAAAACATCCGTGAAAGCACGGTTTTCACGCTTGGACTCCTTAAGACGTATTTAATATATAGTGTAGCGATCGCCTGTGAATTTAACTCCCTCTTGTTGGGGAATGTTAATGATCCCGTACCTTTTGACGCTTTCGGCTACTACATAGTCTGATCCAGAGTAGCGCAAAACGCCCCAGCCAAATGTTAATAAAATTTAACTGATTCCGTGTTCCTGTTTGCCGCGAAAATCGATCCATCCCCTCCAAGTCCCTTAAAAAAGCAACCTCTGTGCTTGAGCTGTGAGCAAAGGAGAGTGGAGTAACAGCAGCTATAACCTCGACATCCGGATTTTGATTTTTGTCTCAAAATAATAAGACTTGTTCAGGGAAACAGGACTTACGCCAGCCAGCTACCGATACACTACTTGCAGATCTGCAACCTTCAAGAGATTTCACTACCTGTAGAGTTCGTGCGTAAGTCCCGATGTTATTTCGGTGCTTATTAAATAATTGTCTGCTGTTGCGAACAAGTATTACCTCCGCAATATGTCTTAAATCCTTTAAGCTAATTTGCGGAATTACGAACGCCAGGTAAGGAGTTGGTTCTTTGTTATCTAAACTGCTCTGCCCACCTTAATTTGATAGGTTGAGAAAGGACAAGGGAGAAAAGGGAGAAATTGGTTTGATTTTCCGCCAGATCTTTCTTGACAAAACACAGAATTCCTGGTATGAAAACGGAGTAAAAATGTCACACATTTGGAGGCAGCTCTAGAGGAATTGTGCCTAAGAGTCCCTTGCGAAAATCATTTAATAGTTGTCGTGCTGTTCGTTCTACGTTTCCTTGATGTCGATACTCGGCTAACGCGACTAAGTAATCTTCACCACTAAAAGCGATGGGATCGAGTTCGTAACGTGTCTTAAGGGGGGATGGGGGAAACAGCTCCTTTTGAGCTGCATCCTCTAACTCTTTGAGCAATTCGACTAAGGCGGCTGCTACCTTCTGGTTGTCATAAGACGCTTCACCAATGTCATCACAGATAGCTAGCTTGAGGGCTTTGTCTTGATTTTTTAAATTCGCTGGAATGACACCAGGCGCATCAAGGAGTTCAATTTGGTCAGAAATGCGTACCCAACGTAACTGGCGTGTTACTCCAGCACGACGGGCACTTTCGACGACACGACGCCCTATGAGTCGGTTGATTAGGGCGGATTTACCAACATTCGGAAACCCAATTACTACCGCACGAACAGGACGAGGTTGCATTCCGCGATCGCGCCGACGCTGATTCATTTGTACTCCAGCGGCCTGAGCAGCCTGTGCTACTTCCCGAACACCTTGGCCCTGCTGGGCATTCGTGAAGTAAGGTGTCTCCCCCTCTTTTTGAAACCAGGATGTCCATACTTGTCGCACAGATGGGGTAATCATATCCATCCGGTTAAGAACCAACACTTTGGCTTTACTCCCCACCCACTGAGAAATTTGAGGATGATAAGTTGAAAGGGGAATCCGAGCATCTCGCACCTCCAAAACAACATCAACTCGCTTGAGCTGTTCTTTAAGTTCCCGTTCTGCTTTGGCGATATGACCGGGATACCACTGAATAGAAGGTGTAGTCATGATTTAAAGACTAGAAGCTATGGACAAAAAATCAGAGAGAAACTACAAAATCAGAAGTCGGGAATTTAAGGAGTAGGGAGTCTTACTATCTTCTAACACTAGCGCTACAGATAGACTTATTTTTTACTGATCAAAGCCGCTACGATTTTTGGGAAACGAACAATCTTACAGATGCAGCATTCATAAAATCGCTTGTGGTTCTGTATTACACTTGGCAGTCCACCAAAACTTTGTGTACAATCTGGATATTCTTGAGCCGCCTCAAGCTTACAGCATCAGGGAGAAGATCCAGTGTGGCAGCTGATTAGTTAACACAACATTCAGCCTCCAAAACTAGACCTTTTATTTTTTCAGCTATCCGGCGCTCAAACCTCTGTCACATAAGGTCTACCACTCTTTTTAAGACTCTATGGGGCTAAGCTTTTTCCTGAAAATCATGACTGTTTACTGACTACATTTAGATAAATTTTACTTATATTTATCTTATCTTAAAACGTCCAGTAATCTTAGTGTGTAGTAACTATACAGCCATTTACGGAAGACCGAAGAAGCTATATTAAGGACATTTTATCGGCTTCTTAGAATTTGGAAAAGCTTAAGTCTTCACCCATTTAAAGGGTACTGCTTAGTGACAGATATTAAAGCCTTCTGCGTCCATCAACCTCAATCAAAAGCCAATATCGCGTCCTTAAGATACTAGAGAAGAAAGCTTTGGTTCCCTAGCGAGCAATTCCCATGTAATAAAGATGGAATATCTATTTTATCTGGGAGTGAGAATTTTTGCGAACTTTCCTGATCAGGAGGTGAAAAGTTGGATTAATACTACACTTCCGTGAGCAGTGAATGCTACTTTCCCAGAGGTTTCTACAACCTTAGACTCACATAACCCCTTGTACAAGAAGAAATTCAACTAGAACTATTGTTAATAACTGGAAAATACTATGACTCTATCCATTAAAAGTATTCGTATAGCCAGTTCAGATGAGTGGGATACAATCTATAAAGAATGTAGTTATTCGACTTACTTTCATTCCAGAGAATGGGCTGAAATATGGCAGAGTTGCACTCATGGTAAAAGTATACCGCAACCTAAATTAATTTCTTTTTCAGATGGCAAAACAGCTTTATTGCCCTTATCATTACTCGTGGAGTATAAAGGATTAATCAAGAGATATGCTTCCTGCCATGAAGAAACCTTTGGAGGTTGGATTTCTAAAGATGAATTAACGGTAGATCATGCCGTTATCTTGGGAAATTTCTTAACTCAAAAACTGGGAGGAAATTTACTCTGGCGATTCAATCCTTATGATGAACTAGTCTTCAAGGCTGGCGTTCAAGTTACCTCAGAGGATGAAACTCACGCTATTAACTTAGAAGGAGGATTTGAGTCGATTTACAAAAAACAGAGTGCTATCGCCCGCAAAGCCCGTAAAGCAGCTAAAGAAGGGGTATCTGTTACCATAGCATCAACCCTAGAAGAGTGGCAGGAGTACTATCAGGTTTACCAAGAATCTTTAAATCGATGGGGGAAAAATAGCTCTCTCGGTTATCCTTGGGAATTATTTCAGGAAATTTTTCAACGAAATTCACCAAACATTAAACTGTGGGTAGCTCATTATGACAACAAAATTGTCAGTGGCGCTCTCTGCTTCTATTCAAAAAAACATGTTGTTTACTGGCAAGGCGCTTCCTTAGAAGCTTACTTTCAATTGCGACCTGTTAACTTGCTCATGTATGAAATTATCCAAGAATGCTGTGAACAAGGTTATTCTTGGTTTGACTTTAATCCTAGTGCAGGTTTGCCAGGAGTAAGAGCGTTTAAGGAAAGTTTTGGAGCCAAACCCTTGGCTTCTCATGTTGTTAATCTTGAGACAGATTTTCTTAAATTTAAGAGAAACCTTCTAGCTAAATTAGAAGTTATTCGGAAAAAATCTTAAGCCAAAAAATCTGCGTTGGGGGCATCTTAACCGATTTGAAATTTCTCCATTCACTTTAGTTGTTTATACACGACAAGAGGTTTAGCTATGCCCGCAACGACAATGGAAGAATTGGTCTCACTATGCAAGCGGCGTGGCTTTATCTTTCCTGGCTCTGACATTTACGGTGGGCTACAAGGAACCTATGATTATGGCCCATTAGGTGTCGAACTGAAAAATAATCTCAAAGCTGCTTGGTGGCGTGCCAATGTTTATGAACGCGATGATGTAGAAGGACTGGATGCAGCGATTTTGACTCATCGTTTGGTGCTGCGTTACTCAGGTCATGAAGCAACCTTTGCTGACCCTATGGTGGACTGTCGCAATTGCAAGAGTCGCTGGCGAGCAGATCACCTGAAAAACGGACGTTGTGAAAAGTGTGGTTCCAGCGATTTGACGGAACCCCGTCCTTTTAACATGATGTTTAAAACCACTGTTGGGCCGATTGCGGACGAAGAATCCTACGCTTATCTTCGTCCGGAAACAGCACAGGGAATCTTCACAAACTTCAAGAACGTGGTTGATTCAACATCACGCCGCTTACCCTTTGGTATTGCTCAAATTGGTAAGGCATTTCGTAACGAGATTACGCCACGTAACTTTATCTTCCGAGTGCGCGAGTTCGAGCAGATGGAGATCGAATATTTCGTGCAGCCTGGAACAGACGAACAGTGGCATCAGCACTGGATTGATGAGCGGTTGCGCTGGTGGCGGATGCAGGGCCTGAGTAGTGATAACTTGCAGGCGTATCCCCAAAATCCGGATGAACTGGCGCATTACGCGAAAGCCACAGTAGATATTTTGTACCGCTTCCCTCACGGTTTCGAGGAGTTGGAGGGTATTGCTAACCGCACGGATTTCGATCTCGGTTCACACACGCGCAGCCAGTCTAGTTACAACATAACGGCGAAAGTGGAGTCAAATTCAGATAGCACCGCTAAGCTAGTGATTTCCGATCCCCAAACGAACCAAGCAATTGTGCCATTTGTGATTGAACCATCGGCAGGATTAGATCGTGGGGTGTTAGCGGTGTTAACTGAAGCTTACACGGATGAAATGCTAGATAATGGGTCGCGGCGCATCGTCCTCAAACTTAAGCCTCACTTAGCCCCCATCAAAGTTGCTGTTCTACCCCTTGCTCGCAATAAGCCAGAGATTGTCAATAAAGCCAAACAAATTAAACAAAATCTTCAGGCAATGGGTTTTGGGCGAGTCTTCTATGAAGATACAGGCAACATTGGTAAAGGCTACCGTCGCCATGACGAGGTAGGGACGCCTTTGTGTGTAACGATTGATTTCGATACGCTAGGGTATGGCGAGAACCCATCATGGCTGGATACAGTTACCGTCCGCGATCGCGATACACTTCAGCAAGAACGTGTCTCAATTCATGAGTTGGGAGCGTATGTACAAGAACGGTTAAAGTAATTTTTCCCCTAGAGTGGGGTGGGCAGTGCCCACCCTACCATTAGGGCATCAGCACAAGCTGATTTTTTTCCCTAAGGAACAATCAAAACTGGGCAAGGAGATAAATTAATCACTCGATTGGTGACGCTCTCGGCTGCACCTTCGTCAGTTAAGCCAAGTCCACGACAGCCCATAATAATAAGATCAGCCCCAATTTCGTCGGCGACATCACAAATTGTAAAAGCAGGCATCCCTGATCGCGTCATGGTATCGGCATCGATTCCTTGCTGGGCAAAGAGGGCATGAGCTTGCTTTAACAATTCTGCAACAATCTCTGGTGAAGCCATAGTCTCCGGGGTTGGGGAGGCTTCTTCTGGATTAGGTTCTTCTATTACCGATAACAGGACTAAGCGACTGCCGTACTTTTGCACAATATTGGCAACGACTTCAGCAGCTTCGCGGGCTTCTCGGCTTTGGTCAACGGGAAACAAAACAGTCTTAAACATCGTACGCATCTGTAGGGACACGGACTCCGGTAAAATGTGGACGGGCTTGAGAATAAATACTCTCGCCTTCAGCATTGAGATGGTACCTAGAGTGATTCTCTACAGTACTCATCAAACCTATAATCACGCTTCGCGCTGATCAAAGCACAGAGCATCAGATAAAGGCCATTAGGAGATTATTGCTGTGTCCAAAAAAACTGTAGCAGATTTATCTGAGTCCGATTTAGCCGGAAAACGGGTATTAGTGCGAGCAGATCTTAATGTGCCATTAGATGACAATGGTACAATCACTGATGATACTCGCATCCGTGCCGCTTTACCGACAATCCAAGATTTAATTAAGAAAAATGCCAAGGTTGTTCTGTGCAGCCATTTAGGGCGTCCCAAAGCACAAGTTAAAGAGAGTTTACGTCTGACGCCAGTCGCTAATCGTCTCTCAGAACTACTCGGTCAAACGGTTGTCAAGTGTGATGACTGTATCGGAGATGCCGTTAAGGCTCAGATTGACGCGATGGACAATGGTCAAGTCGCGTTACTGGAAAATCTCCGCTTCCATGCTGGAGAAGAAAAGAATGACCCAGAGTTTACAAAGCAGTTAGCCGCCTTGGCTGATATCTATGTCAATGATGCCTTTGGAACAGCACACCGGGCTCATGCTTCAACGGAGGGGGTAACGCATTACCTGAAGCCTTCCGTAGCAGGATACTTGATCGAGAAGGAACTTCAGTATCTCCAAAGTGCGATCGAAAATCCTCAAAAGCCCCTAGCCGCAATTATTGGTGGTTCTAAAGTTTCTAGCAAAATTGGCGTAATTGAAACCTTGCTGGAGAAGGTAGATAAGCTGCTCATTGGCGGTGGTATGATCTTTACCTTCTACAAAGCCCGTGGCTTGAATGTAGGTAAGTCTTTGGTGGAAGAAGATAAGCTGGAACTAGCTAAATCCTTGGAAGCCAAGGCGAAAGAGAGAGGCGTTGAGCTGTTACTGCCTACCGATGTCGTCGTGGCAGATAATTTTGCACCTGATGCGAACGCTCAAACCGTCAGCATTGACTCTATCCCCGATGGGTGGATGGGTTTGGATATTGGCCCGGATTCTGTGAAGGTGTTCCAAGATGCCTTGTCACAATGCAAGAGCGTAATTTGGAATGGGCCGATGGGTGTGTTTGAGTTTGATAAGTTTGCCGTGGGAACGGAAGCGATCGCACGCACGTTAGCTGACCTGACCAAGACTGGGGCAACCACTATCATTGGTGGTGGTGACTCCGTTGCGGCTGTGGAAAAAGTTGGTGTTGCTGACCAAATGAGCCACATTTCCACTGGCGGTGGTGCTAGTTTGGAGTTGCTCGAAGGTAAGGAACTCCCAGGAATTGCTGCCCTCGATGAGGCCTAAGGAGTAAGGTGGGCATGGTTCACCTTTAACGGGATGTTGCTCTGTTAGACAACACTGCCTAGTAACGTATCAAGGCTTTAGGGGCACAGATTTCCCGTGCCCCTATTATTGACTGTACTTTTTTGAACTAAACAGGAGATTCGATCTAAACGCGATCGCTCTAGCTTCAGTCGCTTTCATGAAATGCGATCGCATTAGCACTAGTTCTGAATTTAAGCTATTTACTGGGTTGAACTGACCGACCCGCATTTGGATCGAATGAGGGGAAGGGTGCCGTACCTCCCTGATAAACGGGTAGAATACCATTCCACTTTTCAATCATTTTTTGTTGTAGTTCTAACTCCTTCATGCGGATTGTGAGGGGAGAAACGCTTGATGATTGAATACGAGCTACTTCAGCATCACCACGGGCTTCAGCAGCTTTTCGCTTCGCCTCAGCTTCGGCAACTTCTAGCTGGGCTTTCGCTGCTACTGCCTGCTGTTCAGCTTGAAAACGAGCCGTAATTTGCGTTTCGATTGACTTATCGAATCGGGGTTTACTCACAAAACCCACCGAGTCGAAAGTAACTCCAACCGGACTAAATTTATTGTTCAAACAACCTTGTACGTTTTTCAGCAATTGTGCCTGTTTGTTACCGACAATTTCTTCAGGTTTTAGCCCCGTAGCTTCTTGGTTAAAGCAATTCCGAGTTTCGCTGCGTACCAGGGTTGATTTGAACTGTTCTGGATCTTTCAAGTACTTCCCGTAGAAGTCTTTAATTTTATCCGTGTTAAAGAAGTACGAAAGTGAGATATCAGAATTAACACTAGTTCCACCTACACCGAATGTAATACTTTCATCAGTTGGAGACCCTTCGTTAGTTGCAGAAGTTAGGATGTAATACTGAACATGGTCTGGAAAAATGATGATCTCTTCGGTGTAACCGTTATACCAGACACGTCCCGTACTGATTGTTGCATTTTGAATGCCACGGTTTTTGCCGTAAAGCTCGACCTTTAGACCCACATATCCAGGGGGTATCGACTTGGAACTGGTGCCCGGAACCACGCCACAACCCGATGTAATAATTCCAAGAGCAGCGACAATTCCTGCTGTGTTTAGAAAGCGACGAAAAAGAAAATTCATGACAGTTTACTTCTGATAATCCAACAGTTCTATTAGGGAGGTTTCGTCATCAGGAAAAGCATTTTTTAGCTGCTTCTGTCGAAGTTTTGCTTGATAGACTTTAGAACCTGCATAGCCTAGAGATGCTCCTGGTAAAACCAGCAATCCTAGTAGGTAGCATATAACTCCCCACCAAACCTTAATATTGCTTGGAGAGCTGACCAAATTGGCAGCATTCCCCAAAAGCCAAAAACAGAAGATGAGTTCAAAAACTCCTACTACTATCCATTTACTGATAGTTTTCATGACCTATTTAATTCCATTTAAAGTAACTATTCCTGATTAAGTTGCTAAACAAAGCTACTGCTTCCCCCAAAACCCTTACTTTTTTCGGAGGCTTCACGAACAGAATTTGGGGAGCGAACAGGGGAAAAGAGAGCTTTTCCCTAAACCTAGGAAGCTAGCATAAATAGTGCCATAAGGTAGAATGCTCTAATATTAAATAGTTTTTATTTGTTACAAATTCATTTCAAAGCATCAGTCCTTAAGAACTCTTATTTGTAGCATTCATTCAGTTAGCGATTTCATATAAGGAGTTGTCCAAAAATAAATCTGTTTTTTTAGGGCATGGCAACATTAATATTTAGGCAAGGGTTGGGATGCTGATGCCGTACCCTACCAGAAATAGTCAAGTTATTTTTAGGCAAACCTAAGGCAGAAAAAATCTTGCTTGTGTACTAAGCTGTTTAATCTTTTTTCACTGGATAGTCATTTCCACCACCCTACACTAATCACTACAGTTCTACATCAATTGCAGGAACCGAAATTCCGCATTTCCCTTAAAATTTCGTAATTCTTGTCGTTGATATAGTTTCAATGGCGTTGTTGTTTTTTGTAACATTAATAGGCTTCCATGGGTTGGATAACAGATTATTGGTTTGTTTCTCTGTATCTCTCAACCGTTGAAGGTTATGCACAAATTTTGCCGATCGCTTAACCAAGTGTGGGTAGTCCGGCTGTGAGATGAATAGACTCAAGTTAACCTAGAGCGATCGCATTCACTGGAACTGGCTTACTGGCTTAACCATGCGATTGCACTTCTAATCCATTCTTCAGCATTGGGATTTTTCGCGAGCAAAGAGTCTTGGCTGATGGCATCCAGCGCTTGGGCAATCTCGGTGTTTTCATAGCCCAATGCCAGTAGCGTCATCTCTACATCTTCTAAGATACTGGGCGATGGCCCAGTGGCAGTAGCGGGTGTTGCGACCCCAGCGAGTTGACGCCATTCGGCTAGTTTAGTTTTTAGTTCTAGGGCAATGCGTTCTGCGGTTTTGTTTCCCACACCGGGAGTTTTAGATAAAGCCCGAATATTCCCCGTAACAATCGCTTGTACTAAATTTGGCAATCCCAGAGTGTCGATTAAAGCGATCGCTAGTTGCGCCCCTATTCCACTCACACCGATCAACTGACGAAACAAATCTCGTTCTGCTGCGGTGGCAAAGCCGTACAGTATTTGTTGATCTTCCCGAATTTGCAGATGAGTATAGACTTGCACCACTTCTGGCGACGCCGCTTGCAGTTCTTGAGACAGACGCCGAGGAATTTGTAATTCATAGCCGATTTGATTGACTTCTAGAATTAAAGTGACACGATTGCCAGTGCTTTTTTGAATACTCGCGAGTGTCCCCTTGAGGTAACTAATCATGAATCAGAGGGTTAGAAAGTTGGGAACGTTGAAGGTTGAAAGGTTGGAAGGTTGAAGGTTAAGTAAACAGCATGAATTAATTAGCTAACCCGTGAACTGGCTTGCTAACTGACTAACCTTCACCCTTTACTAACCTTCAACCTGCAACTTGCATTGATCTAATTGCTTAGGAATTTGAAGTATTGCAAGCCTTCTAGAATACCACCTGCACAGCGCGCTTGAGCCATGTACCGATAATCGGCTGGGTTTTCATCGTACCATTTGCGGAGTTCCGGTCTGGCATTGCCGACAATGATGCCTCGTGCTTCTCCTACACTAAACAGAGCAATATCATTTCCAGAATCTCCACACACTACCGTTTTTGTGCCATCCATGCCCCACTTTTGCTGGAGAAACTGCACGGCGAGTCCTTTGTCAGCTTTACGAGGCAAAATATCGAGATCTTTACTCCCGCTATAAATCAACTTCACATCAAGACCTCGCTCGGCAAGCAGTGAATCTAATCTAGGTAAGACTTCCACTGCTGCTTCTTCCGTCAGAAAATAGCTGACTTTAAATGGACGCTGTTCTGAGTCGGGTTGGGGAACGAGATCAGAATAATGGGCAGCTGTTGCCACAATCAAATCTCGATCCCAACCTTGGGACAGTTGTTCTGACCAAGCTGAATCGGGAGTATTTTGACCATCATCATCATAAATTTCTGTCCCCACTGCCGCAATTAGAGCATCTGGGTCTAGGAGTTGCTTTTGAGTTTTTAGTTCGTGGTATATCTGACGCGATCGCCCCGTTGCATAGACAATCTTTGTGCCGTATTCCTGGCGATGCTGACTCAGTTGCTGGTTAAGTTCCTTAAGAGCATTGTCATCACCCACTAAGGTATTGTCCAAATCGGTTACGAATAAAAATGCTGTCACAGCAACCTCACTCATCACTTGACCTGCGGACTTGCTACAGCCTTATTTTCCTATACAGGGGCGTTATGAGGTGCATCTGTGTCCATAAGAGAGTGAAGGCTATTGAGGAGGTAGACGCAAATAAACCGAACTAAGTTACGGAATAAACATGAACTCATTGCCTCAGCCAGTGGCGACAATACAATTAAATTGCTACCTGGGCGATCGCATTTTAGTAGATTAATATAGAAGAATTTCAGCCCTTAGATAGATGCATGATTAATATTTTTAACCATAGGCATCAGAATAAGGCTTTTGTCAAATTCTCTGTGAGGCGAAATTCTACTCAAGCCGTTTTGAGTCAGATGCCGCTACACCAAGAGATTCAGTTCAGCTTCCGCAGCAGTTTGAAACAGGAGAGAAGCCAGGGATGCAGCCTTCGAGCATTGAAAATACCATTACCCATGAGCAATCTTTAGCTCTAGAAACAGCTTGGCAGCGTTACGCTGAACTGCAAACAAATGCTTCAGCCGCTTCACAGCAATATCAGAGACTGCGGGGAAGTGCGATCGCACTCGCTGTTGTTGCTACCCTGTTAGCTGTCCTCACCTCTGAGATTGATCAAGGCGCATCCCCAATCAGAGAAATTCTCAGGATCAGTTTGATATTAGTCCCTATGGTTAGCGCTATAGTCTTGTTCTTTGCCAACAAACTGCAACAAGGGCAATACTGGCGGGTTCTCAGAACCGGTGCACAAGAAATTAAAAAAGAAATTTATCTCTACCGCACTCTTTTGCAAGGGCAACCCACTCGTCATCAGTGGCTATCTGATCGAGTAACAGCGATTCAGCGTCAGGTAATGGAAACAGTTGGGCCCAACTTAACCCTCACACCTTATACGGGCAACATTCCACCCCATGATTCCCCTGAAGTCCAAAACGGCGATCCGGGTTTTACGGATTTGCTGGCCCAGGATTACCTGCGCGATCGCTTAGAAGCGCAACTTAGATGGCATTCCCAAGAAATTGAAACCCTCTACACCACGCGAACTCGCTTTCAAATCGGGATTTTTACCTTTGCTGCTTTTAGCGCTTTTATTGCTGGCTTAGGCGGGAATTTAAGTCTCTCGACGAGTTTGGGAGGAAACTTAGAAGTCTGGGTCGCGTTTACCACCTCACTAGGTACTGCGTTAACCATTTGGCTGGAAGTGTCCCGTCTTGATGAGCGAGTCAACAATTACAATCAACTGATTCTTGAACTCAACCTCATTCGCGACTATTGGCAAGGCTTAAACCCAGAAGAACGCACAGGTGAAGCATTTTTCAAACTGGTGATTGCTACCGAAAAAGTTCTCTGGAGCCAGCATAACCAACACATCACCCAAATGCGTCAAGCGGTTACCGACTTACACGCTAAAACCAGCGATTTGTTAACTGAAGTCCAGAATCAGCCCGTACCCTCTACAATTTCTCCTGTCCTATTGCCCAAAAAACAGACGGTTGAAGAAATCACCGTCACGGCAGCAGAAGTAATCCCAGAACAAGCAGGGAAAACCGCGAAACAGGAGCAAAAAAAACCAAACCCTAAGGGATTACCTCATGCCTTTGTCGTCATGCCATTTGGTCGCAAAAAAGGGCCAGATGGACGCTGGATTGACTTTAATAGCATTTATCAAAACTTAATTAAGCCAGCGTTGGAAGAAGCAGGTTTTGAGTCATTTCGGGCAGATGAGGAAACTGCTAGCGGCGACATTTTAACCGATATGCTTCAGGAGATTTTGCTGGCTGATTTGGTGCTGGCTGACCTGAGTATTGATAATGCGAATGTGTTTTATGAATTAGGAATTCGCCACGCTCTCCGCAAGCGAGGAGTGGTTCACATTCAGTGCGGTCGGGCTTATATGCCTTACGATATTTTTAATGTCCGCACCCTTCCTTATCGCTGTGATGATACGGGTTGCCCAGACCCCCAATATTTGGAAAAAGATAAGCAGGCGATTATTAAAACCATTCGTGCGACTTGGGAATCAGACCGTAACCGGATTCACAGTCCACTTTTCAATTTATTGACGGGTTTAGAAGAACCCGATCGCAAATCCTTACAGACTCCCCTAGCAACAGGGTACTGGCAGGAGTACAGAGAGTGGAAGGAACGGGTAACCATCGCTAAACGGCAAAAACGCATTGGCGATGTGTTGTTACTAACCGAAGAAGTCAAAAATCCCCTGATTCAAGAAGAAGCGATCGCTGAAGCAGGGAAAGTATTGACAGAATTAGAGAATTATGCGTTGGCATTAAAAGAATATCGCCAAGGCTTGAAAATTAATTCAACCAATACAGAATTCCGGCTCAAGGAAGCATTTAACCTCAACCGACTCAAGCAATCGGATGAGGCGATCGTGAAATTAGAGGGATTGCTACAGGATGAACCCACCAATATTGAAGCAATCTGTAATTTGGCACGAATTTACAAAGAAAAATGGACGAAGGAATGGAAAAACATAACTCAAGAGCAGGAGCGATTGCAGGCAGCTTATGAGTCTGTTCACTTACTCACTAAAGCCATTCAAACCTATCTTCAGGCTTATCGTTTAGATCAAAATCACTATTATGCGGGTATCAACGCCCTCATGTTGTTAGCCGCTTGCGATCATCTAGCGCAACGGGTGGGTACAGATCATGACCCAGAAGAGGAAGCACTCAGACAACAGTTACCTGGGTTACAAGGCGCAGTTCAATTTTGTCTGGATAGTGTCGCTAAACGTGATGACAACAATTATTGGATATTTGCCTCTTTAGGGGATTTGACAGTCTGTACTGCACAAGACCCGAAACAGGTGACTAGAGCTTACAAAAAAGCACTAACTCTAGCAGGAAAAAGTAAATTTGCTTTAAAAGCTACACTCGGTCAACTTCAGTTATTTGAGGCGCTTTCCTTCCGACCGGAGTATGTGCAAGCTGGTATCGATGTCCTGTGTGCAGAACTGCGTCGGTTTGAAAACGAACAGCAAGTGTTTGCAGATGAGACAGAGCAGGAACCGACCCAAGTTATCCTCTTTTCCGGTCATATGATCGATCACCCGAATCGTTCGCAACCTCGTTTTCCAAAAGGGATGGAAAGTGAAGCACACCAAAAAATTGAGCAGGCATTGAATAAGCTAAACCCTTCTTCCAGATGTACGGCAATTGCGCCAGGAGCCGCTTGTGGTGGAGATCTTCTGTTCATTGAAGCTTGCTTGCGACGCAATATGAAAGTGGAAATTTTTCTTCCCTTCCCTCAGGCTAAGTTTATTCAGGAGTCGGTGAGCTTTGTGGGAGATGACTGGGTGGAGCGTTTTTATAACATCCAG
Source organism: uncultured bacterium (assembly GCA_966675205.1). GTDB lineage: Bacteria > Cyanobacteriota > Cyanobacteriia > Cyanobacteriales > Coleofasciculaceae > JBFLZA01. The sequence goes on from CBKWLJ010000002.1 coordinate 18,304, forward strand.
AGTCACCCTAATGTAACCATTCACCTCCAACCCGACCGACTCGGAAAGGTACCGGAAGGGGAAAATGCATTTGAGCGCAATAATCGCTGGGCACTCTATTCCACCTTAATGTACGGCATCGAGCGGGTGAGGCTGGTTGTTTTGTGGGATGGTAAAGGCGGAGATGCGCCTGGTGGTACGGGTGATATGGTGCAACAGGTACGCCAATTAGGAGGGATTGTTGAACATATCGATACAACCAAGTTTGATTATTGGAAGGCTAATGAAAAGGTCGTAGATTTTCCCAAAGCCTTGGAAATGGCAGGTCAACCAACAGTGTGAATTGTACATTCTGACTGATCTCAGGATGAACGGTGAACAAGCGATCATTCAGGTCTGGGTGAGATGGTGAGAATTTTTGCTACATTCATCCTTCAGAATTGATCAAGATTGCGATCGCTCACTTAAACCGAATGGCACTGACTTAAGGACGGTGGGCAGTGCCCATTCTACGAATTCCCAAGGCTTTCAGCTATCGTTAGATGCTGATTTGAGTGACATTCCACTTAAGCCTCACCGCTATTGTTCACAAAATCGTCCGGAGACGAACGCTCTCGACCCAGTTAAACTTATGGTCAACACTTTTTTCACCTCGTTATCCCTAAATGGAAACCCCCTGTAGATATACCTTTGCTAATGAACACATAGCTGATGTAGTTCAAGTTGATAGCCCGGACAAGTTGCCTGAGGCACTGCAGAAGCTAGGACTTCAGGCGGCACGCCCTACTTTAGTGTTGGTGGGTGGAGCCAGTGGCATCAGCGACAGCGATAAGAGCCGCTTGGAACAGCTTTTTGTAGAAGCGATCGCTCCATTAGCTGAAGAACTAGGAGTCATTGTTGTAGATGGTGGTACAGATGCTGGCATCATGAGTTTTATCGGTCGAGCCCGTAGTGCAATTGGGGCTACATTTCCGTTAATTGGCGTGGCGGCGACCGGTACAGTAGTACTTCCTGATCAGACTTCCTCTAATCCAGATGCCGCTTCCTTAGAACCACACCACACTCACTTTCTCCTAGTTCCAGGCTCGAATTGGGGCGATGAATCCCCATGGCTATCGCACACGGCTACTGTGCTGTCGGCAGAATTGCCCTCTGTCACACTGGTAGTCAACGGGGGGGAAATTACCTTCCAAGATGTACGGTACAGTGTGCTAGCTGATCGCCCTGCGATCGCTCTAGATGGAACGGGACGAACTGCGGATAAACTTGCCGCCGCTCTACGTGGGGAAGCAACAGATTTGAGAGCAAAGCAACTAGCCGCTTCAGGAAAGATGCAGGCAATTAACCTAAGCGAGCATCCTGATCAGCTAGCAGAGGTCATTAGGGAGATTTTGTCTCAACTCCTGCATTCTTGAGTATCGAACACAGAACGCAAATTTTCTGTGGGGATAGATGAAGTTTGACGAATAAAAATTGGGTAGTCTACGAAAACCAGGGGACATACTATCTATGCCAAAAAAGGATACATATCAGAACTATCTCAAACAAGAGATGGGTAATTTGATCGACATGATCGAGCTATCAGACTTGCAGAAGCGCTTTATGAAAAGCCGCTGGCTCGATCAAGTTTTATGGTTAGAAAGTCGAGCGACAAAATCTCGTAGCCGACACTACTCTCTGCGACTAATCACGATTATTGGAGGCGTGATTGTTCCTGCCTTAGTGAGCGTGAATAGTGCAAATGTTAGAAACATTCAACTAAGAGAACTTTTTGGGTGGACAGCGTTTGGTTTGAGTCAGGCTGTTGCCATTAGTGCAGCGGTAGAAGAACTCTTTCATTATGGTGAAAACTATCGCCGCTATCGCAACTCCGCAGAGGCGATGAAGATCGAAGGCTGGCAATTTTTCCAGCTCAGCGGTCCTTATAAAGAAGCCACAACTCACCAAGAAGCCTATGCCGTTTTTGCGTCCAGTGTAGAAAACATCATCCAGAAAGATGTGGAAGGGTATATCAGTCAAGCCACGCAGGCGGATGCGGAGATCAAAGCAGCTAACAATGCAGCACTCACACAAAACTTGGCGCTAGCCAATATTCACTTGAGAGAGCAATTGCAACAACGACCTCTCACTTCTTCTATGACTGTAAATCCGCCTGATTTAATTCCTCAAAGCAATCCACTGCCTGAGAGCACACCTCAACAGGATGCGGGTGAGAATAAGGATACGCTTGTAACCCAGCCTAATTCAGAAGTAGGTGGGATTTCCAGTTAGACGCCCATGTGCTAAAGCTCACAACGAAAAAATGAAAAATTCCCTCTCCTGAATTCTGACTCCTGAATTCTGACTCCTGAATTCTGACTCCTATGTTCAGATTAGACACCATGCGCTTTCTATGCATCTTGCAATTATGGAGCGAGTTTTTGAGGTTGCGGCACAGCTTGTAGGGCAATCTCTAGCGCTCGCTCTTTTTGTGGATCTGCTCCTTGAGCATATTCTAAGGAGAAAGGAACTGTAATATCTGGTGTAACTCCTTCGCCTTCTAATCGCTTCTCTCCATTAACATATACATCGGCAACAGCAATGTACAGCAAGTTGCCATCCGGCATGATGAAAGGACGGCCCGCAACCACAGCCCCCGCCGTTTTAGCGCCAACTACAGGCCCAATCTCATATTGCTGAAAACCAAAGGCCAAAATTTCTTTAGCACTCCGGCTTCCTTCATTTACCAGCATGACTGCGGGCTTTTTCCAGGCAGAATTAGATACATATCGCCTGCCATTTCGGGAAATATTAGTTACGCTCAAATTTTGTGCTGTATAGATATTGAGAGCAGTTAGAGGTGCACCTCCCCATCCGTCTCTCAAATCCAAAACTAACACATCCGCATCGAGGAGGCGGCCATAAATTAAATCTTCCTCAAGCTGTTCCTGGTATTGGTCTCCTGCATAAGACCAAATGTGAACATAGCCAATTTTCTTACCCTCGCGTTCAATCACTTGGGTACTCGCTTTCATCGCATCCAAAAACATCGTGACGGCATCAAACATTTTGGGTGTGACAGCGATTTCTTGCTGACTGCTAGGATTAGGAGTGCGCTGAATCAGCAGCTTGACTTCTTGACCTGCTTTACCTGCAAAAGATTGAATTGGTTGAAAGGGTAGCCCATCAACGCTCAGAATTTCATCTCCAACCAAAAGTCCTGCTTTAGCTGCTGGAGTTCCATCTAAAATAGCACGAACAGTAGTTTTACCATTAATATCTTTAGTAAAAATGCCAATATCGCTATATTCTATCTTCCCATTCGGAAAAAAACTTTTAATCTGATTTTTTAAGTCAGTGCTTCTTGGATAAAAAATTCCTAAAAGTTGATAGTAAGCTGGTTCATCTGGAGTGTAGAAGTGAGTATGAGAAGTATTCAACTCGGAAAGCATACGATTGATGATAATAGCAAGTTCTCCTCTTGATTGAGCTTGCTTGGCTTGAGCCTGGTATTTTTCTGGCATGGCTTTCCAATCCACCCCGTTAAAGTTTGGATCGAAAAAGTTTTCATTCGCTTCTTGCCAAACTTGATTAAAAGTCGCTAAATAGGGGGAATTCTGAGCTGAGGAAACTTGAAGCAATATTGGTAATAAAACTATTAAGATACTAAAAGTAAGTAAAGTTAGTAGCCTCAATAGTCTTTTGGGTAAGTGTTTAATCATTAGTTACACAAAGAATGGCAACCCAAAAAATCCTGATTAATGCAAATCTGCCTCCCAAACCCCAATATAAATGCGTCCCGGTTCATTGCGTTCAATCACCCCTTTCAAACGATTGTTCCGACCACTCACGAACCGATAGCGAGTGGATCTGTTCTGATATACCTTTTCGAGTCCTTGCTTGATATCTGCTGAGGCGTTGTTATTCAATATTCGATCCAAGGTGCTTGACATCGTTTGCAAGTCAACCGATTCAGCAAAGGATATCTCTGTTTGGCGAATACGCCCAGAATTGGGCTCGTACAAATATCCTAAACTGACCTGACCGGGTATGTAGTCCTCATACAATAAGGCACGAGTATTCCATAAGCCCTTCGTTGACTTGGTCGGTTTGCCTAACTCCTCTTTGACATAACTTTGTTGAGTTCCTGGGGCAAAGCTAGGAATTCTCGCAATCTGGTTAGAGTTTTGATTATTGCCTGTTTCGGGTGGAGGAACTGAAATCGGTTGTGATGGGGAGGATAGAGGAGGTGTTTGAGAGGATGTTTGAGACTCGCGCTGGGAGCGAGATTCAGACGGAATTGCCTCAGGTTGAGATTCGGTAGGTTGTGAACGACGTGCAGTTGTTCGGGATGAGGGAGGTTCTGAGATAGACTCGGAATCAGACGATCGCGATCGCGAATTGTTCGAATTTGTCTGTTGCCTAGATGTTTCTTGTTCTGAAGTAGACTCAGAGTTTGATGCGACGGAACTGGAAGGTTCCGGTGAACGGGATAAACTCAAACCAATTCCCACGCCAGCAACCAGAAATCCTGCCGCTACCAAAGCCGCTATGAGCAGGGGATTGCGCTTATTTCCTTGAATGGCTGGAGTATTACCGACGGGAACGGTTTGTCGGGGGGAAGGTGGGTTGGAACGGTTGGGATGTTGTGGCAAGCCTCCCGGAGCAACTGCTACGGTATCCATTTGAGAAATGTCATTGCCGGATTGTAGGGCATTGAGCATTTCTTTCGCAGTAGAAAAGCGATCGCTCGCATTGAAGCGAATGGCGCGATCGAGAACCGTCGCCAAGTTAGCATTGACAGTTGGAGCATATTGACGCCACAAAATCTCACCCGTATGGTTATCGGTTGGCAAATCTTGAGGAATTTTGCCCGTGAGCAAAAAAACCGCCGTCAATCCCAAACTGTACAAATCGCTTGCATAAGTCGGGCGTCCCCCTGCTTGTTCGGCTGGCATAAACCCAGGCGTGCCAATTACCATCGATTGAGGGGGATGACTAGGCATATTTACCACTGTCGTCATCGCTTCTTTGACAGCACCAAAATCAATCAGCACCGGCAATCCATCCCGTTGCCGGGTAATCACGTTATCCGGCTTGATATCGCGGTGAATCATCCGTCTGCTGTGGACGTAATCCAGCACAGGTAACAAACTGACGAGAATCTTCGTTACCTCACTCTCACTCCGCGAACCTCCCTTTTCCACCTTTTGAGTCAAGGTGTCGCCTTCGATGTATTCCTGTACTAAGTAAAACTGCCCAGTTTCTGAAAAATATGCATACAATCGGGGAATTTGATTGTTTCCCTCGCCCAGTTCTTCTAGAACCGCCGCTTCTCGCTGAAACCGCTCTTGCACTAGCTTGTAGGCTTGGGGGTCATGTGTCACTGGCTTAAGCTGCTTAATTACGCATTGCCGTCCCGAAGGCATATAGGTATCTTGGGCAAGAAACGTATTACCGAACCCACCAGCACCCAGCGTCCGGAGTATCCGATAGCGATTGTTAAGCAGCGTCGGCGTCATGAGCGGTTCAGGAAAGTGTTGCTATTTATATACCAACTATAGATGTCATTCAACATCTAACTGTTTCCCAAAATTGTACTAATCTAAAGGCTTATGGAATCCCCCAAAGGGGATATGCCTCTATTTCAGGTCAAGTAAGCCATTCTCTTTCAACTTCGGATTAAAGCGAATTTCTGTTTGCGCCCCACGAGATTTTAGCGTTTCTATGATTTGTGATTCCACTCGCCTCGCCACTTGTTTTAAAAGCTTTATTTGCGTCAAACCATCGCTTTTTTCATAGCTGTCTTTTTCCTCATCCGTCATTGTTAATTTGGCATCAATGGGCTGAGTCCATGCTGCTTCATCTGAAGCATTTCCAGCGGGTATCGTGCCATTTTCTTCAATCCACGCCTGCCGGATATTTTCTAATTGAGTCCGATTGGGGCGATCGATAGTTTGTATTTTTAGCCAATAACAGGATTGCGGCTGACGGACTAAATGCTGTTTCAGGCTGAGATAAACGTCACGGGAATAGTTGACAAATTGCAGGTTTTTCTCTTGGTCAAAAATAGCGTAAACACCAATTTTGCCCTGCAATGCTTCAGGTAAATTTCCCGCCTCGTCCAAATAAGGAATATAGTCCAGTTCAGTTAGAGAAAGAATTTGTGTTTCTGATTGCATTATGAAACGTTTAGATTTTAAGCAACTTTTCGATAAATCGCACAGAGGCGGCTGGGTTTAAAAATTTTGGCTTGGAACATGAAGTTGGGCGGCACGTTAATGATGACATAATCATCTGATTCATGGTACTGCTCGAACTCCGCTGGCATTCCTTTGGGAGTTGTGGAGGTATAGGGAACGGGTTGAAACAGTAATTCAGTAAATTCAATGGTTTGGCATTGTACTTGTCCGGCAATTTGATTCAAAAAAGATTCGTTGGTTAATAACTTAAATAAGTTTTCTCTCGCTTCTGGATCGAGAGTAAAACTACTATCATAGTTGTTTACAATTTTTAATCGAGCCATTTTATAAGTGCTGTATGACAACTGCGGTGATTATACAGCCGTTTCAGCTCGCTGCACTAAAAAGCGGAACTGTGTAGGAAACAATCGTGCCTCTACCGTGTGGTATTCATCCCTCTCGAAAAGGGATCGGTTTTCCCACCCTCACCAAGATGGCTATTCAACAAGTTCATTAGCCAACATGAGAATAGAGTTACATGGGTAAGTTAAATTATGTTTCCCTTCTGGAACTGGAATTGGAATAGCTCTTACTGCGGTGGAGAACCCGTCTCTCGGAAAACTAGCCTAGAGCGCAAGCTCAAGTTTCTCAAGTCGATTCGAGATGACTTGGAGATTAGGTTAGCTGGACTCAATGCCGCCATTGGCACGATTGAAGAGCAATTGAGTACTGAAGATACAACCCAAGTGTAATCAGGCGATAGAGCGGGCAAAATGCCCGCTTATTTTTTGTTCGCAGGCAAGATGCCTGCACTACAAGTGTCCATGAACATGAGAGGCTGGTGATTGGATTGTGTAAAGATAGCGCACTTCGCCTACTCTTCCAACACTTCAACTAAATCGTCCATGATCACATCAAATACACGGGCTAACTTCTGCAAAGCTGTATAGTCTACCGTTGCCAGACTGGGAGATTGAGCGTAATTTTTGACGGTGCTGTAAGGAATTCCTGTTCGAGTGGAGACTTCTCTGAGCGTCCAGCCCTTTTCAGCCGCTAGTTCCCGAACCCTCAATCTAATTAGACCCATCCTTTACTTGACATTGGCTACGAGCGTAGCCTTTAATGAATGTTGTCACGATCAAGCGATCGCTCTAGTGCCCGAAAAACATCAGAGCGATCGCCTTTCCTAAAACATCCCACTTGCATGGGAAGGATAGCTCTATGATACCAACATCGCAGACTGGAAAGATGAAAAAGCTTGACCAGTCAACCTTTCGAGAAGAAAGTTGGGAACTAGTCACACACAGCCAACAGATTCAGTCGATACTTACAGCCATTGGCGTCAAAGACGATGAATATTGCTCTATGTATATTTTGACTGGGGTTGACGAGGCTTTAATCTCTACATCCGGTTCTACCTCTTTGCTGGAGGTGTGGGCGGGTTGGCACGAAAAACCTTGTAATGGGCGCGTTTATGTCTGCCTTTTTGACAGAGGTGCAGCCTATACCGAGCAAAGACAATAATCATCTCTTTGAACCACCCCTCCTCAGAACACAGCAAAATTTCTCTAACTTCCTCATTTCTTTTCCCCCCTTTTTAAGGGGGGTTAGGGGGGATCGAGCATAAAACTATCATGACTGTTCTATTTCGCCGTCTCCAACCCCATCAAAAATTCCGCATTACTATCAGTTGCATAGCGCAACTCTTAAAAATACCCAAGCACCTAATTGTGCGCGTTGAATGCTGGAAGTACGTGGTATTCGTCCATCGCCGAGATAAAGGCGGACAATTTATCAGTTACCGCCAACTGCAACAGTGGCGCAACGCCGTTGCCTGTCAAATACAAAATTGCTCGACTTGGCAACAACTGCGCTTACTGTGGCTTGCGATTGAATTCGATTACAAAAAGCACAAAAAACAGTACGACGATGACCATTACCCATTTTTGTGCAAAATTCAGGCAAAATGCTGGAATAAGCTGTGCAGTGAACAAGAATTCAGCAATCCGCTAGTTAGCGAAACTGGCTTCAACTTGACTGAAAAACTGGGATAGCTTCACTTCATCCAACTTGCCATCCGTGCGAACCCCACTACAAATATCCACACCAAAGGGTTCTACTTTTTGAATAGCATCAACTATGTTATCCGAATTGAGACCACCGGCTAGGAACACAGGTACATCCACTAACTCCCGAATGCGGCGGCTGATTTCCCAGTTGTGGATGCGTCCTGTCCCTCCCAGTTCTTTTATAGGTAAAGACTGATTACCAGAATCTAGCAAAAGTCCATGAACGTGAGGAGCAATGGAAAGCGCCTCTTCTATTGATTCTGTCCCTGTAACGTGAATCACCTGAATAATCGCAATTCCCGGTAATGCCTGACGCAAATCATCGTAAGTTCCCGATCGCAAGCGATCGCAAATTTGAACGGTATTTACCCCCAAACGGCGCTGCTGGGCAATGATTCCCATCGTATCCGCTTTACTCGTGAGTAAAACTGAAGCAACCATAGGCGGCACCATCGCTGCCACTTGGGCAATCAACCCTTCGGAAAGTATTCCTGGGCCACTCGGCATCTCCGAGACTAAGCCTAACGCCGATGCGCCATACCGAATCGCGAGTTTAGCCTCTTCTACACTGCCAATGCAGCAAATTTTTACTCGGGGTCGTTTTGTCGGTTCCATGCCTATCTCTAATTGGATAGCGTTACATCTTAATTTTTCTTAACCTTTGACTCAGAGTACTCGTTATGGCTCCTTAGCGTCATCTAACTGGAAAAATAGGTCGTGAGCCAGAGGATGAACTAGGAATCGTTAAAAATTCGGAATTCTTAATTAATGTTGAAACTGGGATTTAAGCCCTGTTTAAACATAGACCCCCTAGAAAGCAAGATTGGTAATCCAGGGGTTTGAATTTATAGTTACGAATTACGAATTTCTAATTACGAATTATTCGGTCGTATTTCCCAACCGGAAGAATAATTTACTCCGTTGGACGCCATTGTCGATTCCGTAGCTGCTAACACTGAGCGATCGCAAATGGTCAAATAGTGGTTTTGCCACGAGTTCCACCACTCGCACAATCGGGAGTTCACGATCTACGAACGTTCCACCCCGCTTCCAGTCAATATATAGATAGCCATCATTCGGCACAGGTAAGGGTGCGATCGCATCTTGGAAGTTATCCTCCTTCAATAAAGAATTATCCCTTCCTTTTAGCGCTTGATTCATCGCCTCAATCGATGTCGCAAAAATTTCATAATTCCCGACTGTGGTGTGAACCCCCTCAACTTGTGCCTCTAACTTCATCAAAGGCTCATTTTTCCCCGCAACTGCCTTAGCCGATGTCACCAACTTAGTCCAGGCTGTGATTGGTTTTTCTCCGAGAGATAGCCGTCCCACACTAAATCCCCGTTCCTTGGCAACCGCATCAAGATGTTCAATTGCCCCTTCCGTTGAATCCGCCGTTTTTTGGGCGACAAAAATCCAATCGGGATTAGCTTGATCTGGACGGGGCAGCAGAGCAATGGCATATTCTCCTTGCACCCAACTAAAGATATCTTCTCGAAGTTGAATCCCCCAGTTCGACTCCAATCTGGCAATCGCTTGTTCCAGTAGAGGTTTAAGAGCCTCATCGCCAGTCGCACCTGTTGACAACTGATTCCACAGTTGGTTCAAGTTATTTCCAGCGATCGCAAATGCACTCTGTCCATCGATATACTGCAAGGCATTTACTGGTTCAGAAAGATTCGGTTCTTGAGTACTCTCACTCGATTGTGACCCAAGTAAAGCCGTTTGCGCCACTAATCCTTGACGATTCAAGGCGAGGGCGAGAGCAAGCGTATCAGAGCTTTTAAAGGAATCTTGCGCGGGAAGAGGCTGTTGGGAAATCCACGCAGCTAGGGAAGGAATATTGACAAAACTCAAACCGATTCTGGGTTCTGTGAGCTTTTCCAGCATTTGCTGGTATTCCGCATCATCTTCTAAATTCAGGTTGGCTGCTTGAACATTGTTGATCGCATCTCGCAATACCTTGGGATGATTAGCAAATAATACAAAGCGATCGCCAACTACAGCACTCGTCAACGTTTCCGGAATTTGCAGTGAATTGGAACTAGCAGTCGCAGAAGTTGGCGCAGTTAGGGAACGTCTGTAAATCAGATTGACACCCTTGTACTTCTCAAACACGACATCTTCTGTCGTCGTCGCCGCTTGCTTGGAATAAAACAGTTGTAGAAACTCTCGTGCCCGTTCCCCATCTTTTGCCCTAATCACCAACAAGTAACCCGGTTGTGCGGCATTATCTGGATTGCGGTCAAAATCCAAAGAGGTAACCGCTAAGGTAATTTCATCTCCCAGCCAAGGGCGAATATCTCGCTGATAGTTGATGTCAGCTTTTGCCAGCAGGCTATCTTTGATTTGGTTCAATTCAACCCGTGATTGCCGCCGATTGACGGGACGTGCCACCAGTTGCCGAAACGCTTCTAATCGGTCTGGATTCACCAGCAGTGATACCATTGCTGGTGCCTGTCTGGGGATAAAGATGGCTGCTGTTGGATTGGATACCGTTCCCTCTCGCAACAAACTGAGGGGGCTGTGAGAGGTAATCCAGAAAAATCCCGCAACAGCAACCGACAGCAGCACTGTGACTCCTGCTGCCAGGAGGTAAAAAAACGAGCGTAGCTTCATGGTGAACTCCGACCGCGTCCGAGGGCGATTGAGGGAGAAAAAATCCCAATTCCACGCTTATTATAAGTCGCTGTTCAACTCCTGGGATCTACTCCCTATGGTGGTTTTTAGCGCTCACCAAAAAGAATTCAGAAGCTAGGAGCCAGGAGTCAGGAGGCTTTGGATAATAGCGGATGAAAAAGAGGAAGATTAAAAGCCCGTGCTTTTAAGCGGCAAACAGCAAGGGCGGGGTAACAAATCCCGTTCAAACGTATTCTGCCTCCTGAATTCTGCCTCCTGAATTCTGACTCCTGAATTCTGACTCCTGAATTCTCTTCAATCTTGCATTAGCCAAAGGGACACAAGCAATTCTGTACTCAAGCAATTCTGTAAGATATCTTTATCCAGCTATTGCTACAGATGGCAGTTATCCGTCCGGGAGCAAGCTAAGTACTCTAGTAAACCTGATAACAAAAGTAATTGAATCAGATGACCCATCAATTTTTCTTTGGTCAGCCCATTCCTCAAATTAGTGTTGATGAGCTGGTTCAATACCTGTCTGAGTCAAAGGAAGGGCTTCAGTTGATCGATGTGCGGGAAGAACAGGAAATTGCGATCGCTCGTTTACAAGGCTTTGAGAATCTCCCCTTGAGTGAGTTTGCCCAATGGTCTGAGCAAATCCTAACTCGTTTTGACCCAGACGCCGAGACGCTGGTGCTGTGCCATCATGGCAGGCGCTCAGCTCAGATGTGTCAGTGGCTGATGAGTCAGGGATTCACCAATGTCAAAAATATTGATGGTGGGATTGAGGCTTACTCGATCCTGATTGATCCAAGCATCCCTCGCTACTAGCTGCCGTTCATAGCAAACCCCACTCGGCAAATTTCTTTTGCTATCTTAAAGCCAACACCCATTATTTAGCCTGATCGCATCTGCTTCAACTAAGCCTGCTCACGAGTTGATGATTTCTCAACCGCCCTTGATTTTCTTTACCACTTCCGGTTCCTAGTAAGCTTGCCTTAGGGAAAGCCATTATTCTGAATAAATTAGGCTGGTAATAATACCATAAAATTTTCCTCTATACAATCTCTTGGTTCTCTAGAAAACCTGATTAAGAACTGCTTTTGTTCAAATGACCTTGCAAGTGAGTCTGACTAACCGACAACAACAAATTCTTTGGGCTACCATCCGTCACTATATTTCAACTGCAGAACCGGTGGGTTCCAAAGTTTTGGCGACGGAGTATGACCTCAGTGTTAGCCCTGCAACCATTCGTTCCTGTATGGGCGTTCTGGAAAAAGCAGGATTACTTTATCAACCTCATACTTCTGCGGGACGGGTTCCCTCTGACTCCGGCTACCGCATTTACGTTGATCAGTTGATCACTCCTTCGGAAACGATAGGGCGTAAAGTTGAAAATTTACTCACTAATCAGTTGAATTCAGAGGAAGGAAGCTTTGAGGCGCTGCTGCGGGATGCCGCACAAATTCTGGCGACAGTGAGTGGGTATATTGCTTTAATCACAATGCCTCAGACTCGAACCACACGCCTAAGGCATTTGCAGTTGGTGCAGATAGAACCTAGACGGGTGATGTTGATTGTAGTTACGGATGCCTACGAAACGCAGTCTATCTTAATGCAACTGCCTCAAGTCGCCGATGAAACGTCCCTAGATCAGGCGCTTGTGGAGCAAGAGTTACAGATTTTATCTAACTTTCTGAATAGTCAGCTCAAGGGGCGATCGCTCAGCGAATTTTCTAAACTGGACTGGAGTGAGTTAGACCGTGAATTTGCTCAGTATGCTGATTTCCTGACGCTGTTGCTGACTCAGTTGACTCGCCGTGCACTGACTCCCGAACCTACAACCATTATGATTCGCGGCATCTCTGAGGTGTTGCGCCAGCCAGAATTTTCTGAGTTACAGCAAGTTCAGATGCTGTTGCACCTGTTGGAAGAGGAGCAAGATCAACTCTGGCCAGTAATCTTTGAAATGCCAGATAATCCCAGTTTAGAGCGTCGGGTTAAAGTCGTAATTGGCTCAGAAAATCCCTTAGAACCGATGCGTACCTGCGCCCTAGTGAGTGCCACCTATCAGCAGGGTGAAATCCCGATTGGAAGTGTGGGCATCCTGGGGCCAACCCGAATGCTCTACGAAAATGCGATCGCACTCGTAGAAGCTGCTGCTGATTATCTCACGGATGCCTTGAGCCAACCCGCATAAGCTGTCGTGCTTACATATTGCATATCGTCAAGGCAGGGAAAAGGGGAAAGGGAAAGGGGAAAAGGTAGATAAATCAAGCATTTCACTTTTTTATCCTTCCTTGGGTTCAGTTCAATGTCTCAGCATAGCAGCTTAATACTGTGGGATTGATCAAGCTATCTCTCATCACTACTTAATATCTCGTAATGCGAAAAATTGGATTTTGGTTACTTTGGGTTGGCGTAATTGCCTATGCTTTTTTCCTTGCCCCTCCCAATCAACCCGACACGTTTGAACTAATAAAAAACCTTTCCATTGGCAAGTGGGACGGCATTAACCCTTTAATCATTGCCCTCTTTAATATCATGGGCATTTGGCCGCTGATTTATAGTGGTTTGATCTTCATCGATGGTAGAGAGCAAAAGATTCCTGCATGGTTCTTTGCCACAGCATCTTTTGGAGTGGGAGCCTTTGCCCTATTACCCTATTTAGCACTACGGCAACCCAACCAGGAGTTTACAGGTTCTAAGGGCATCTTTTTGAAAATTCTTGATTCCCGTTGGCTAGGTGTTGCCCTCACGCTTGGTACTTTGGGATTATTAGGTTTTGGTTTACTCAAGGGCGACTGGAGTGATTTTATCCAACAGTGGCAAACCAACCGTTTTATTCACGTTATGAGTCTAGATTTTTGTCTCTTGTGCCTCTTGTTTCCAGCGCTTCTGGGAGATGATATGGCACGACGAGGACTGAAAAATTCTTCCTGGTTTTGGGGGGTAGCGCTAGTGCCTTTAGTCGGTTCCCTACTGTATCTCTGTCTGCGTCCACCTGTGTCAAACTCTGAGCAAGAAGTAGCTCCTAGCCGCCAACAACCCGCCTCCAACTAAATTACAGAACACAATTTTTTAGGGTGCGTTATTAATGCACCCGCTACTTTTGAAAAAATAAAAAAAGCTCAATTTAAAGATATTAAATTTTTAATCTATTGAAAATTATATTACCAACTGATAGACAGCCTATTTCTTGTCAGACGGACATCTTGACCATCTAGATTATGTAAATTACCACAGCAGTTTAGTCCCTATAAATACTGTTAATTCATTCAATGGAATAATGAAATTCAGTAATTTAACCTAATCCAAAGGACTGAGTTATAAACTATCCTCTTAATCCGAAAGATTGATTTATAACCTATATATTAATTACCTTCCGGACTTTAGTGGCAGACAAAAGAATGTGTAGGTGTCACTGAGGTTTAACTGAAATCTTGCACCCTTATCAGTAACTGTGGGGTGGGCAAAGTTAAGCAAAAATAACATCAGCTTTGACAGCTCTATAGCTCTTGCCCACCCTACCAGAAATAGGTTTGCCTTTGAAGGATGCAAGATGTGTTTTTTTAGCGATGCCATTCCTGGATGTTCGCCAAGCTTCAGTGAAGTTTGCTCACACAGGAGTCTATCGTGTCAACGCATAAAATTCTTGCTCTCTCTCCCAAGTCTGCTGTGGCAATTGGCACACCTCTGCTTTTAATTGTCCCTGTTATCGTCACGCTAGTTTTTACTTCAGAACAACCTGCTTTTGCTGGTGGAATTGTCGGTAATGGAACGCCACAAAGCTGCACTGAAGCTGCCTTGAATTCTGCTTTAGTCGGTGGCGGCAATATTTATTTTAATTGTGGTTCCGCTCCTCATACCATTCCAGTAACTAGCGAAAAAATTATCTCTACGACTACCGTAATTGATGGGAGTGGCTTGATTACTCTCAGCGGTGGAGGTCAAACTCGAATTTTTTCCACCCAACCTAATGTGGAATTTGTTGTAAAAAACATCACTCTGGCTGATGGGTTTACAACTGACCAAGGAGGTGCAATTTTTAATGGATTTCGAGGAAAACTCCAAATCATGAACAGCAACTTCAATAATAATGTCTCTACCAAAGCAGGTGAATTTGATGGCGGTGGTGCCATCTACTCTCAGAGTGAGAGTACCATAATGATTCAGCAGAGTACCTTTACCGGAAACAAAGCTGGTAGTGGCGGTGCAATTAACAATTTACTGAGTGATTTAACCATCATCAACAGCACCTTTACAGGAAATCAATCCGTTCGTTTAGGTACAGGGGGTGGGGGTGGAGCCATATATATTGATGGAGGTAACGGGAATAGCGGAAAAATTCTCATCCGTGGCAGCACCTTCATGAACAATACAGCCGTTTTGCAGGGAGGGGCTATTTTTAGTAACCTCTACAACAACAATACAAACACCATTGAATACTCAACGTTTTCCGGTAACAAGGTGACGGGTGCAGGAAATCAAGGCTTTGGCGGTGCAATTTTTAATATCGGTAACGTGCCAAATACCCTCTTAACGGTTGCTAATACGACAATTGCTGCTAATACTGCTACCAATCAAGGCGGTGGGATTTGGAGTGGGAGTAATGCCACTGTCAATATTGTCAACAGCACGATTTTTGGAAATCAAGCTGTGAGTCTTGATGGTACAAGTGGATTGGGGGGAGGAATTATAAGAACAGGGGGCACAATCAACATTACCAACAGCACTATTGCTGGTAATTATGCTGGCTTTCAAGGGGGTGGGATTGTTGGTGGTTCTGCTATTACGATTACCAATGTCATCCTCGCTAACAACGTGGCTAACAATGGTGGCAAGAATTGGAATATCAAGAACAATTGTGCTAGTCCCCTGACTAGTGGGGGTAACAACATCCAATTCCCTGCTAGAAACTTGAATGATAAAAATGATGTAGATTGCGCTGCCGGAATCACTACAGTTGATCCACTGTTAGGACTACTGGCAAATAATGGGGGTTCCACTCAGACGTTGGCACCGTTACCGGGTAGTCCTGCGATTAATACTGGAAATAATACGGTATGTCCTGCGATCGATCAACGAGGGGTTGCTAGACCTCAGGGGGGTATCTGTGATATTGGTGCTGTTGAAGTGCAATAATGCCCTCTGTGTTTAAAATTGCCTGATCGACTATAACTGAGCGCGAATACAGAATTGATATTGCATATAGATAGCCTCAGGGATAGAAACGAAGTATGCTTAGCAATCAGCGACTCAAGAATCAAGATGAGATTATCACTAAGATTCAAGGCAAAATCTTAGAAATGCTCAGTAGAGAAATGACGGAACCTGTTGATTTTCAAAAACTGCAAAGTCTTAGTGCAAGTCTTAAAGCTCTCTCAGAAGCAACTGCTCTTCTCAACAATCTGCCATAATTATTTTTCCAGAATCTCGATATGAGGTCGTGAAAAAGCTACGGGAAGCAGGGAGTGAGGTGGCAAATTATGGTGTAGGCCCCATAACAGTACCATTGCTGACCTCCTAAGTTATGCAATTTGTTGATGACCTCGGAGCGATCGCTCTCCTTGACTGAGCTAAGGTACAGTAGAGAGCGATCGCTTTTTCAACTCTTATGCAGTAAAGTTGGGCGCGGATGAATTTTGCCTATAGGAACAATATCCTGATGGCATTGATAGTTCATGCAGAACAGTCTTTTGCACAGAAGTCAAAATCAATTCTGTGCATCTAATTTGCCTGTTTCTACGTCTGTGGAGGTTAGCTAAGATCAGGTTCAGCTAAATCTCACTCAGCCAAAGTACCCCAGTACGTCCATGAAGCCGCCTACGCCTACCTTCGTGAAAAACATACCGGTCCCCGCACGGATGTTATTCCGACCTATGCTGATGATTTCTTTAGTACTACACGGCGTAGCATTAATATTGCCACTGCCATCTGACACAAAAAAGCCTGAATTTGCCAAAAAAGAGGAACAAGTCAAGATCACACAGCTCCCCACAACCCGAAGCTCTTCCCAATCTTCTCCTCAATCCTTAGCGAAAGCAAATCCTCAACCTAATCCTCAGCGAAACGAGTCAATTCGTATCAACGAACCCACGCTTCCAAATTTCTCCTGGCCACTCGATACTGAGCCTAGCCCTCAACTTAAGGAATCAACACTTCCCAAATTTTCCTGGCGACAAAATCCTCAACCTAAGCCTCAGTCAAGCCAATCTACTCGCTCCAAACCGAAGCAACAGTTAGCTGACCCAATTCTCTCAGAAACTAAGCCAACGCCCGACCAAAACTCTACATCTAAAACCTCTCAATCGGATTTAGAGAAATCTGAATCGTCAATTTCTCAATCACAAACTTCCATTTCTACTTCTAATACTGATACAGGAACTAGTAATGGTGTTGAGACTAAGACTGAGACTAGTACTAATACAGGTACTGAGGTGGATAACGCTAACGTCAAAGACCCGCTTGAAGATTTTCTCAAAAATTTTCCCTTGCCAGAAAATGCGAATATTGGTTCACTAGGCGTACTCCCTGAAAACTCTGATCAATCTGCTCATCATGTTAAGCAGCCATTAGGTCAAGTGATTAAATTTTACGGCAAAGAATTGCCTGCTAGACAATATAATCCCCTCACTGATCCGATCGCAGATGACACAGACCTAAAAATTTATCAAGTTTATAAAGGGACTGCAACTCGATACCTTCACTTAATTTCTAAAGGAGAAGATACGATCATTTTTCTTGCTGAAGAAAAGCTAGCGCGTAAAGATCTATCGAATTTGGAAGTAGAAACGGCAGAGGAAAGGGAGTTTAAAGATATTCTGCAACGCAGCATTACCGTGGCTACAAAAAAGGAACTTACTCCTGACATCGAAGGGAAATTAGCAGGAGGAAAATATAATAATTTCGGAATACTGGTTGGAAAAACCCCCACCCAGATTGGTTCTGAATTTAGTAACGCACTTAGCAAGCAGGAATTTAATATTGGTAAACCGATGGATCTAGGAAAAGACGGAGTGATTTACCCAGTCAGCAAAAATAGTTTTAAAGGCTTTGTGCAACTGATACCGACAGAAGATGGTTCGGGAACAGCAATTATTAGCTTGGATGATTTTTCTTTCTCGTTGTAACTAGTCCAAAAGGGTAGAAGGCAGATGACAGAAGGAATTATTGCTTATACAGTAAAGCGTTTTAACGTTCTTGAATTAGTCACTTATTTGGGCCAGCCTGGTCTAGCCTATTCTCAGTAACTACTGTTCGATTGCCAGAGAAACGCGATCGCCTCCGACATCTCGCATTTCTCCTAATATCTGCATCACCTGTTCATAAGGCATTTTACTATCGGCTTGGAGGAACACAACACCTTTGGGATTTTGTGTTAAATACACTTGCATTTGCTCAAACAACTGCTCTTTATTTATCGGTTGATTGTTCAGCAGAATTTGCCCCTGTGTATTGAATTGGGCGACTAAAGGAGCGACCGTATTTTCTGGCTGAGTGGTATCAGTCTCACTACTTGGCAATTGAACATTGACACCCTGCTCAGTTGATAGCATCATGGAAGTCATTACGAAAAATGCCAAAACTCCCATCATCACGTTGAGCATGGGAATCAGGTCAATCGTTGGTATTGATGAGCTTGGTCGCTGAGTTTTAAATCGCATAATTAAATTCAATCTGAGAGTATCCTTATTTCCATTTCCTAATGAAGAGGCTACACCTAGATCCCCCCGAACCCCCCTTAAAAAGGGGGGAGCCAGAAAAGTATCTATAGTAAGCATTTAGAGCATTTAGAGAATTGGTATTAACGGCGCTCAATGGCGAGAGAGACGCGACTACCACCGATTTTACTCATTTCTTTTAAAAGTTTTGTCACCTGTTCATAAGGCAATTCCCGGTCTGCCTTCAAAACTACAGTTCCTTGAGGGTTTTGGGCTAAATAAGAGCGCATTGTTTCAGCCAATTGATCAACTGTTATGACTTGATTGTCTAGTAAAATTTCACCTTGCCGATTCAGTCCAATGTCTAGAGTTTGCTTGACTAATTGACCTGTCTTTGAACCTGTATCCGTCTCAGAACCGGACAAACCGGGTAGATTGATATTGCCCAATCTCTGACCCGTAAAAGACATGGAGGTGATGATAAAAAAGGTCAGTACTGACATCATCACATCCATCATGGGGACGAGGTTAACTTCTGGTACTGAAGAATTTTGTTGCCGATTTCTAAATCGCACGGGTTAACTTAAGGTTCAGTATTTTTCTTTAGAAGGAAAGGTATCGGTTGTGTAGGCAGTTGAAGTGGGTAAAGCAGGCGCTGGGTTAACTGTAGCGGGTTCGTACCAAATTTGGCGGTAAATTAGTTCTAACTCACTACCCACTTCGGCAAAGTAATCCATCTGACGCGACTGGAGGGTAACCAGTGTACGGAAGACGAGGAGGGCGATAATCGCTACAATCATACCGGCTGCCGTGGTAATCAAGGCTTCACCAATACCAGCAGCCACTTTGCTTGCCTCGGCTGTTGTACCTCCCCCACCAATTTTAAGGTTGTTGAATGTGCCAATTAGACCTGTTACTGTTCCTAGAAGTCCTAACAGGGGAGCAACGGCAACAATGGTTTCTAAAAGTTTTTCCCCTTTTCGCATTTGCACGAATTCCTTATCGCCTGCGGCTTCCATAGCTAGACGAAAGGTTTCAGGTGTGGGTTGCCGTAACTTTAGTGGGGCGTAAAGAAAGCGGCCAATGGGTAAAAATTGAGATTGTTTAGCGATCGCTGCCGCTTTTTGCAAGTCGTGTTGCGCTGCATTGATCACTTCATGGACGATACGATCTTCTTGGGTGAGCAGTCGGAACCAAAACCAAGCTCTATCTAAAGCGCAAGATATTGTAAAAATGGATAGCCCCAAAATTGGCCACATGATGGGGCCACCTTGGAGGAATAAATCAAATACGCGAGTCATAGGGGTTGAAGCGATCGCTAATTAGGCAGATTGCGGCAGTTGACAATTTCTTTGTTAGCATACCGGACATCATAAGGTAAGGGGTCAAGTGACACTCAGCACGGCAGGCTAGCATTAAAAATTCGTAGTTTGTAATTCGTAATTCGTAATTGACGTTCTCGCCGGGGATTTAAACCCCGATTGCAGTAGAACGACGTGCGTTGTCGGGGACTCTAACCCGTTTTTTAATTACGAATTACGTAGCTTGCTTCTCACCCGAGAGTGAGTATTCATGCATTACGAATTATTGTTGACTTAGCCTGTATAGCATTACCCAGAGAGCAAAGCACCAACACTGTAACCAGTCTTAATTAGTTGTGAAATAGGATTATCGTCTTGTCTAATACTTAAAATTAGCTCAAAAACTTTCTCCCCCAGACTCCTAACTCCAGACTCCTAACTCCAGACTCCTGACTCCTGACTCCTGACTCCTGAATTCTTGTTATTATGGCTATAGACGAGTAGAAAATTAGGGCGATGCGATCGCAACTTGATATCCCTTCCCTACTTTCTCCACCTTGAAGGTACTACAAGCCTGTACAAACTCCACGAAACTATCATCCAACTTCAACTGTTTAATGATTGCGGAAATAGGTTGACCATATTGCTTGTTAAATTCACTTCCCAACAATTCCAGAGGCATAGACTTTTGAGGAGATTTAGCTGTTAAAGCTTGCAAAATCTTTAATAGGCACTGTTCCAAGTCATTAGCTGCTTTTATTTCCGGAAAAGACGATTTGGTAAGCGTTACTTTAGCTTTAGTTCCTGTATTCTCAACGGTAAAAGTAGTGCAAGACCGTAAGTATTTAGTAAAATTACTCCCTAGCTTTAATTTTTTGACGACAGAATTAGCGGTTTCACCACACATCAGGGGTAGGGCAGCACTGAGCCTAGTTACCGGCACTTTATCCAGAGAAGACTTGGCTTGAATTGAAGCAAGAATTTCTATCAATATTTGCTCAAATTCTTCCTTGGAATTAATCGTTTTTATCGCTGAAGAGGAAGGAGGTGGAACAGAAGCAGGAGATGTTACCTTCTGTTTTTCACAGGGAGGGGATGTAGATTCTGGTTGAGGTAGGGGAGAGATTGGCTCTTGAGTTGGCGATTCTCCCCCTGAGCTATTGCTAGAATTACCATTAACGCAGAGAAGACGGCGTTCTTGGAACAAGGCAGTAACCGTTGATAATCGTTCTATTCGCTCCGTGATTGATTGATGTTCAACTTTAATCAGCTCTTCTATCTTAGTCACAAATTCTTCAATAGAAGGAATTTCAGTTCCTATTTTTAAAGAGTATTGACGATTTTGACCCGTATTCCGATTTTCAACACTCAAAGTGTTGTCTTGTCTCCGCACTCGATAGACTGTCATGCCTTGTCGTTGTAATCCATTACACAGATGAGTCAACAACCAATCTGAAGAACAAACAAAAACTTCTTTTGCATCCGGATAATGGCGACTAATGGAAATTCCCATCGCAATCATTTGGGCATCAGCACTATTTTGTCCTAAGGGAACATGAATGAGCTGATAGCCGCGATCGTAAAGCTCTGCATCCAGTTTACCAATGGCAGGGTTTCTCCAATTCGCAAAGGCAATCTTGACTTGGAGAGGATACTGACTCATCTCAGCTAAGAATTTTTCAGCATTGATATCCAGTCTTAAATTCTCTGCATCTAATAGCAAAATAGCGATTCCCTGCGTAGATGGAATTGGAGTTACTACTCGCTCTAACTCTGATACCGACACTTCTGGAGAAATTTGCATAGACAAGTCTGTTTGGCTCAATACAGGTTGAGAATATCCGTTACTAGTAATGGGTACAGTATCACTCTCAACACTAGGTAATTGTGGCGAAACCAAAGACTCAAAAAATTGCTTCCCACAAGCTTTGCATAAATATCGTTGCCTGCCGCTTGAGCGACCATTTTTACGGAGTTGAGTTGATTCACATCGGGGACATTTCATGGGAAAATAAGGTAAAAAATAATTTTTATTGCCATAAAATTTAGCAACTAAGATTTTTAGGAAAGGCTAGCTCTTGTTAGAGTGCTTTGAAAAAGAGTATTGCCTTTATGATGTAGAGCTAAGGCTGTGCGATCGCATCTTCATTGAGGTCTTTCCTTACTGCTACTTTCCACCCTTTATCAGTTTGCTTGAGTTCCAAAGCACTACAGGACTGAAAAAACTGAGTAAACTTTAGATTTAACTTCAATTGTTTAACAACGGCAGTAATAGATTGACCATAACGCCGTTGAAATTGAGTGCCTATATCGGTTAAAGAAATGTAACCTTCTAAAGATTTTTCAGTTGCCGCCTTGATCATTGTTACCAAAATCTGCTCCAGTTCTTCGCGTGAAGTAAATTGGGTCGAATTGCTAGCTTTAGATTTTGGCTCAGTTGGTTGAATAGAATTATCCGTTGCTAGCGACTTAACAGGAGAAACATCAAATAAACTGATATAGATTTCAGACTGTGCTGAAACTTGATGAATGCTGAAAATAGCCGGATTTTCACTAAAAATATCTCTGACTCTTTTTCCTGGTAAATGATGAGATACGACTTGATTAATTGACAAGTTGTAAGCCTCATAAAATACACTAGAAATTCGTGCTAACTTTATCCATTGAGTCTTGGCTCGTTTTTGCTCTGATTGGATTAACAGTTGCAACTGCTTGAGAAAAGTTTCCAAAGGGGGAATTTCGAGGACAGATTTGAGGGAATGAGTTTGAATTTGCTGGGTTTGGGTGTTAAAAACAGTGATAATATCACCTTTTCTCCGAACCTGATACACGGTTAACCCGTGAGTTTGCAAGGTAGTACAAAGGTGAGTGAGAACCCCATCAGAAGAACAGACTAAAACCTCTTTAGCGGTTGGGTAATGCACAAAAATTGACGAGCCAACCGTAGCCATTTTTACATCAGCACTATCTTTGCCAGCAGGTACGTGAATCAATTCGTAGCCACGATTGTGAAATTCAACATCTTGCTTACCCATGTTGCGCCAATTGGCAAAAGCAATTTTAATTTGAATGGGGTAAGTACACATTCGGGCTAAAATCTTTTCGGTATTGGCATCGAGTTGTAAGTTTTCTGCATCGAGAAGCAAAATCGCAATTCCTTTGTCAGACTGGGTGAATTCTGCTGATATCGGTGATAACGATGACTTGGGTGACAGTGCGGTATTCTGACTCACTGCATGATTAGACTCAGCAACTAGCGGAGTTAAAGAGCGAATTTTGTTCACCAACTGATCGCAGCAGGGTAACTCAAAGGAGTGGGGAAGTAGCAAAATTTCCAGAAAGTTTTGTACCTTCTGAATCAGTGCTTCCTGGTTATGAGTATTGCTGATTCTTTCTTTCAGCTTTACCAGGAAAGTAGCCCGAATTCGGGCATCCTGCCAGGAAACCGTCCTGTACTTTTCTTTCAGTAATTCGGGTTGTTGCTGTTGAATTTCAAGGATAGCTTGATAGACACAAAGACTGAGTTGGTGAACAAGGGCAGAATCATTGGCTGGTGTCACATTCGCGTTATCTGACATAGGGATATCCAGTAAGCAATATTGCAGCGATATCAAATCCGCCTAATTCGCCATAAGAAAAATCTCTCTTCGTGTCCGGAGCGTCAGAAGCGTCTGGAACGTCAGACTTAATTATGGTTCTTCTACCGGATTCGATAAGACTCACTCCTAAAGTTTCTAGGAAGTGTTCTTACTGTTTAAGATTCCCATCATAATAAAAGAAGTTGCTTCATATTTCTTAACTCATCACTATGGCGAGAGATTTGCGGGGATTTATCAAACAGTTGGAAGAACGAGGGCAGTTGCAGCGAATCAACGCCTTAGTAGACTCAGAGTTGGAAGTGGCGGAGATTGCCAACCGGATGCTGCAAGCGGGGGGCCCGGCGTTGCTGTTTGAAAACGTGAAAGGGGCATCCTTTCCTGTGGCGGTAAACCTGCTGGGAACTGAGGAACGGGTTTGTTGGGCAATGAATATGGAGAATCCCCAAGAGTTGGAGGCACTGGGGAAGAAGTTGGGGATGCTGCAACAACCCAAGCCGCCCAAGAAGCTGTCTCAGGCGGTGGAGTTCGGCAAGGTTTTGTTTGATGTGGTGAAAGCGAAGCCAAGGCGTGATTTTTTCCCCGCTTGTCAACAGGTAGTGGTGGAAGGAGATGCCCTGGATTTAAATAAATTGCCCCTGATTCGTCCGTATCCGGGTGATGCAGGTAAGATTATCACATTAGGCCTGGTGATTACAAAAGACTGTGAAACAGGCATTCCTAACGTTGGGGTTTATCGCCTGCAACTGCAATCTCGCAATACGATGACGGTACATTGGTTATCAGTGCGGGGTGGGGCGAGGCATTTGCGGAAAGCCGCCGAACAAGGGAAAAAATTAGAAATTGCGATCGCACTCGGCGTTGACCCCTTAATTATTATGGCAGCCGCCACTCCCATTCCCGTTGACCTTTCGGAATGGTTATTTGCCGGATTGTATGGGGGTTCGGGTGTAAATCTAGCCAAGTGCAAAACGGTAGATTTAGAAGTGCCAGCGGATTCGGAGTTTGTGTTAGAAGGGACAATTACACCAGGGGAAGTGTTGCCTGATGGGCCTTTTGGTGACCATATGGGTTATTACGGGGGAGTGGAAGATTCGCCTTTGATTCGCTTCCAATGCATGACGCACCGCAATGATCCCATTTATTTGACGACATTTAGTGGTCGTCCCCCAAAAGAAGAAGCGATGATGGCGATCGCACTCAATCGCATCTATACTCCTATTCTGCGGCAACAAGTCTCGGAAATCGTAGACTTCTTCCTGCCGATGGAAGCGCTTAGTTATAAGGCGGCGATTATTTCTATTGATAAAGCTTATCCGGGTCAAGCACGACGGGCAGCATTAGCGTTTTGGAGTGCGTTGCCTCAATTTACTTACACCAAGTTTGTAATTGTCGTGGATAAAACGATTAATATTCGCGATCCCCGTCAAGTGGTGTGGGCAATTTCTTCCAAAGTTGACCCCGTGCGCGATGTATTTATTTTGCCGAATACGCCTTTTGATAGTTTGGATTTTGCCAGCGAGAAGATAGGTTTAGGGGGACGTATGGGTATAGATGCAACCACAAAGATACCTCCCGAAACCGAACATGAATGGGGTGCACCGTTGGAATCCGATCCTGATGTGGCCGCGATGGTGGACAGGCGATGGGTAGAGTATGGCTTAGCGGATTTGCAGTTAGGGGATGTTAACCCGAATTTGTTTGGCTATGATATGCGTTGATGATGCCCCAAGTGTACCAGCAAGCCGCAATACCTCCTATTCTGACCCTGGCAAAATTTTTCACCTATGCCAAAGTAGAACAAACAAAAAATGTCCTCCCTGGTAGTGATTGAGAGGTGTCATGAGTACGAATAAAAGAACGCTTGGTTCTCAAGTGAAAAGTTCAGTGCTTCCAGCGGTTCTTAAACGGGTTATTCTGTGTGGTTTATTTGGTATCTTAATTTCGACGATTCAGAATTTACGCACTCTAGGAATATCGGTATCCTTACCCTTCCTAGGGGGCCTGATTCCTACTTTGATCATAGGGTTTCTATTTGTTGCTAGAACGAATACGGCTTATGAGCGATTTTGGGAAGGTCGTAAAAGTTGGGGAAATTTAATTGATTCCGGGCAGAATTTAGCGCGTCATATTTGGGCTGCTGTTCGAGAACATGAACCCCATCATCGTTCAGAAAAACTGGCAGTGATGCGATTGGTAGTTGCATTTCCCTTGGCAGCTAAATCAGACCTTAGGCAAGAACCTGTCAACAGCGAGCTGACAGAATTGATGTCAACAGAGCGCTATTTGGAACTTAAACAGGTGGCAAATCCACCTCTACAAATTGCCTTTTGGATTGAGGAGTACCTCCAAGAGCAATACCAACACAAATGCATTACCAATTATCAATTGTCGGTAATGCACAAATTGCTCGATACGATGACAGAGAGCTTGGGCGCTTGCGATCGCATTATCAAAACCCCTATGCCGCTAGCCCAAGTTATCTCCATGAGAACGCTGTTGTTGATTTATTGCCTGTCGCTAGCGTTTCAACTGGTGGATTATTTTCGGTTATTTACAGGGTTGATTGTGGCTTTCTTAAGCTTCATTGTGTTAGGGCTTGAAGAAATCAATAGTGAAATAGAAAATCCCTTTGGATACGATTATAATGATTTGCCTTTAGATGCTAGCTGTGACATGATGTTAGAGAATATCCAAGATTTAATGTCTAATGAGCCGAGTTTAATCAATCGGCAGATTACGGCATTCAATGGAAATCAAGAGCCGCAATTTGTGGAGAAATAAACTGCCCGTAAACAGTGACTGCAAAAGCAGGACAAATGACGAATATGAATCTTTGAGCCTCCCCCGACACGAATGTGTGGGGGAGTTTGTGCATGGATAATAGGTAATGAGCTGTTTATTACCTACCCCAATTACTTATTATCGAGTCGGTGATGATGATGTTTCGGTGCTCAGGAAGAAGAAAGGGTTTTTTTGCCGACTGATTCGTGAATTGGTACAGGGAAAAATTGAGCCAAATTCAAGGGATATTATGCTGAGTCAAGCAAACCGGACTAAATCAATATTCAAGAATGAAACCGATTGGAAGAAACGACACTGGTTTCGAGTCGCGTTACGATTTCAAGGTTCAGTCATTCCCGCTATCCTTCCTAGAGTGATTTTGTGTAGTGGTTTTGGATTTTTAATTGCATTATTTCATCAGTTTGGATTTTCCGTATCCTGGCCGATTTTGAGTGGAATTGTTCCCAGCGTTGTCTTAGGTTTACTCTTAGTTTTTCGCACAAATACGGCTTACGAGCGATTTTGGGAAGGTCGTAAATTGTGGGGAACGTTAGTGAATACAGTGCGGAACTTAGCGCGTCAGATTTGGGGAGCGATCGCAGAACAGAAACCGGAAGATAGAAAGGCCAAAATTGAAACACTGCGGTTATTAGTGGCGTTTGCAGTGGCAGTTAAGTTGCATCTAAGGGGAGAGAAATTAAACAGTGAGTTAGAAGCTTTGATGCCAACAGAACAGTATGAAATCCTGCAAACCATGAATCATCCCCCCCTAGAGATTGCATTCTGGATTGCGGATTATCTGCAAGAGCAGCATGAACGGAATTGCCTCAACACCTATCAACTCAGCGCCATGCTGAAGCTACTCGACACAATGGTTGATGTTTTAGGCAGTTGTGAGCGAATCTTAAAAACCCCAATCCCCCTCGCTTATGCGATTCACCTGAAGCAATTAATCTTAATTTACTGCTTATCTCTACCGTTTCAAATGGTGAATGAATTGAGTTGGTGGACTGGGCTAGTGGTAGGGTTGATTAGTTTTGCTGTGTTTGGGATTGAGGAAATTGGCTTGGAAATTGAAAATCCCTTTGGTTATGACCCCAATGACTTACCTTTGGATACCATTTGCGCTACCATGCAGCGCAATATTGAGGATTTAATTACACTGGCTCCCTGTGTAAGGCATTGGAAGCAAGCAATTCGCGATCGCTCCTATGAGGCAGCATCTTAATATCTTAGCCCCCTCCCTGCGAGCGGGGAGGGGGTTGGCGGAGGGGTCAACCCTTCTCCAAGTAACCCGCAATAACCTCCAAAACCCCATAGAATTCAAAACCTCTGCATCACTAAACCGCAACACCCGCAACCCCAAACTCTCCAAAAATTCCTGACGCAGCGTATCTTCCTCTTGCGTATAGTCGTGATGTGAACCCCACCCCCTAACCCCTCCCCGTTGACGGGGAAGGGGGAATAAGAGGTTGTTCTTTTTTATCTGCACTTGAGTCATTTTTCCGGTTCATGTAGTTCCCCAGTGTTGGTTGGGTTCTAACTGCGATCGCATTCTCCCTACACGACTCAACAAAAAGCGATCGCTATTTCATTCCTGTCTGATATTGATGAATCCCCAAAGCCGCTTCAGGAGCGTAAGTTGCTAAAGCTTGCTCTGCCAATTCATCAAATTCGCTGCCATCAGCACGATTCAACGCCATTAGCGCTCCCAACAGCTTCCCTTCGTAGTGAAGAGGTACAGCCAACGCCGTCTTAATCCCTAATGCTTGGGCATAATCTTGCCGTACTCGACTATCACCCTGTGTACTACAAACCAACACGGGTTGATAACCCTGAAAGGCTGTACCACACAACCCAGAAGTAGCAGATGCACCTCTTTTGTCCAATACCACCTCAGCGTGCTTCCCTACAGCCGCCGCGTAATAGACAATTTCTCCCTCAGACTCAGCTAGCGCCACGACGGCGGTTTCAGCATTAACGATGTCCTTGACGCGACTAGCAATGTCGTCCAATATCTGGCGATTTTGACTCATAAATAAGTAATGGGTAATGGGTAACAAGACAGGGGGCTAGTGATTAGTCGCTAGTCGTTTTTTCCCACTTCCAATTTTCCAATTACCCATTACCCATTAACAATCACCAAAATGTGTTATCGAGAAATTGCTGCCGCCTGTCTCAGTTTCGGGTATCGCTTGTGTCTCTCCTTAGGTAGAGGTGCCGCTAGATGTAAAATTTTTTCCAGTAGCCAAGGGGCAATGCGACTGCACCATACGGCTAAGTGACTTTGCCATCCCACCAAGATTTCAGGTGAATCCTTACGCAGCCCGGTAATCATTGCCTTTGCGACTCTCTCAGGTGTCATCGGCACCACCCATCTAAACAACTGCAAGTCTCGTACCATATCCGTATCCGTCAGGGTGGGGAGCAAGGCGCTCACCTTGATGTTGTATTCGGCAAGTTCAGCGCGTAAGGCTTGAGTAAAGCCCAAAATCGCCGATTTAGTGGCAGAATAGGTTGCCATCGTCGGTGCTGCTATCTTACCCATCAAACTAGAAACATTAACAATGGTTCCTTCCTCTTGGGCTGCCATCCGTCGGGCAACTTGACGGGTAATGGTGTACATTCCCAACAGATTTGTGGCAATTTCTTCGTGGACTTTGGGGAGCGGAGAGCGTAAAAACGGTGCTTGATGGGCAACACCCGCACAGTTGACGAGCAAATGAATGGGGCCGTGATTTCGCCATACTTGTGCGATCGCAATATTTACCTCGACGGGTTTGGTTAAATCTAACGCTAAGGTTACGACTTCAACACCCAGTGCCTCAATTGCAGTCGCCACTTCCCCTAAGCGCTGGCGATCGCGGGCTACCAGTAATAGGCGTTTAGCACCTTGTTGCGCTAACTCAATCGCGATCGCACGTCCAATTCCACGAGAAGCCCCAGTAATCAGGGCAGTTTTGCCTTGAATGTTCATAATTTAAAACCTTTGGATGGAATGAAGTTAAGATTTCACCGTCCTGTGAGCCAGTGTTGAAAAGGGGAACACCTGAAGTCGTCTACTCACAGGCAGTGAGAGGGTTAATACTTGGAAATGATTAAAGGATGAGTTGAACTCAACCGTTAAGCACAAGACATTTCTCAGATATGTTGTAGGGAACACTCATTTTGTCAGAAAAATGTCTTGAGAGTGAGGCTTCTGTAAGAGATGAATGATTGACACTTTGTAAGAGCCAAATCAGTCAAGGGATGAAGACCTATCGGAGTCTAGACATTCATAACGATATTTCAAGAGCCTTGTTGTAAGAACATCAATGTAGAGCCATCAGGGAAATATCGTTCTAGCCATTTGGGAAATCAGCGAATCAGTCAAGAGCCAAGATTGACGAAGATCATAAATGGCAAGTCTCCTAGATACGAAGGTTGATCAGAAGCAACACTTAATGCACACGTTAGCAACTCTTGTCCCAAAGCCGCAACATTTTTTCATAAATTTTGTGCAATAGTTCTTTACAAAGTTCAAGGAATTATTTATTAACCTTCAAAGCTTCTCCCTGTAAGGGTTTTGGATGCTGGAAAGGAAGCTTATACCAGAAAGCGGTCAGCAAAGCGATACCCCAAGGAATGAGTTGAAGGTTGGAAGGTTAGGAATTTTCATGATGAGTGTTGTGTGAAAACCACACATGGCGTCTTCTATGAAAATAGGGTGTAGGGGGAAGAAGAAGAAAAGCTATTTTCATTTTTGGTGGCGGCAATTCTGCCATGACGCCTATCTAGAAAATAGACGCTCCAGACGCTCCAGGCACGGGGACGCGGAGAGAGAAATTTTCATCAAACTCCTGTAATCTTCCCCTTATCACCCATAAAAGCAAGGTGCAATGACCAATCACTCCAACCAGCCCCAACCCAGTGATGCTGTTCTCGGGGGGAATTCCCCAGCGTATAGTGGTCTTGTTTTAGGCGGAATTGAAGGTGTTAAGTGGCGGCTGGACAGAAATGAATCATTAGGTAGTACAGAGAGTATAGAGCAAAAAATTACTGCTTTAAACGATGCCTTAAACTATGGTCAAGTCGGCTTAGATTTGGTGATTCAAGCTTTAGAGGATGACTCGTGGCACATCCATCAAGCGGCTTATTCTCTGCTTGAACGAACTTCTGCTCATAATGTCAAGCAATGGCTACTTCAATATAAAAGTAGGCTAGCTCAGGAACTCCAAAAATGTTACGACGCTGGAGAACGAAATTTTAAAAGGGCTAACCTGAATGGCATCTACTTGCCTTGGGCTGTCTTAAGTGAAGTTAATTTTACTGAAGCTAATCTCAGTGAAGCATACCTCAATCGAGCCTACTTGATTGCAGCAGATTTGAGTCAAGCTGACTTGAGTCAGATTAATCTAACGGGTGGAGACTTGAATGAGGCAAACCTGAATCGAGCAAACCTGAATCAAGCTTACTTAAATAAAGCCAATTTCAGTCAGGCAACCCTGATTGAGGCAAACCTTAGAGGTGCAGACTTGAGTGCTGCCAACTTCAGCACAACGAATTTAAGTGCAGCCAAACTCAGTTGGGCTAATTTGACTGAAACTAATCTGAGTGGAGCAAGTTTGACTGGTGCTAATCTGGTTGGAGCAAAATTGCCAGGTTCGGATTTAAGCGGAGCAGATTTGAGTGGAGCTAAACTCACTGGGGTAAACCTGAATGAGACAAATTTGGCAGGGGCATATTACAACGATGAAACTGATTTTCCTGTGGGATTTGGAAACTACAGTCAACTCATCAAACTTTAAGTAACCAATGGCAATGTATGAGAGGCATTAGAGAAGTTATGCGTAAGTTCTAATGAGTCAGGTCGGTATATCTTTGATTCGCCATAATCCTAAGCTTTTATCTCGGAATTGCCCCCCACCCTCGCTGCATTCCTCGTTGAGCAGTTGTAATGGCTTAGGAAAGTTAAATGGGGGTTTCTCAAAGTTGAGTAAGCGCCAATCGCCCGTGGTAATATCCTCGTTTTCCTCACAGTTGGGAAAAGTAGTGGTCAGCAGGTAATCTATACCACTTCTTTTGATATTAGCGAGACTGCGATAGATATCTGCAAAAGAAAAATGCACCAAGCAATCTCGACACAACAGTAGGCTGGCGTTCGGTAGCGGATCAACAGTCAAATCTAAGGTTATAAACTGACGATGCTGGCTGCCGTACTGTTTTTGATTTTCAGCAATCAGCTCGGTTATGATATCCGCGCCAATATAGAGTGACACAGGTAAGTTGACGAACTGCATCCAACTAAAGTCTCCGCAGGGTAAGTCGAGAAATACATCTACCTGTAATGACTTCAGTAAGGTTGGAAGTTCAGCCTCGATTTGTTGGACTTGGTTTCTACTCGCGCCTTCCCCAGAGACTGAATTTGTCCCTCTCCAATGGTTCGTTTGGTAGATATGGCGGAAGGTATCACTGAGGGAAAAGGTTATACCGTTGCTGGACTGTTTCTCGAAGTAATAAGGATCGAACGGAACATTCTCTCGCCGCTTATTCATCAAAAATCTCCATTAACTCTATATATATGCAAAGATGAATCCTTTGTGTCGTTTTCATCCTTCCGCTAAAACCCTCTTGCCTATGCCCTAGCGGCCATGCTAAGCAAACTACCTTCTACCCTGGAGCCTTGCCTCAATGACAAATACTAATGCCCAGCTACTGAATACTCTTAACTTCTAGCTATGTTGGTAATGGTACGGTAGCAAGCTTTGCAATGAGCAATAACCTGAATCAGCCACAAGCTTATGATGTTGTCCTTGGCAATCAAACCCCAACCCCGCTCAAGGGGGCGGTTTTGGGTGGGTTAGCGGGAGTTAAGCGACGCTTCAACCCAAATACTACTCGAACAAGCCCGTACCTGCTAGAACAACGACTCAATGCGCTCAAAGAAGCATTAAACTATGGTGCTGAAGGATTGGAGTTAGTGATTGGAGCATTAAATGATGCTTCATTTCAGGTACAGCAAACCGCTTACTCACTCCTGCAAACGATTCAAGAACCTAGGGTGATTGAGATATTGCAGGAGTACAACCCTTATGTACAATTCCAATGCCTCTATAGATATGCCACAGGAAAATCTACCACATATGCGATCGCAATAACTCCCGACAGTCAGATCATGCTCAGTGGCGGCAATGACAGAATCATCACAGTCCGACATCTAGGAAGCGGCAAAATCATCCGCACCTTTACAGGGCATACTGGCTCAATTTATACCTTATGCATCAGCCCAGATGGACAAAATTTAGTGAGTGCGGGCCGCGACACAACTCTAAAAGTCTGGGATTTGCAGGCAATCGGCAAGTACAATTCATTTTCTCCCACCAGTCGAGTTATCGGTGATGGACTGATGTACACCCTCACCGGACATTCTGAATCGATTAATTGCGTTGCCATATCGCCCAATGGACAATTGCTAGCGAGTGGCAGTGAGGACAATACGATTAAACTGTGGGATTTAAATACTGAGGAATGCCTTGCTACCTTAGAAGGACATGAAGCTGGAGTGAAATCAGTTGCCATCACACCAGATGGGGAACTCCTTGTGAGTGGCAGTGCTGACAATACCATTAAACTGTGGCAACTCCCTGATGATTTGAATGAGGCGATTTGTCCTGACCCCATTTACACCTTAACTGGACATACAGACTGGGTAAAATGTCTTGCCATCACTCCCGATGGACAAACCCTTGTCAGTGGAAGTCAGGATAAGACGATTAAACTCTGGAAATTGGAGACAGGAGAGCTAAAAAGTACTCTGGTTGGACATTGGGGAGAAGTGAATTGTCTGGCTATGACACCAGATGGGGAAAGGCTAACTAGTTGCAGTTGGGATGAAACAATCCGCTTGTGGCATTTAAGTACAGAGAAACAATTGCACAGTTTATCAGGGCATAAGGGGGCAATTGCTTGTTTTGCCATAAGACCCGATGGACAATCGCTTGTCAGTAGTAGTTGGGATCATACGATTCGGGTGTGGGGCATGAAAGATTAGACCTTTTCGGGACTGAGGCGGCAATTATACTCATAGGGGGCTTAATCTGCTGCCCAGGGATTATAGATAGATTCTATAAGAACAATCAAAACTATTAAGTTGTTTCAATAAAAAAAATACCTTATAATTTCCTTAAGAATTAAAACTCATGCTTTTTTAGCAGACCAATAGCTAGGGATAATAAGAAATTTCTCCAATAGATTTGGCATAAATTGCCCCAATCTTTCGAGAAATTTATCTACCCCTAATTCAGAAAATCCATCTCTCTTATCCAAATAAATCAATCATCAATTTCATTGCCTAGTTGACCTATTAATAGGGAATTTAAGGCGATAGGGAGATTTTTTCAAAAAATCTCTAATGAATTTAATGCACCTCTTTCTCCTAAGCTGGCACATATTTATCTATTCTAATTTTAGTCAAGACTTTAAAAGTCAGCCACTGAAATGAGTCAAGGGTCAGCTTAGCTGAGAGAAAGTTTCACACACAGCAGATTAACGTCAACGTTTTTTTCAAGACAAACGAAGGAAGATCGTACCTGCCTGAACTTTTTAGGTAGATAGTTGTCACTTGTTACTCCAGTTATGCAACTCACAAATCGTATCCATTTTAGAAACCTACAGGGTGACATCTTCGGTGGTGTCACTGCTGCGATTATTGCCCTACCAATGGCCTTAGCTTTCGGTGTAGCCTCCGGTGCTGGAGCGGCTGCTGGTCTTTGGGGAGCGGTATTAGTCGGCTTTTTTGCGGCACTGTTCGGCGGCACTCCAACTCTAATTTCCGAGCCAACTGGCCCGATGACTGTGGTGATGACGGCGGTGATTGCTAGCCTAACGGCGGCTAACCCAGAAAATGGGCTGGCTATGGCATTTACCGTGGTCATGATGGCTGGGGTATTCCAAATTATTTTTGGTTTTTTGCGGCTGGGTAAATACATTACCCTGATGCCTTACACCGTGGTTTCAGGCTTCATGTCTGGGATTGGGGTCATCTTGATCATCTTGCAACTTGGCCCATTTCTGGGACAGGCTCCTCCTAAGGGCGGTGTAATCGGTACCGTTCAGAACCTGCCCACGCTTTTGGCTAATATCAACCCTGTCGAAACCGGTCTCGGTGTCCTGACACTGGCAATTCTGTTCTTGATGCCATCCAAACTGAAGCGCTTCGTCCCCCCGCAGTTGGTGGCATTGGTGGTAGGAACAGTGATTTCACTGGTTGTCTTCCCAGGTGTCGATATCCGACGGATTGGTGAAATTCCGACTGGTTTGCCTGCCTTACAGATGCCCACCTTTAGTGCGGCTCAATTCCAGACAATGCTTATCGATGCTTTGGTTCTGGGGATGCTGGGCTGTATTGATGCTCTACTCACGGCAGTGATTGCAGACAGTATTACTCGCACACAGCACGACTCTGACAAAGAATTGATTGGTCAAGGCATCGGTAACCTGATGTCTGGATTGTTCGGCGGGATAGCAGGTGCGGGTGCGACGATGGGAACGGTGGTTAATATCCAGGCGGGTGGTCGTACAGCGCTCTCTGGTTTAACTCGTGCCATTATTTTGCTGGTCGTCATCTTGGGTGCTGCGAATCTGACTGAGGTGATTCCGATGGCAGTTCTAGCAGGTATCGCCCTCAAGGTTGGATTTGATATTCTCGACTGGAGCTTCCTGAAACGTGCTCACCACGTATCCGTGAAGGCTGCCTTGATTATGTACGGGGTGATTGCCCTAACGGTATTCGTTGACTTGATTGTTGCGGTTGGAGTTGGAGTGTTCATTGCCAATATCTTGACTATCGAACGTCTCTCTAACCTGCATGGTAAGGATGTGAAGGTCTTTAATGATGCGGTTACCGATGCTGACGATGAAATCCTGTTAAGCGATGACGAGAAACAGTTGCTCGAACTAGCAAACGGTCGTGTCCTGTTATTCTACCTGAGTGGCCCGATGATCTTCGGGGTATCGAAGGCGATCGCTCGTCAGCAAACCGCAATGGCAGACCATGATGTCTTGATTCTAGACTTGAGCGATGTACCCATGCTCGGTGTGACTTCTTCTCTGGCACTAGAGAATGCAATCAAGGAAGCGATTGAGAAGGGTCGTCAAGTGTTCCTCGTCGGTGCTACGGGTCAAGCCAAAAAAAGGTTGCAACGCTTTGGAATTCTGGAACTCTTACCTGCACATCATCTCGTGATGGATCGCAAGGAAGCACTTCAGAAGGCTGTTGCTCTGGTTCAGGAATATGGAGTTAAGGGAAATGACACTCTCACTAATGCGCGTCTAGCTGGGCCAGGTGGCGCTGTAATTGGGAATTAGTGAGACCGGAGTATCGACCCAGTTAATTGAATTAAATCCTAAGCCTTTACCAGTCGATGCTCTGTTTTTGCCCCTAATCATTCTAAGAGTACTCAATAATTTCTAAAGGCGAGATACCCGACTCCTTAAAGAAGTCGGGTATCTGAATAAATATAAAATCCTCAACAGTTATTCAACTTCTTGAAGATAAACAATATTTTATTCAATTGATTATTAATATCAATTCTTAAATATCAATATTTGCGATGCAAACCCATATAATAAAGATAGTTAACAGACGCTCATCATCCAATTTTGCTCTGTTTTTATAATTGGAGCTAATTGGAAAAAATTGCAAGTGAAACGCTTGCCAATAAACAGAAAAAGGTTTTGCTAAAACAAAGTCTGCATTGGCTGGAGTTGTAAAAAATAGCCGGATTGGTATCGATAAAGCAACTCAGTTAAGATTGGCTGATTTTATAGCCTTACTCACTCCGAGTAAGTAGCCTAATGATTTGGGTTTTGAGCAACAGCCTCTAAGGTGTTGAACTTGCTCGAAAATGCCTGAAAATCAAACAGATTCTAGGTCATTGAGAAACCTAACTGGCTTTTAAGTCAAAGGAGAGACATTGAACATGATTCCTTTAGAACCCATAGGTAATTCAATCACCTGGGTATCTTCTCTAACTTCCTCATTGCAATTTTCCCTTCAACCTGTACTGGCAACAGCCGTAGACGCAGAAAAAGCTCCTATGGTACTCACCGGAGTTTTGCTGAGTTTAGTCGTCGTTTATGTTGCCAGTAAATTGGGCGGAGAATTGTCTAAATCAGTAGACTTACCCCCCGTTTTAGGTGAATTAGTCGGAGGTGTAATAGTCGGTGTTTCTGCCTTGCATCTGCTTGTCTTTCCTGAAAGTGGAGCACAGGCTTCTGACTCTCTCCTGATGACGATCTTGCAATTTGTGGGGGGTTTAAGTCCCGATGCTGTTACCTCTATCTTTGAATCACAGAGTGAGGTTATTTCGGTTTTAGCCGAACTGGGTGTGATCATTCTCTTATTTGAGATTGGCTTGGAATCAGATTTAAGAGAACTTCAAAAAGTCGGCTATCAAGCAGCAATTGTGGCTGTGGTGGGAGTAGCTGCCCCTTTTGCGGCAGGAACTGCGGGACTAATGCTCATTTTTAATGTTCCAGCAATTCCCGCCATTTTTGCAGGTGCGGCCCTGACTGCTACCAGTATCGGCATTACCTCCAAAGTTTTGTCAGAAATAGGACATCTTAAATCAAAAGAAGGTCAAATTATTGTCGGTGCTGCTGTCATTGATGACGTTCTCGGTATTATTGTTTTGGCAGTAGTAGCAAGTCTGGCAAAAACGGGTGAAATTAACGTTCTCAATGTTGTCTATCTGATTATCAGCGCGACTGTTTTCCTCCTCGGTTCGATTTTCCTCGGTAATTTCTTCAACAAAACCTTTGTTGCTATTGTTGAGAAGCTGCAAACACGGGGACAACTGGTGATTCCAGCTTTTACCTTTGCCTTTTTGATGGCGTTTTTAGCGAATGCTATCCATTTAGAAGCCATCTTAGGTGCTTTTGCTGCTGGCTTAGTTCTGGATGAAACGGATAAGCGGAAAGAACTGGATAAGCAGGTAGTTCCTATCGCTGATATCTTGGTGCCGATTTTCTTTGTCAGCGTTGGTGCTAAAGCCGATTTAGGTGTGTTGAATCCTGCTATTCCGGCAAATCGGGAGGGATTAATTATCGCTACCTTCTTAATTTTGGTGGCAATTGTTGGTAAGTTGATTACGGGTTGGGCGGTTTTTGGTCAACCTGAAATTAACCGTGTGGCGATTGGCGTGGGCATGATTCCGCGTGGGGAAGTGGGACTGGTTTTTGCAGGCATTGGTTCTGCGAGTGGAGTCCTTGATAAGCCTTTGGAAGCGGCCATTATTATTATGGTCATTCTCACAACATTTTTAGCACCACCGCTGTTACGACTGGCGTTTAAAAAGCCAGTGGAGCAAGTCGATTTGGTTGGCTAAACTCCTGAGTTCAAATCGCTGCCATGAATTGTATAGCAAAAGGCAGAAGGTAGAGGGCTCCAAGGCAGAAGGTTATTTGCTAAATGGTCGTTTGAACCGTTAAAGAAAGTCCTCACCTTTATGGCTACAGCTATATCTTGTTGGCAGCGATTTTTACTGAGTGTGAATGCGATCGCTATAAGCAAATAATTTGCTAATCTAAAGACGGGCAATACGTCCCATCCCACAAGAAACAAGCTCAACATCCAGTTGCTTTTTTTAGCAAGAGCAACTTAGCAGTTCTCAGCAAGCAGAAAATATAGTAAGGGAAAATCAGCGCATCGCTGGGCTACTACGCCCACAATAGAAGGAGTGATAACTTAGCTTCCATTCCCATGCGCTACCCCTCAAGTGCCAATCAGTCACAGGATGCCAACCCTCAGGACTCACTGAAAAATGTTCTCTATACTCGCGCACGTTTAGGAGAAGGGCCTTGTTGGCATCAAGAAGAGCAATTGCTGTACTGGGTTGATATCTACAATCATCGTGTCTACCAGTTCAACCCGGCTACTGGTACTCATCAATTCTTTGATGTGGGTGAAGTGGTAGGCTGTATTGCACCAGCAGGAAGCGATCGACTCATTATGGCGCAACGTAGTCGGTTAGCTTTCCTAGACACCAGTAATGGTACAGTTACACCCATTCTCGATGTAGAGTGTAACCAACCTGATATCCGCTTCAACGATGGGAAGTGTGATGCTGCAGGCCGTTTCTGGTTCGGCTCGATGTGTACAAAAGGAGCCAACGCTTCTCTCTATCGTTACGATCCAGATGGTTCTTTGCATGTACTAGAAACTGGGCTAACGATATCTAATGGATTGGGGTGGAGTCCTGATCAAAGTACTTTTTATCTCACTGACTCACCTCTCAAAACTATCTATGCCTTTGATTTTGACTCGGAAAGCGGCAGTATCAGCAACCGAAGAGTGTTTGTTGATTTAACCGCAGAATCCTTCTATCCCGATGGTTTGACAGTGGATGGAGAAGGGTGTATTTGGTCAGCTATGTGGGATGGTTGGTGTATCATCCGGTTTGACCCCTCTGGCAAAGAGATGATGCGAGTGATGATGCCTGTGGTGCGCCCAACTTCCTGCACTTTTGGCGGTGAAGATCTGACGACGCTGTACATTACGACAGCATCAGTGGGGTTGAGTGAGGAAGAAGTCCAAAAGAGCTTCTACTCTGGAGACTTGTTTAGCCTACAAACCAGCATCTCTGGCTTACCCACTTATCATTTCAGGGGGTGAAGAATCAGGTATCACTCAAGTCTTTGATTTAACAATACAGGTAAGGACAGCATTGCCTTTTATTGTGACGACTAGCACTTGCTCTGTAAATGCGATCGCAACTCCCAGCATGAATTGCTTTGCCTTCTGTTGGGATGGGCAAACTCTTAGTGAGTAGCAGTCGGGAAAGACTATTAAGGTTTTAGCTAATCTGAAAGTATTGAAAACCCATGCTAGGGAGCCAGTGCGATGTCAACTGAGGCGAGGACAGAACAAAAATCCCTGATAATCGAGGATTGGTGGGAACCTCCGATGCCACCCACTGATTTAATTTTCGATGATGGGGAACCGATGGAGAGTAACCGCCACCGCATTGCGATGAATGTTCTGATTCGGTCAATCAATCAGGCTTTTGCTAACCGTGATGATTTTTTTGCGGGAGGCAATATGTTTATCTATTACAGCAGCACTCAGGCTCGTAACCGGGACTTCAAAGGGCCTGATTTTTTTGTAGTACTAGATGTGGATGGCACAAGGGAGCGACAAGGCTGGGTAGTATGGGAAGAAAATGGTCGTTACCCCGATGTGATAGTGGAACTGATGTCTCCTTCTACAGCAGAGGCGGACACGGGAGTTAAGAAAAATATTTACGAGCAGATTTTCCGCACTCCAGATTACTATGTCTTCAATCCCTTTGACCCGGATTCTTTGCAAGGGTGGCATTTGGATGCAAATCAACAGTATCAGCCACTTATACCCAATGAGCAAGGGTGGCTGTGGTGTCAGCGATTAGGCTTATGGTTGGCAACTTGGGAGGGGACGATAGATCGAGAAATGGCAGTGTGGTTGCGGTTTTATGATCAGGCTG
The DNA here is from genome assembly GCA_966675205.1 of uncultured bacterium. Taxonomy (GTDB): domain Bacteria; phylum Cyanobacteriota; class Cyanobacteriia; order Cyanobacteriales; family Coleofasciculaceae; genus JBFLZA01. The sequence goes on from CBKWLJ010000002.1 coordinate 57,976, forward strand.
GCAATCTGGTTTTGTTACCAGAGGAAGCTGCAAATGCGCGATCGGAGCGTTTAGCGGCTCGATTAAGGGAATTGGGAGAAGACCCAGATAGCTTGTAACTTTGGTAAAAGGCGCTACTTCAATCACACAGACGTTTGAGAAATTCTCCAAGGTCTGTTCCTTCCAGCTCTTCGCGAGTCATTTCTTGGGCTATCCGCCAATTCTCTGCCTTGTCCCATCCATTCTGAGCTTTTCTCTTAAGTGCCTCGTAGGGTTCGAGTGCTTTATATTTGTTTCCCATGACCTGCTTTATTGCTCTATCTGAGAAGTAGTTTTCAATAGCTCTACGCTCAAGAACATAGCAGTCTATATTAACTTTGTTACACGTTTCCACAAACCCTGCTATTCTTGGCTCTAGTTCAGCTCCTGGAGCAATGCGCTCACTGTCAATCAGCGCTGAGACGTTCTCACAAATGCGCTTGATTTCCTCAAGTTCTGCTTCGGATGATTCCTTAATAAGCTGGGTACCCCCTAAGGGTAAAAGTACGATTTGATGATCCTTCCCATACTTGCGGAGGAATTGCTGGATCATTTTGACTTCTGTAGAACCCTCAACGAGTAAAATCTTGTCAAACCCAAGTTCTCTATAACCAGAAAAACTGAGTTCTCCAAGAAACTCCGATAAGCGTGGAGTTGCTTCGAGTTTCCTGACTTCGCTCTCTCCCTCAGCATCTTTGCGGACTGAGTAGATTAACTCCGCACTTGCTCTCGCCAGTCCAATGTTATGTGTCGCAAAGAGAACACCTTCACGCGCATAAGATCCAAGCGTTGTCAGAAAATCCAACTGAAGCGAGGGATGGAGATTGAGTTCGGGTTCATCAATTAAGATGTAGGATGGCTGCTTGATGGCAGCATTGGCTAGAACGAGGATGAACTGAGCAAGCCCCGAACCGAGTTCTAAAAGCGTATAACTCTTTCCATTGATAAAGAGCTGGAGCGTTCGGTTGTCATCTGAAGTGTTAATTTCAAGAGACTTGAATCCAAAAATTCGTCTAATATCTTCTGTTAGCCCATAAGCAGCCTCGCTGTTTTTCCTTACACTTCCTGACTTGAATGTTCGCCAATTCCGAATGAAAGCTCGTCCAATCTTAATATCAAAATAATCGCCAAAACTTAATTGCTCAGAATTATAATCTTTATTGATTACAAGCTCAAGAGCATTCCTAAACGGACCAATATAGAGGGCGTCAGATATATCCTTGCTGGCTTTGAATAGAGGGTAGAGATTTACTTCTGGAGTATCTTCATAAGATAGGTAAATATTATCTTTATTCATTACTACTATCCTGTATAAATTGGGATTATTCTCGTCTATTACCCATTCCCATTTTTTATTTTTTACAAATAACTCTACCAAATAAGTATTAGTTGATCTTGGAATTGAGATTATTATTTTTTCAATAATCTGAGGAGTATTTTCCTTTATTATCCAATCAATATATAGAAACCGGAGCTGTATCTCAAGATTACGATTATTGGTATTATTGAATACTTCTTCAATATCAAGGACTGAACTTGCAAAATTGAAAGATTGCGGAATGCCCCGTAGTGCTTCAATGAAATTATTGTTGATAGGAGATGATAGGAGTTCAAAGAGAGAACGAAATTCGTAGAAAAACTTAAGCAGAGAGGACTTACCGGAGTTGTTAACTCCAACAAATGCAGTGAAGCCGTTTCGTAAAATAATGTGAGCTGGCTTAGAGTCAGAGAAGCATCGATAGTTCTTAATCGTTATCTCAACTTGCATAGAACCTATATCTGCATCAGTTTATAAACCCTACCTTATCTGGAAGGTCATTGCCTAGCTGAGTTGGCCGATCGCAAAGCCAATCTATGTTCGATTCTAGACACCATAGAATCTGCGATCGCTCTCGTAATGGAAAAGATAGACTTCTTGCATAAGTAACAAAGCATCGAGAGATAAGTACTACTGCTACATAACAAGAGTTTTCATCTAAAACTATAGGTGCAATGGCAGACTATCCCAACCAGCCAAGAGTTGACGATGCTGTAAAAGGCGGTCAAACCTCACTCCCTGTAGATGCTGCGATCTTGCCAATTGGAGCAATGATTACTTTCGCTCACCTAACACTACCCCAAAAAACCTTTCTTCAGTAGGCAGTTCTCGTGCTTTGCCTGGGTTTTAGCTTGAGGTTGTTGGGACGCTACGACTCCCGAGAAGGGATGTGTACTCACCACTTTCCAAACAGCATCTTGAATGATGCGGGCTAATTCAGGATTGTTGATGTTGTAGGGGGCGGCGGTCAAACCTTTCGGGTTGTCCTTATATAGGGTTGCATAGAAAGTAGACCCCACGATGTAGGAACCCACGTCATTAAAGTGAATTCCATCAGCATAAACCTGGGTAATATTGGTATATCCTGGTACTTGACCGCTTTTCATTCGTTGGTCGAGTTCATACAGCACATCGCCTACGGGCACGATGTAAATCTGCTTTTGAATCTTGGGGTACGCTTTTTTCAATTCTTGGGTCAGTCTTTCAAAATAGTCCTTAGTCTCCTCCGTGCCATCGAATCCTCCTGTATACTTCCTCAGCCACTCTTGACCAAAATCTAGACTGCCATCTCCATTGCGGCGAGGCCAGCGAGAGTAGACGTAAATGCGAAGATTGGGGCTTTTTGGTAAGGCTAGGTTGATATAGTTCTTTGCCATAATCACATCCCCTTCTTCACCATCAAGTTGACGGTCAAAGGGTTGGAGGGTGAGGACATCCCATTGGTAATTCGTCAAAGCGTTGCGGTAGTGACCAAAGGGTTCTTCACTAAATCCATCATTTGGATGCTGCCAGATCCAACTTAACCCAGCACCAGGAATCATGTGTCTGCCGAAAATATGGTTGTGACCTCGACTCTGGGCAAGTTCGCTCAGACCCTTGTAGTTAATAGCATCGGTTACACTGTTGCCAACATGATAAACACGAAGCGTCTGTTGACTGTAGGCAGCAAAGTTGAGTAGAAGCACCGTCAAGATGCTCAACAAGCCTACTACCAGCATCTTCAAAGCTGTTCGATAAGACATGGAGTACTCTCCTGCGGTGAAAAGGACAATGGGAACTCCCCATCTTACTAGGACTGCTTTATATCCTGACGAGTTTCTTTGCTTTTTTGCGATCGCACCTACTAGTGTAAGAAGGCAGAAGA
>CBKWLJ010000003.1:0-60003 GCA_966675205.1 uncultured bacterium
CAAGATTTGCTCCTTCAAGATTTGCTCCTTCAAGATTTGCTCCTTCAAGATTTGCCTTTACAAGCCATACTGATTGAAGATTCGTCCCTTGAAGATTCGCAAACACAAGATTTACATAAGCAAGTTTTGCCTCTTCAAGGCAAGTCTGAGTGAAATTTGCATGATTAAAGTCCCTTACATGCAGAATACAGCCTTGCAAATTGAGATAGTCAAGACAGTTAAGGGCTATGACATTCTTCGCTCCTGTCCTCTGACCTTGCAGCCTAGATATCCACGCACCAAAAGCCTCTGGTGAGAACCATTTAATGGTTGAGATTTCTTGTGTCACTCTCGCACAGGCATTTAGTACCGCCAACAAAGCCTCCTCAGCATTCCGCGCTTGCTGCATGGCGCTGCGAAAGTCAAGCTTCTGTTTCACGATCAGATCTTCCATTGGCAGCCCGTTGACCATTATTACCTCAATCAGATGGCACAATACCTTCTGCCACTTAGCAACATCCGAGCGCACTTGTAAACGGATTTCATCACAGATGAACCGAAACAAGTATTCATCCATTACCGACGCACCGCATAAAGCCGCCCAATTAACTAGAGCTGTTCGTTCATCAAACCCTTTGCGAAAGTTTTTCTTACGCTCCTCTAGTTCTTCATGAATAAATTGAACTTCCTCTACAATTCGTTTTGCCGTCAGATACTCACCAAAGCTCTTATGAGTAAATTCAAACGTTTTCTCGCTTTCCCGTACATCGCCACTTTCTCGAAAGTAGAAAGCAGTCAGCAGACGAGTGATGCTAGCTTTCGAGTCTTCTTTAAAGCTAGATTGAAAGCGACTCAAAACCTCTTTAAGACCACTGTTATCGCAGTGATTTTCAATTTCTTTCACCGTGGTTGTTCTACCATCTCCATGCCAGCAAGCTAGGGCAATTTCTTCCAGAATGCCGATAAACTCATGTTTCTCAATGCCCTCAGTCACCCGATACCCATGCTTTTCATACCCTCGCTCGTAAACTGCCTCTAGCAAATCTCCATAAATTTCATTCAGGTTAGTCTCTGCCGAAAATTGCAACTTATCCCGCTCAATACTGAGAGCAACCAGATAATTCAGCAAGGGCTGAGCCGTAATCTCAACAAGATTAGGCTGAGCTAATTCTGGTGGTAAGCCACTATATTCTTTACCCTTCGCCTCACCATAAGACTGCCACCAAAGCTGTCGTTGATCATCCTCCAATAAATTGGAATCGTCAACATAGTTCTTATTCTTGCCCTCTCTCTCTTCTTCTGCGACAAAATAGGGGAGAATATGCAGAATTTGATGCGGTTTACGAAACTTACTGTGATTTGCTTGCACAACCAGTTCACGCCCACTGATCAAAACCTGCAAGCAAGGTTCATGAGCATTAAATCGATCAACTTGATACCTGACTTCCTCCACAAACTGTTTAGCCGCTTCTTCAGCAACTTTGCCCTGCATCGATAGCTCATCCAAGCCATCAAAAATAATCAACAGCCGCGATTCCCCATCCCCTCGATCCAGAGGATTGTGAGGCAAGAAACGCTCAAGCTGGACAAACTCCCCCACCGCTTTCACCAAGTCATCCGAGAGTTTAAACAGATGTAGGGGAATAAACAGAACCGGAATTTCTCCTCTTTCAGCCTGTTGGGCAGCAAAGATTTTGGCAAAGGAAGACTTGCCACTTCCCGGCCCCCCACTAATCAAGCGGATTGCATCATCTGGTTTAGCTTCCTGTAACCAAGTTTCTAGTTCACGATTTAAGTCAACAACCACTCTCTCATACTGTTTCGTTTCAGTGGTTCCTCGTTCTAATTTCCGCTCCGACTGCCCCTCAACTTCACGCTTGTAGTAAGCTCGTAACGGCACATAAACCTGCTTCAAGCTGAAGGATTCCAAAAACATTGGTTCATCCACTCGCTTTTGCAGCCATGCCCGATACCGCAACCAGCCCTGTTCTCGTTCACTCGCTTGCGTGAATGGTGTATCCAGTTCCTCTTTTAGGGCAGCATAGTCTTGTTTATGAGTTCGCCACTCCTCATTTAGAGCAAAAACAAAGTAAGCCGGAAGCCGATTGCTAATATTCTCTGCCTCAATCTTTTTCTCAACAAACTCCCCTAACCACTTAGCAAAGCCAACTTTAGCCGCTTGCACAATCGGCAAATCTTTGGGACGCTGAAAAAAGGTTTGGTCAATGACTAATTCGCCCTGTTCTAACGAGGAATTTAGCTCGTCGTACAAAGCCTTAAGATTATCTGGCTTCTTAATTAACAGCTCTTTATTTTCCTTTAACAAGTCCTCGATCGCCCGGATTAAAGAACGGACAATCAGCAAACCCGCAATTTCTCCAGATTTTGTCTCTAGTCCCAGAGATTCTAAAACTTCAACCCCATTTTCAGCCAAGTCATCCCACTTGAGAAACGCCCCATTAATTGCCGCCTTTCCCAGGGACATCAATAGCCCTTTGGGGTTAACCTTAATCTCCTTACGCCAAGCTGAACGATGCTTCTCAACTTTAATTCCAGGTTCCCCAGACATAGAGCTTCTAATTCTGCTGCTAAAAATTAGTTGTTCTCATGCTAACGTTCTCTAAATAGATGATGCGTTTTCCCTCTGGGCACAACTTCTACTGGAGCTATTTAGGCGAGTTGTAAGCCAACTTCAGTAGAGCATTGCGGGACTTACACAGTTAGGCTACAGATAGAGAATAGGGTGCGTTACGCTCTGCTAACACACCCTACTGGCTTGCCGTAAAAGTAAAGACTTGCTATTGCTCAATCAGCACCTCCACCACACCTTTTAGTCGCTCGGAAACTACACTAACGCACTCCTGCAAATCTTCAGGAATAAGCTGGTTCGGATTGCTGCTACGAAACTTTGTCCATTTGCTGCGGTTTCTGGAATTATTCCACGATTCAGGAGAAGATAGCAGGGGCAGCACCTTCTCTAATGGTGTCGATCTGCTGCTAAATGCTACAGCGATCGCATTTAACAGTAAAGCTGTATCCAGCACCGTGTAATTAATAAGCAACATCAAATCGTAAAGATCTTTGGGACGCCAGCGCTTTGCTCCAAGTTCCACTAAGCCATGTAGTTTCCATCCCACCAGCGTTTCAGGGGAACACGCCTGTAATTTGATCGGCAATCCCTCTAATAGCGTGGGATAGTCAATCCATTGGGCAGGTGGCACGAGTGGATCGCCAAAACCGATATCAATTTGAACCGGGTGATAGTGTTCACCGACACTTGCACCCACACTAAGCCGCACTCCAGGGAATTCCGTCTCTTCCCAAATCGCCTTAGCTTGCAATGAATCCAAATCGAACAGTATGCCGTCTTCTTCTTCTATGTGAGTAGCAGCCAGTGCAACATGAAAGCGTTGCTGAGTGCCCTCCACATCAAATGGGTAAAGTCCTAAAAAATCCACATCTTGAGGATTTCGCATTCCGGGTGGCACCCAGATTTTAGTCAGCATTCCACCCCGCAGCACCAGTACATCAGCATATTCCGAGTACGAAACCCGTCGGAGTATCGCTTCCTGAACGTGCTGTGCTACCACTGCTTCTAAAGGATGTTCTGTTATGTTGGCAATGACTGCTAATTTCTCACTCATCGTTGTCATCAGTGATTCCTCCCCACGCCTTATGGTTCAATCCAACCGGCATCCAACGTCAGGTTACTGTCGTAGACGGTGTATTCCCGCAGCTTGTGGGATAGCTTCAATCCCTCTCCCTCCAGCCATTGCAGGAGTTCATTGAATCGAGTTTCTGCGCTTTGTCGCCCCATGCTATAAAGGCGCATAGTGACAAATCGCTGTTGCTGCCCATCACGGTGATATTTGAAGGCGTTTGCAGATAAGTGTCCGCCCCGTTGTCGGCATTGGGCCTGAAGCGCGGATATATCTGCGATCGCAGGTAGGGTAACTTTGACGTGAAACTCGAAGTAATGGCTAGCGGGTAACGTTTGCGCTTCTTCGTCCGATTCAGGAATACCCTGGTTATTTACCATCGCCTCCAACTTAACGCGAGTCACTTCAAGCCCAGCATCAGTTAAGGTTTGGGCTAAACGCTGCACCTCGGCAAACACCTCTTGAAGGCTACCGTGATGGTAGGATGCCGTCATGGGTTGGGAGCGCGTCACCCCTTCCGGTAACTCGATGAGGACGTATTTAACCCCCAATTGATAGCAAAGCTGGCGAAATCTTTCCCGTGTCGCTAAGTCGGTGGCAAGAATCGTGATATGAGCTTCAAACGTGCCGTAGTAAGAACGTTCTGGAAGTAAAGAAGTTAGCTTTATAGATTGATGGTGGTGCGTATTAATGAAAAAATCGTGTTGTGAAGATAGCTAAGTCATCGTTAATCCCTAACCTCCTGAGCTTATGTGAACTGTTATAGGTTGTGAACCTAGAAACAGTCGCTTGCAAACATATCATTGGCATATTACATTTATACTACAAGATTGCGATCGCTGGCAAGATTAATGATGGTTTTTGGCAAAGACTGGGTTTATCAGCTTGACTAGACTCAAAGCAAGCAATCTCCTGCGATATTGTGCGCCAACACAACGACAGCAGAATTCACGAAAATTGCGATCGCCTCTTCCAATTCATCAGTCTGAGCTACTATGCGCCAAGCTGTCTTTCTTACCTCCCCTGAAGTCTGGAAATTTGGGCATGGCCCTAACCATCCCCTCAAACCCCAGCGCTTGCAACGTACTATTGAACTACTTCAGCAGTATCGTGCTTTTAAGCCATCTAACGTTCAAGTGGTTGCTCCTAGACAAGCTACAGATGAGGAACTCGCGCTGTTCCATACGCCTGAATATATCCAGGTTGTCAAGGTTTTGAGTAGCGGGGGTTCAATTCCTGACATGTCTCGTTATGGCTTCGGGAGTGGAGATAATCCTATTTTTGCTGGGATGCGAGAGTCAGAAGCGGTAAAAGTCGGGAGTACTCTCCAAGGAGCCGAAATGCTCGTCAGGGGCGAATGTGATGTTGCTTTCAGTTATAGTGGAGGCTTGCATCACGGCAGTACGGCACGCGCTTCGGGTTTTTGCGTCTTCAATGATGCGGCTGTCGCCATTCATTGGTTACTACAGCAGAACTTGCGAATTGCCTATGTTGATATTGATGTGCATCACGGCGATGGAGTGCAACAAGCGTTTTATGATACTGACCAAGTCTTAACCATTTCACTACATCAGGACGGACGCACCTTATTTCCAGGCACCGGAGGAATCGAAGAAATTGGAGTAGGTGCTGGAACGGGATACAGTGTCAATGTCCCTTTCCCTCCCGGCACTAGCGATGATACTTATTTATGGGCATTTCACGAAGTTGTACCACCACTGATGGAGCGCTTTAACGCCGATATCGTCGTCACGCAATTGGGTGTGGACACTCATTACCTTGATCCACTGGCAGAACTAACACTGACGACAAAAGGGCACACAGCACTATTTGAGGCTTTAGCTCAAATGGCTCCGCGTTGGTTGGCACTAGGGGGTGGAGGATATAACTTGAGCGTAGTACCGCGTAGCTGGACTTTGGCTTGGGGGGTGATGTCAGGGCAGAACTTTCCCAATCGTTTGCCAGACGACTATCGCTTTAAATATGGCGGTGACGATTTGCAGGATCGGAATAGAGAAAAGAATGAGCCTGACTGGATACGTCAGCAGGTTGAACAAGTGGTGTTGCATTTGAAGAAGTTGCACTCAATTTAACAAAGTAGAGGCGTATGGAAATACGCCCCCACTTGAACTGAATCAGGACTTACGCAAATTTACCGTTGAACCGCTATCTGTAGGGGCACGACATGTCGTGCCCCTACTCTATGACAAGATCTGTGCGTAAGTCCTGTGAATGTATTACCTAACCGCCTTAGCCGTTACCTGCGTTTGTTGGCTAGCAGGTGCTGGACGATAGGTAGCAAACTCCATCGTAAAGCTGGCTTGACCGGCAGTGAGCGATCGCAAATCCGTCGAGTAGCCAAACATTGTCTTGAGTGGCACTTCTGCACGAATCACCGAATACCCTTCCATTGTCTGCGAACCCAGCACTAAACCACGTCGAGACGATAAATCGCCTTGTATCCGTCCCACATAATCGTTAGGTATTTCCACTTCTACAAGCATGATGGGTTCTAGGATAATGGGCTTGGCTTTTGTGAAAGCTTGCTGAAAGCCTTCCTTCGCCGCCACACGGAATGCCAGTTCTGACGAATCCACCGGATGGTACGAACCTCCTTCCAAAGTCACCTTAACTCCAGTCACCGGATAACCCATGAGCAGTCCACTGTTGAGTGCATCGCGGAACCCATTCTCACAAGCAGGGATAAACTGGGTGGGAATCGCACCTCCAGTCACTCGGTTGACAAACACAAACGGTTCATCACAAGGTTCAATTCGGCCGATGACGTAAGCGAAATCGCCCGCACCTCCAGTTTGCTTTTTAAAGGTGTAGTCGAACTTCGCCGCTTGGGAAATGGTTTCGCGGTAAGCGACAGCAGGTTCACCCACATACACATTGGCATGATATTCCCGCTTCATGCGCTCGATGTAGATGTCCAGATGCAGTTCACCCATCCCTGAAATTAACTGTTGGTTCGATTCTGGGTCAGTACTAACATGGAAGGTTGGATCTTCTCGCACAAAGCGATTCAGCGCCTTTGCCACCCGATCCGCATCCTCTTGATGCTTGGGGGTAATGGCGAGGGTAATCACGGGTTCTGGTACGAACATTCCTTCTAGCGAGAGGTTGGTTCCCTGGGAACAGAAGGTGTCTCCAGAAGCGCAGTCAATCCCAATCAGTGCCACAATATTACCCGCCGTCGCTTCCGTAATTTCTTCCCGGTGGTTGGCGTGCATCCGCACAAATCGCCCAATCCGCAAGCGCTTACCCGTGCGGGTATTGTACAGGGTATCGCCTTTGCGGAGGGTTCCGGAGTAGATGCGGGTGTAGGTGAGTTGTCCGGTATCCTCATCCGTGATTTTAAATGCCAGTGCTACGAGTGGGCGATCGGAGTCGGCATAGACATTGACTGGCTCGTTTGTCTTGACATCAAATGCTTTCACCACTTCCCTATCTTCCGGTGAGGGGAGATAGAGAGTAACAGCATCGAGTAGGTTCTGAACTCCTTTATTTTTGTAAGCAGAACCCATGAGAACTGGAGTCAGTTCAAGGCTTAAGGTTGCCTTGCGAATGGTGTCCCAAATCATCTCTTTGGGAACGTCTTCACCCTCAAGTAACTTTTCCATCATCGGTTCTGAGAACATGGAAAGGCGATCGAGCATCTTTTCCCGTGCCTCTTCCGCCTCACCCCGTAAATTTTCAGGAATTGGCAGAATCAGGTGTTCTTCGCCCTTTTCTCCAGCAAAATAGCTTGCCGTCATCTCTATTAAATCGATGACGCCCTCAAACTTGTCCTCGCTACCGATGGGATACTGAAGCGGTACGGCATTCAAACCTAACTTATCTCTCAGCGCTTGCACCACGCGGAAGGGATTGGCACCTACGCGATCGAGTTTATTAATGAAGGCAATGCGCGGTATCCGGTAGCGCTTCATCTGCCTATCTACCGTAATCGACTGGGACTGAACACCTGCAACCCCACACAGCACCATAATTGCACCATCGAGAACCCGCAAAGCACGCTCCACTTCAATGGTGAAATCTACGTGTCCGGGAGTATCGATCAGGTTGATTTGGGTGTCATGCCAGAAACAAGTGGTGGCAGCAGAGGTAATCGTAATGCCTTTTTCGTGCTCTAGCTCCATGAAGTCCATGGTGGCACCTGCACCACCTCCCCTTACTTCCTCAATTTTGTGGATTTTGCCAGTGTAGAAGAGAATCCGCTCCGAAAGGGTTGTCTTGCCAGAGTCAATATGGGCAGAAATTCCAATGTTTCGGATGTTACTTCGGGGAATCATAGAGCTGGCTCCTTTTTCGCCAGAGTAATGGACAGATATTTGCCGTTTGCAGGGCAATATCCCAATTATACTACATTTGTGTTACACATTGAAGTGTGGATAGAGGGAGCGATCAGCCTTGCTGGTGCCAAAGGCGATCGCCCTTTGGGCGGTACCGTAGGTAATCGCACAAGCTCATACTACAATCCAGCCCCATCCAAGGATTGACAAAATACACTAAATGTATAAGAGCTGAAAACTGCTAGCAGTACCGCTCATGCGACTTATAATCTGTAGACTTATAGTTTCTATTGACTATAGTCTTCACTAGATGAATCCTCTAGAAATGCAAATCACTCTAGGTCAAGTCGTTCGAGCTAAGCGCAGCGAACTTGGGTATAGTCAAGAAGCCTTTGCAGATAAAGTTGGACTTCACAGAACCTACATTGGTTCTTTTGAAAGGGGAGAACGGAATCTCAGTCTCCAAAACCTGGTTCGGATTGCAAATGCCTTAGATCTATCGCTTTCATCCTTACTGGCTGAGGCTGAGGCAGCTTTGAGAAGAACAAACGTCTAGACATGGAACCTCTTGAGCAGTTGGAACAACTTATCCGTGAGTTGAACCCTGTTCAAATAACTCTGCTTCTTGAAATGGCAAGAGCTATGAGGAGAGAAATTCAGGAGGATATCAATGAACAAAGCGATCTCCTTGTTCCTGAATTTTCCACTAATTTTTCCAATCGTCTCCTAATTCATCATGCAACTCACGCAGAGAAATTTAGCAAGAAAGCGTTTGAGTATGCTTTCGCCTCAGCATCTACCTCTGCCGGAAGAACTGCCCAGCTCATTTCAAGCTCAACAAATCCTGGCACAGATGTCTTAGTAAATGGAGTAGCGTTTTCACTGAAGACAGAAGCATCAGCACGTCTTAGAAGAGACAAGATTACGATTTCAAAGCTTATGGAAGCGCGTTGGATTCGAGACTGTAGGAGTCCTGAAGATTTCGCAAATGGGATAACTAATCGGGTGGTTATGCATTTACAAAAATATCAACGCATTTTGATGTTGAGAGCGTATGATATTTCAGAATCTGAAGTAAAGTACGATTTGATCGAAATCCCCCATAGTTTGTTGCTACAAATTGGTAACTTGACGGCAAATGACTTTACGACTAGGACAGCAGGTGGTGGAAGCCGAGCTGATGTATACATATCAGGACGCAAGGCTTTTACTGTACGCTTGGATGGCAGTGTTGAGAAAGTTACTATCTCAGGACTAGCAACCGATATGTGCTTTTATCATGGCTCATGGATTATTCCAACTCTTAGATGAGGGCTGAGGCAGATACAGACAGTTCAGAATTCGATTGCTTTTCTGGCGCTGCTTCAATATCTTCTAGTGTTAAATGAGTGTGCGGGAGTATGACTGAATTAATGGAAGGTTTTTGACCGCTCAAGATCCATTCACAGACTTTAGCCAACTGGTAGGAAATAAGAGGAGGCACAGCATCTCCTATATGCCTGTACATATTGGATCTTGAAGACGCTACAAATTTGTAGTCTCTTGGAAAACCCTGAAGAATAGACATCTCTCGAACTGTACACAATCGATGCTGTTCAGGATGAGCGTAGCGTCCGTTGCCAATATGCGAACACTCTCTCTTGATTGTTACAGCAGGTCTATCCCACCACAGCCGCCCATATACATCTGGGTGTGACCCCAACTTGTTTTGGGCAATGTAACGCAACATAGCAGGATTCAAAATATCTTCGGCTTCCGGATGGTTTCTCAGATCTGCCCAAGAACCCCCATCTTTTGGTATTAATTGCAGTCGCCTCAAGCTCTTGAGATTTGAAAAACTAGGCGCGATGTGTAAAGGATCAGTTGGATGAGCTTTGCCTGCAACAACTACTGGTAGTGAAGAAATCGCTCTCCTTACGTAAGTAGCTTGCTGTTTGATTTGAAATCCAGCCCATATGTCTCCCAAAGTCCTCAGTTGTAAATGTTTCTTGACCGCAATAACTAAGGCTCGCTCTCTTCGTTGAGGAAGACCAAATCGATTCAACATATGAGTTTCAGCATGAACTTTATATCCAAGCTGATTTAATTCTTCTCGTAGTTTGTTGTAATGATGAGTGAAATTGCCGACGACCAACTCTCTAGCATTTTCCATCAAAAAAATAGCTGGTTTCAGTTCTTCCACGAAGAGGGCACTGCGAACAACTAAGGAATTGCGAGGATCGTCTACGATGTGATTGCTTGGGTTAGTTCTAGAGAATCCTGTACAAGGAGGGCATGAGATTAAAATAGTAGGATTTTCACTACCTAAAGTAGAGGCAAAAAATTGGCGTAAAGTTCTTGGCTCTAGTGTTGCCAAGTCAGCTTCCAGCGGTTCTATGCCCATGTTGGCTTTATAGCTGAGATTACACTCTAGAGAGCCTTTGCCGCTGCTAGGCTTACCAATCTGAGCATCCACAGCTCCCACTATCTGAAAGCTGGGATGAGTATGGAAACCGTAGCTCATCCCTCCTACCCCTGAGAACAGGTCAACTACAGTCCACAATTTGTTTAAAGGCTTGTTCATTCAATATGGTCTATCATTAGATGACTATAAGTATCATAAAGCGATCGCAAAAGCTGTAATTTTGGCATGATTACCTACGGTACCGTCCAAAGGGCGATCGCAAAAAAACTTCACGTATCATAGTCTCGTCCCAACAAGGAGGCGACTTATGTCCAGTGTTGAACACGACGACAGTCGAGAGAAGCGCATCGAGATGGAGATTATCGTCGATGCCTACAACGAAGAAGAACAGGCAATGGGCTGGTATTACTACCTCGACGGTAAACTCAATTTTCCCTTTAAAGCGAAATGGATAAACAGAAAAGGTCAATCCGAAGAGGTTGAAGTGCAGGAAATGTCACCAGAGGATGATTGCGGAAAAGATATGTTTGTTGAGGCGCTTTACCGAGAAGGTGAGGCTGAAGATGTGTTTTCTGTTCCCCTCTACGAGATAGAGGCAATTGATGCTGACCCCGGAACCCAAGAAGCGATCGCAGACTGGCATTATTGGGTTAATCGAGGATACGAGTTATGATTAAAAAATTAGTTATATAAGTCAATTTTATGACTGCTAATTTTGCGCTTCCACCGAAAAATACTTTGTCTAAACTAACATATTCTGTACTCATCGAAGAAGAAAAAGAAGGTTATAAAGCGACGATATTGGGGTTCCCAAATTGTCAGACCACTGGGAAGACTCGTGAAGCTGCACTGACCAACTTACGTCAGGTTTTAGAGGTGCGTTTAGAGAAAGCTGAAATCGTTTCTCTGGAAATTGATTTGCCTAAACCTGCTCATCCTTGGATGAAGTTGGCAGGTAAGTATAAGGACGATCCGCAATTTGATGAAATGCTGGATTATATCCAAGCCTATCGTCATGAACTTGATACAGAAAGGGAAGATGATAACATGCAGTTAGATGCCGAGGATGCGGCGGAGTGAGTCTTTGGGTACTTGATACAGATTGTGTTTCGCTGCTTCAACGGGGTCATCCAATTATCAGCCAGCGTGTTAATACAGTTAATCCCGAACAAATTGCTACAACAATTATTACAGTAGAGGAACAAGTGCGGGGACGGCTAGATATTATTAGAAGGGCGGCTTTTAGTGATGCATTGATATTGGCTTACAACAGGCTGCGGGATACATTGGAGGATTTTAGAAGTATCAATGTACTTAACTTTGAGCAAAAAGCTGGAACTTGTTATACAGAGTTGATTCGTCAAAGAATTCGTATTGGTACGCAAGATTTACGCATTGCTTCAATTGTGATTTCCAGGCAGGCTATACTGGTAACACGAAATCGACGTGATTTTGAAAAAGTTCCAGGTTTAGTGTTTGAAGATTGGACAGTAGAGCAATAGCGTTAGTAAATATAGAGGTTGCCATCTACGGGTAATGAACTCTTTATACGAAAGGTTAATCTATGCCAGTTGAGACAGAAAAGCCTCTATTTGCGTATCTAAGAGTATCACCTAGATCCAAAACAACGAACCTACGAGCATAGTCATGAGCGATCGCATCTCCCTCCACCCTCCACTGTCATGCGATCACACTCTCTATCACCAATCACTTCAGAGCAACTTTTTTCCTCACAAGACGCATCACCTCTCCTGAATCTCCATAAGGTGTCGGCGGACTCCACTCACTCACCTCGGCAAACCGCAGGTGATGCAGCCTTTTGACAATTATGTCTATCCCTTTACGGGAACCAACTACCATCACCTTGACAAATTCTTGGCTTGAAACCGGAGCAGTAAACACCTCAGTGGAAACTTCGGCAGAGGGGAATTCGCTGTCATTAGGTACAAATTCTTCATGCATTTGCATTCACCTGGTTCAATATCGATGTGGTCTTATTAGACAACATCTAGTATTGCAGACGTGGTCGCATAAGACAACATTTACTCGCTTATCATCCTCTGACACGATTAGATGCATGGGAAAAGCGGGAAAAGCTCTTAGGCAGACATTGGATACATACGGCATTAGTCAGAACAAATTAGCCGTAACACTGGGAGTTGACCGCTCGATGATTTTCAAGTGGTATCACGAACAAAGAGACCCCACCGCTGAAACCGTTGTGCAGATTGCTGAAGCACTCAAAAGCATTAAGCCTGAAGCGGCGGCAGAATTTATCCGGCTGTATGTAGGTGATTTTCTTAAGGATGAAGACCAATCCTAGAGTTTCCAGGCATGGGAAGAGCAGGTAAAGCCCTCAAAGAGGCACTAATAACCTATGGCATCAGCCAAAATCAGTTAGCAGCGGCGATGGGAGTTGGACACGCCAATGTTAGTCGTTGGGTGAATGAAGTAAGAGATCCAGGCGGAGAAACGATTCTTGAGATTCGGGACGCACTTAGGCAGATTAATCCAGCAGCAGCGGAGGAGTTCATCAGGCTATATCTGGATACGCCGCCGAACAAAGAGAGTGATTGAGAATGCGAGTAAGCCTCATTCTCTGACACGATTAGATGCAAAAGCTTACTGTACAAGCTTTATTCTCTTCTGCCTTCTGCCTCCTGCCTACTGTCTTGGAGCCTTCTTGCACTAGCGCCAAACCTCAAGGCTGTTGTTGTGTCTGGTGAGCAATGCCTTTCCATCTGGGGTAAACGTGAAATTATAATCGCCTTCAATCGTGCGGATTTTTTGGGGCAAGCGCCAATTCCACAACTGGATACCTCTGCCATCATGCATCGCTAGCGTTCGTCCATCGGAACTGAAGACAAGGCGATAAATGTCTCCCAGATTGGGGATTGTGCGGATGATTTGACCCGTTTTGAAGTTCCAAAGTTTGACACTGCCGTCAGCACTGCTACTCGCTAGGAACTGCCCATCTGGACTGATGGCAAGGCGACGAATCGGTGCGGAATGGCTGATCAAAGAGCGTATCCGTGCCCCTGTGCGGGCGTTCCACATCCGAATGCTATTATCATTACTGCCAGTGACGAGAATTTGACCGTCCGGACTCAGGA
This sequence comes from uncultured bacterium, assembly GCA_966675205.1. GTDB lineage: Bacteria > Cyanobacteriota > Cyanobacteriia > Cyanobacteriales > Coleofasciculaceae > JBFLZA01. The sequence goes on from CBKWLJ010000003.1 coordinate 13,454, forward strand.
GAGGGTATGGGGAGAAATCTGCAAAGTCTGAGAACGTGCGGATGACTTGCCCAGTTTTCAGGTTCCACAGTTTGACGGTAGGGCTAGGGTAGGAAATGTCAGGTGCACTAACACTGACAAGGTTCTGTCCATCTGGGCTGGGGAGCAAGTCATAAACGGGCTGTGATTCTTGGAGGGTGCGAATGAGTTGTCCGGTTTTCAGGTTCCACAGTTTAATGGTTTTGTCAGAACTGCCGCTCATTAAGGTTTGGCCGTCTGAACTAATAGCGATCGCACGAACGGCATAGCGATGCCCTTTTAGGGTGCGAATGGGTTGTCCAGTTTTCCCGTTCCACAGCTTAATTGTTTTATCGGACATCGCAGCCGCTAATGTCTGTCCATCAGCAGTAAAAGCGATGTCATGAGCAATGTCTCCAACAAGTCCGCCAACGCTGGGTTCTTGTTCGCTATAGGGTTTTTCCGCTAATACTGCCTCTTGTACAATCCCTTCAATGAGAGTCTTGATTTTTCCCCCAGTTTTCAGGTTCCATAGGGTTAGATTACTTTTGCTACCCCCCTGATGGCGATCGCCGAAATTGTGGACACCAACGGCAAGGGTTTGGTTATCGGGGCTAAACGCTTGAGAAACAATCGAGAAACCTGATGCTTCGCCAAGGGGCTTCAAGTTGCGAATAACTTGGGCATTTTCCCAAGACTTTACGGTTGAAGTTGGCTGAGGTGTGGCGGCTAAGATATTGGCACGAGCGACAGAACTAGTGAGTACTTGGGCGTTAGCTGCTGTGAGGGGGCTAAGCAGGAGAAGGGTAAAAAGAGCGATCGCTGCTAGTTTAGGTTGCATTCTTGGGTGGAGTTGATCTGATTTCTCACTATCTTAGAGAGATTTTCCTACTGCCAAGGTACCCGCAGGAGTCCTCTTTCAAAAGTGGCTGACTTCCAGACCATACAGTTAAAGATTCGGGTTAGATTCGCGCCATAAGCTAATTGTCTCTCCAAGGAGTGAAAGCGATGCGAACCTATATCTTCTTTTTTATATTGGGCATGAGCATCTGGACAGGCTTTGGTGCACTGTTTGGTGGATTAGGTGCCAAGCTGTTGCACTACACTTGGGTCTGGCAAGCCGTTGGCTATGGTACGCTCAGTGGTGCCATCCTCGGCTTCCTCCTCAGTCTCATCGGATATGCCCTCAGTTCAAGGCTTTCCTCGCCAAAAATTTCCTTATGGCTCGTTGTTGGAGCACTCTTTGGAGCTATCTTAGGCGTCGTCGGTTTGATGTTGATTGGTGGATACCCCACCAACACTCAAGCCGATCTGGTAATGGTATCAATGACTCCCCCGACAGTCATAATCGGTGCAATTGTGGGGGCAATAGCCAACTTGGTTACCTGGAAAGTTTATCATCGATGATTCGACAGATTAATCTCAAATGAATTGACAAAATATAAAAAATGTGTAGCACCGGGAAACGCTAGATCGACAATGACAGAGGAATTGGCAATCCCTTCAAAGCTTCAGAGTAAACACATTGCTGATACTTGCCATCTGACTGTAAACGAAAAGCGATCTCTCTTTTCCCCAGAACATCAATTACCCAATACTCAGGAATTTCTAAATCGGCGTAGAGTTTTTTCTTCTCATCTAAGTCAGTTGCCAGCGTCATATCCGAAATTTCACCCACCAAGTCAGGAACTCGCCACTGAGTCAAGTCAATGGGGCGTGGTTCCTCTGCTTGCCATTGAGGAATACCTTCACCGATATACAAAACTAAATCTGGTGATGCCGCACGCTTCTTTGGCTTCTCCAGTAAACAACGCCCCAAAGAATCCGCAGTTTGATCGGCAAAGTGAATGAACCAGACACCAAACAGCAGTGTAAACAGATCGCTAACTCTGGCGTGATTGATACCCTCTGAACCTATGTCAACGAGAAGATAGTTGCCGTTGAAAAACAGCCTCATTTTCTCAGCAGTAGGAGCATCGCAATAACCTAAATAATCTTCCCAGGTGGCTGGTTGCCACTGGGGAATTTCTGAGGTGGCAGCTTTTTGGACGGCTGTGAGAAATGAAGCTGTCATAGGTTAAGGCTACCCACAAGCGTTATTGAAATTTTAACTGCACTCTAAGCAGAACCCTACAGCAGAGCGCTGTCCTTTGGTTGACTCACAAAAGAGAGTTAGTCTTAACTCCCTCTCTCACGACGAACATACAACATACGATAAACAGGTTCACCCTTAAAGAGTGTGGAGATTTCTCGTTCAGTAGGAACGGGGAGGGGATTAGTCGCTAACCAGGTATCGGTACCTTGCTTTTGAAATGCTGGGTGATCGTTAAAGCGATCGCACATCTCTACTGCTACCGCCTCAACATCAGACTGGAGAAAAACCTCTCCTCCATCACTCAAATACGTGGCTAACGTATCAACCATTTCTGGCTGCACCACACGTCGTTTAGCTTGGCGCTTTTTAAACCAAGGGTCGGGAAACTGGATAGTGACGCGTTGCAATAGTCCCACGCCCAGAGGTTTAAGCAATGGCTCTAAGGAGTTGTTGGCATTGCAAAACAAGTAATGAAGATTTGTCAAACCCAATTCGGCAACTTTTGCATTTGCCTGTTGTACTAATGGCTCTCGAATTTCTAATCCCAAAAAATTCCATTGAGGGTGTAGCGTGGCCATACTTAACACAAACTCTCCTCTTGCACAGCCAATATCCAGATGTAAAGGCTGAGTGGGTTGAGCATAAATTTCTTCCCAATTCGGAGGATTTGCTGGCGTTTGGTATTTTTTACTCAGTGGATTGACGTGTTGTCGCACTCGGACTTTCGGCAATTGTTGTACCTCGCTTGTATAGCCAACTCTAAAAAACAACTCTCTGTGCCATTTTATTGGTACTGACTAACCAACAGCAGGAACGTCCATTCTAAGTTGAATGTCATGACAATAAGCTTTTAACTAGCTAAAAGCCTTGAAAGTTTGTAGGGTGGGCACTGCCCAGCATCCTTAAGTCGGTGCCATTTATTCTAAGTTTTTCTGATACTTATGTAAATTTTTTACAGCAATTGTCAACAAATATTTTTTAGGGCGTTGAATAGGGTGAAGAGTGAAAAATAGCTATTTACAATTACACCTTCTCATTTTGATTATAATAAATTTTCATCGATTTAATTATTTGTTTTGAGAGAAAAATAGGTTTTGGCATTACAAACATCTAATAAATGAGAGATAATTTTAGTGAGAACTTGAATGATTTTAATAAACTTTATACGATGGGTTTAAACTTTCGCTTTGCGGTGGTCAGCGACCCCCACATCGGGCTACCCCATACCATTTGGGATCATCCCAATCGTTTCCATTTAGTGGAAGTTAGTATTCCGGCCCTAGAGCTGATTCTGGAGCATTTAGAGCGGCAAAATATTGACTTTCTCCTCCTACCCGGAGATTTGACCCAGCATGGTGAAAGAGAAAATCATGCCTGGTTGCAAAAACGATTGAGCCAGCTTCCTTTTCCAGTTTACGTCGTACCGGGAAATCATGATGTTCCCAATCTGCTGCCCGATGAACGCTCGATTGGACTCAAAGACTTTCCTTACTACTACCAAAACTGTGGCTATGACAATCCAGAGCAGTTGTACTATAGTCGTGAAGTGCTGCCAGGGGTACAGTTGATTGGATTAAATTCCAACCTCTTTGATGAGTCTGGTAAACAGTTGGGGCGTTTAGACGAAGAGCAATTACTCTGGCTGGAGCAGGTGTTACAAGACACTGAGGATAAGTTAGTCTTGCTGATGCTGCATCACAATGTTGTAGAGCATCTGCCTGGTCAATCCAAACATTCACTAGGGCGGCGATATATGTTGGATAATGCTCCAGCACTGCTGAAAATCCTCAAGCAGGCTGGAGTTCATTTAGTGTTTACGGGTCACTTGCACGTTCAGGATATCGCTTACCACGAAGGCATCTACGATATCACGACAGGTTCTTTAGTGAGCTATCCTCATCCCTACCGAATCTTTCAGCTAGGTACAAACGATCAGGGGAAACAATGGTTGGAGATTGAGTCTCATCGGGTAAAGTCTGTACCCGGTTGGGAAAATCTCCCCCATCTGTCACGAGAATTAATGGGCGATCGCTCCCATCCATTCATGCTCAAGCTCCTCACAGCGGAACCTTTGATGTTACCAATACCAGACGCGGAAAAACTCGTCCCCAGTCTGCGCTACTTCTGGGCTGATATTGCTGCGGGCGATCCTTTATTTGACTTCCCCCATTTCTTCCCAGAAGCTCGCCGTTATTTCGAGGCATTTAGCGCCACAACTAGCGACGGTAAACCCGCTCTCATCGACAACCACACAACTCTGTTGTTGGGTTGAAGGTTAGCAGGTTGAAGGTTAGCAGGTTACAGGTTAACAAGTTGAAGGTTATAGGTTCTGTTCTTCAACTTTCAACCTTTCAACTTTCAACCTTCCCACCTTGTAACTTTCCAACTTTCAACCTTCAACTCTTAGAACGGCAAATCCCAAAAACTGAGGTATAGCCATGCAGGAACGTACTGCCACCCACTGGGCCAATTTCACCGTTACAGAAAAAGCCACCCAATTGAATGTTATTTACATAGCGGCGGAATAGTTGGGAATCAAAATCGGGCTTGCCGTAGAGCCCTTCTCCTCGACCTAGACAGGAAAACAATAATGCTCCCTCTGCATCGGTGGTGTTATGGCATTCCTGTTGATAGCGCTGGAGAAGCAGTTCTAAGTCTTCTTCTGAGGTACGAGCATCCCGAAGGTGGAACTGAATGCGCTGACCGGGGCGAACGCGATCGCCAATTGCGATCGCTCCCACTCTGGGGTCTACGCCCAATAAAACGCGAATGAGAAAGTCTCCATGACCTAGCTTTTGCTTGAACTCATCGCGGGCAACTCCCACAAACAGGGAATGCTGGGCTAGCTGTCGATCTGTCTCACTCAGATTTTGAATCAAGTCTCGCAAAACTTCTAGGGGAGGGCGTGATTTCAGCTCATTTGTGAGTTCTCCCGTGTCCTCCTGTTCCGCCAATTCCAACAGAATATTCCGTTCACAGGCAGTTACCCGATACGTTTGACCAATTGGGCGGCAGCCTTGAGCCACAATGGTTTCGATCATAATGTTGCCGCTTAAGGCGACACCAACGATGCCCTCACGATGAAGCTTATAGTTACAAAATAAACCGCTTGGGGCTCCCATCGCGTTGGCACTCGTCAGCCCTCCCACTTTAATCGACCCTGGATAGGCAAAATCTAACCCTTGGAGGAGATCGTTCACACTAGACGTCGGTTCAGCTAACAAAATGAAGTGAGGCTGTTCTTGAGGTGAAACACCAATCAAATCCACCCAAGCGCCTGGAGGGCTATCTAAGTCAGGCAACTCACCCCCAGGAATATGAAAAGTGTGAACCTTAATGTCTGGCAGATGAGCCAAGCTAAGACTTAGAGCGGGTTCTCCCTCAATTTCTTTGGCTTCACCTTGGGCGTTGATACCAATGATGCCGCTTCCACCACAACCAATCAGTGTTGGGACAGACAACCGCTCTTGGAGCAAAGGCATTAAGCGGGGATATTCACTAGCATAGGCAGACGAGATAAATACCAGCCCTAAGTCAGGAGGTGCACTCAAGGATGTCTGGGTACGGTCAACGACTTCCTTGATTGCTGCTTCCAAAGATGGACAAGTTGATAAGGCATTTACCCACTGAATTGGTTTAGTCATTGGTTTTGCCGAATTCTATCCCGATGCCAATGCCTGTTGAGCGAGTTAGTAGGCAGTTCAAGCTTATAATAACGCGAGAGCGGAACAACTCTAAACGCTTTGACAAGGAATGCGATCGCATTTCCGTACATACAATAGTTCGGTTGAGGTTTTGCGAACCTACCTTCACATAAGTTAATATATTTTGTGGTCAGAATAGATCTATAAACTGGCAAGTGGTGAGTGAAGGATTGATAAATTCTTAAAAAATGTTAGTCAATCCCCCAGTTGAAAGACTGTTTTGCGTTATGACTAGAATGTCAATGATGTTCTACGACGAACACAAGATCAGACTTGAGGAGTAGGCAGCATAGCCTAGACATCAATTGGTCAGACCGAAGTAAGGCTGAACTTCAAGATCACTTTGAGCCCAAGCACTTCTTCCTTTCTAGAGGGTTGGCATCGTCAGAAACGCTAGGTAGCACTTCACTGGTTAAGCAACTACTCATCATTACCTCATCCAAAACAGTCAAAACTTACCCAGAAGTGTTCTGTACCGCAGTACAGTTATAAGGAAAAGGATGGCAATGAGCGATATTCAAGAAAAAATCGAACAAGAGCGTGAAACGGCTCGAACTGTATGTGATATCCAAGGCGCACAGTCTGGTGAATGTGCCGCAGCCTGGGATGTTGTCGAAGAACTCCAAGCAGAAGCAGCACATCAACGTCAAAAAGTCAAGCCCAAAAATTCTCTGGAACAATATTGTGACGCTAACCCTGATGCTGACGAATGTCGGATGTACGACGACTAAAGATTACTTCCGAACATCGGCTTCTTTTGGTTTAGAGGTCATTTAAGAAAGCGAGAGCAGTTGGAACCTTGGAAAAGGAACTTCCAACTGCTTGTTTAGTCATAGGGGGCACTGAGCGTACAACAGGCATTAGGTGAAGTCTAGAGCCACTCACCTGAGATTTCTGTGTTCATTAGACTGAATCAGAAGTGCGATCGCACTGGTATTGCCCCAACTGCAATAACATAGATAAAGATTATTTCGGCAATAAGCAATGCAAGGTGAACTCCTTCGATCCTTAGTTTGGACAGACTACCGATTAGCAGTTTTGTTTGCGGTTATCATTCCCTTGATTCTGCTGATTTGGGCTTTTGTCCAGAAGGTGGATTCGATAGTGCGCCTAATGATTATCTATTGGCGTGTTTCCAGCCTACTGGCGATTACTGTTTATATCATGATCGCGGGTTGGCCGATTGCCTTTATTTCGGGTTGGTTTGCCCGTGTCCTCATTCCCATAGCGCTGTGGTTTTGGGTTGATGTGAACGAAGATATTGCCGATCAACCGCAACGGCCTCTCAAGTTAGCAGTGACTGCGTGGCGTTGGGCTATTACTATCTACAGTGCACTAGGTGCTTTAGTGAGTATTGCGTCCCTACAGTGTGCCTTTGTAGCAGGGGTAGTGAAGACTCCCTTTTGTCAAGTATGGCTAGAGCCTCCTCGGTTGTTCAAAGAATATTTCCATCCTGGTTCTAAACCCGAATTTTTAGGTTTTATCGGGATGATGTTCTTATTCTTCTATATCTTCTACTTCAGCTATTTCGTCCTGATTCGTTTGGGTAAACAAGGGCGTTCAGCGATGGAACAATAAGTGAACTACCTACACCTCCCTTCGGTTAGGTGTAGGCTTTTGCACTTTGTGAAAGAATCGTAGAACTTCAATCGCGGTACTAATAGGTGTGCGACACCTTGATTTTCCCGCGACGGGAGCCTTGTGTATAAAAGCCTTCTTGTACTATTCATTAATTAGGCTTTTCATAATTCATAATTTACAATTCATAGATTTTTGGAGAGTTGAGCAGCGATTCACGATGACAGACTCAATTGGAAGGCGTTTAGAGCTGTACACGATTAAGCGTCCACAGGAAGTATTGATTGTTACAGCCCAGATTGATGGAGAAGAAGACCAAATTGCCATTTTTAAAGGCTTCTCCAGTTCTTTGATGCGTCCGACATCATTTGACCCAGATGTTCCTGTACTTCCTCCTACAGCAGAGATTATCGCAATTGATCGAGTTGCCAGTCCTTACACCCCTGATGCACCCCGTTATATTCAGCAAGGGCTGACTTGGGAAGCGATGCAATCATTGTTGTCAGAAGCTGGGATATGAAGTAATCACTTGCCTTCGCTTCGCTACTTGCCTACTCATGGATATAGTCATGCAAAAGTCGCTGAGTATAAAGTTCCCGTACCAAGAGGAAAAAGTTCACGAAAACTTCACGCATTCTCGGTATATTTAAACTATCCCTTGATAAAAAAGCTTCTATCTTTCGGCATAATTAGTTTCAATTACATTAAATAACTCTAAATGGAACTGGAAACGAACATGATTGCACTACAGGAAGCTTCTACAACACAGAAAAGAAACTTTAACGAACAATCTTACTCAGGAATTTTATCAGAGAAATCAGCGATTTGGCTTTGTGGGTTGGGTATAGCTATTTTTGCTGTTCCTATCTTAGTTGTTATTCATATAATCAGTGGTTTGTACTGGGGAGGAGTATCGGTCTATCAACTTCTCAGTGGTGCTGGTATTAGCAAGCTAGATATCTAAGAGATATTAAGCTTTTTGGGGCTTGTTTTTGCCTTCAAAAAATATGGTTGTGATAAATTTTTATCTACTCTAAGCCTGGACTATACCGCTTCACGTCCCTAAAGAGACTACTCAACAATAAAAGTTATTTGGCAATGCAAATCCTAATATTCTGACCCTTATTTTTAAAATAGGAGCAAGTCGTTGTTATTGGACTTTTCACTTACCTCCTTTCCTGATCAAAGTTTATGGGTTATCTGCGCCAACCTACAGTAGAACAGGCTAACTTGCCTGATGTAGCCCCTTCCTTTGTTACTTGTTCACCTTGATCTTTCCTTCGCTCTGCCAGGAGCTTTTATCAAAGAGGTTTTGCTGCCGGATTTACTGCTAGAGGAAGAAAATTAGTTAGTTTTCAGTTTCATACCTTGCCCCCCCATTTCCCTATCTTCCCTTCTCCTCCCTCATCTCTTTCCGAAGAATGATCGATAGGACTTATAGGGGAACTCTATAGAAGAAAGTGCTATCCTCCACATTGAGTGTGTTGTGTGAGGAAAAATTAATTATGGTTACATCCCCAATCCGAACTCAGGGCTTCAATCATTTGGAGCTGTTGCCTCGACGCCATCAGGCTACTGTCAATCTCATCAGTCGGCCTTTGTCCTTACCGGCGACACCTTTATTTGGAACCGATGGCATTCGGGGAAAAGTAGGGGATTTATTAAATGCTGATTTAGCCTTGCAAGTTGGGTTTTGGGCAGGTCAAGTGTTGCGAAAGGAAGCGCCTGCTTGTGGTCATGTGATTGTGGGGCAGGATTCCCGAAATTCTAGTGATATGCTATCTATGGCTCTGACTTCCGGGCTGATCTGTGCCGGAGTAGAGGTATGGAATTTAGGATTATGCCCGACTCCTGGGGTTGCGCGTCTTGCTAGCGCTACAGGAGCAATGGGAGGGGTCATGATTTCTGCAAGTCATAATCCTCCAGAAGATAATGGCATTAAATTTTTTAGTTCAGAAGGGGCTAAACTCTCGACGGCATTGCAAAAGCAGATTGAAGCAGGCTTGAGAGGTTTTTCCGGAGAAGTTACTCCTGCACAGGTGCAGGGACAGGGCTACTCTCGGCCTGAATTGATTGCTGATTATGTGGAATTGCTGCGTCGTCCGCTACAAGGTGTGGCAGATTTGAGCGGAATGCGGATTGTATTGGACTTGGCATGGGGGGCCTCGGTATCGATCGCAGGGCAAGTTTTTGCTGAGTTAGGAGCACAAGTCATCTGCTTGCATGACCAACCTGATGGCGATCGCATTAATGTTAATTGTGGTTCAACTCACCTCAATTCCCTCCAAGAAGCGGTGCTACAGTATTCAGCGGATATGGGTTTTGCCTTTGATGGCGATGCCGACCGAGTGATGGCGGTAGATTCCCAAGGCCGAGTGGTTGATGGAGATTACATTCTCTATTTGTGGGGTCAAACGTTAAGACAAGCGCAACAGCTTCCTGGTGATTTGATTGTGGCGACAGTCATGGCAAATTTAGGCTTTGAAAGAGCATGGAAGCAGTTAGGTGGTTCCCTTGTGCGAACTGCTGTAGGCGATCAATACGTTCAGGCAGAAATGCAGCGAACTGGAGCCTTGCTAGGGGGTGAACAGTCAGGACATATCCTCTGCCACCACCACAGTATTACTGGTGATGGAATGCTCACAGCCTTACATTTGGCCTCTTTAGTGAGTCAATCTGGAGTTTCCTTATCTGAACTCATAGATCGCAGCTTCCAACCCTATCCCCAATTGTTGCGGAATGTGCGTGTAGAAGATCGCGATCGCAGACTTAGCTGGCAAGAATGTGATGCCGTCACCCAAGCGATCGCACAAGCAGAAGCCGCAATGGGCGATCGAGGCCGCATTCTTGTTCGCGCTTCCGGTACAGAACCCGTTATCCGCGTCATGGTAGAAGCCGAATCAGCCCAACTTGCCGACCACTGGACATCCCAACTGGTTCAAGTGGTTCAGAAACATTTAGCTTAGGAAGAATGGCGCTGACTTAAAGATGGTGGGCAGTGCCCACCCTACGAATTTTTAAAGCTCTCATACCAAGTTGTGTTCAAAGATAGTAGTCGAGCTCGACGCGGAGACGCTCCAAAATGAATGTGCTACGTATGAATGCAACTTGGTATCAGCTATCTTTCTTCGGCTGATTTCAGTGATATTCAGCTTAGGAAATTCTCGCACGATAATGAAACTAATCCCCCGACCTTGACATCGGGGGATGAGGCGAATCTTCTGTTCAACCTGCTTATTCTTATGCCCAAAAATCAGGTTTTTCTGTGCAAGTAGAAGTCACTAATGCAGCACGGCAAAAATAACCTACCAGTTCAAAAAGGTGAAAAAGCTTATCGTACAAACAATATCCCTTTTGTGCCTTTTTGCACTAATGACTCATGACCAAGGACTAATATAACAAACCCTTAAAGCACACCCGTCCGACTCGCGCCAGGAGACGTTACAGGTGCATCATAAATACCCCAATCCCGAACGCCTCGCCGCTCAAGAATTCCTTCAGCCCTCAAGATATCCTCTGCTGTGCCTTCCACAACCACTAGATAATCCCCTTGAGAAACTCGTTCATTGTAATATTTAGCTCGGTCTTCAGGAACACCCCAACCGATCAAAGCACCAAGCAGCGCTCCACCAGCCGCACCAATGGCACCGCCCAAAAGGGTGTTAGCAAGAAGAATTCCCACTTCGGCAGCAGCACCTACCCCAGGAATTGCTAGTACACCAAGGCTCCCAGCTAAGCCAATGACACCTCCCGTCACGGCACCTGCTGTAGCTCCGGCCTTAGCGCCTCCTGCGACTTGCTCGTCTTCTCTGTCTTTAACGCCAACACCACCAATCGCATCACTACGGTCTGCGTGCTTGACTATCACAGAAACCTTATTCATGTCAAAACTGGCATCTCTGAGTTCGGTGAGCGCATATTCTGCGTCTTGCCGATTGGAAAAGATACCAACAGCGTGCTGCATTTTACCGATCGCCATATTTCCCTCCTTTCGTTTAACACAATCAATCCTGCCTCAAAGCAGAATTAGGAGTTTAGTATTCCTAACTATCGCTATATTGTTGTAACTTCGAGACCATCATTCATCAGCCCGAAGGGAGAAGCTTAGTTTATGTCATTAGAGAGGTGAAATTTCCTTAAAGGATATTAAGCCGCTAGATAGCAATAATTTAACTTCCTTTTAGGGGGATCTTTGCCTATCATTTCCTCTTCAAGAGAATTACGAAATGAAAGGTAATACCGAGTTGCGTTCAAAGATAGTAGTTGAGATTGACACGGAGACGCGGGGACGCGGGGACGCGGAGAAAATGAATATGCTACGTATGAATGCGACTTGGTATAAATTTTTCTATCTTGTGTTTAAATTTTTTACTCTATTATTTATTCGACTTAATTTTCCAATAAAAATAAAAGATAATTTCGTTTTTTTATAGCAATTTAAAATTATTTTTTCTCTTTTCCGACTCCCGAATCTCTATTTTTATTAGACCTCTTGCAAAAGTAAAAAAGCATTTAAAAATGATGACGATCAAGTCAAACATAATCCCTTTCCCCCCACCCCTTATCTCCAAAGGGAGCCCCACCTTCCTCTTTCCCCCTTACCCCGACTTGGAGCAAGAAGTCTAATCTAGACACCTATGTGCTGCCGCCACAACTCGCGAAATGAAAATTCTTCTGCCCTGGAGCCCCCTGCCTTCTGCCTTGTTTTCCGAATAGCGATGCAATTCCCTTACGGCTTTACGATTGTAAGTATGCCAGTTTCCTAGAGCGAGAATTGTGGGCTGACTTTTATTGTAAATAATTGTAAATACAGGGGTAAAAAGCCTAGAATCCGCCGAATTAGGTCGATAAACTAGGCAAGTATCTAGAAAAACTGATAGTTTCTCATCAATAAAGTGTGAGGCGTTATAGCCTGAATGATTCCGCTACAGCTAACGCTTAAAAATTTCCTCAGCTATCGGGAGGTATCCCTAGACTTTCGAGGTTTGCATACAGCCTGTATCTGTGGTTCTAATGGTGCAGGTAAGTCCTCCCTGCTCGAAGCAATTACTTGGGTGATTTGGGGACAAAGTCGTGCTGCCTCCGAAGATGACGTAATTCACGCCGGGGCAAAAGATGTTCGGGTGGATTTCATCTTTACAACCAACCAGCTAACCCACCGCATCATTCGGACTCGTCAACGGGGGCAAAGTAGTTCCTTAGAATTTCAAGTGGAAACGCCCAATGGGTTTCGCTCGTTAACCGAAAAAGGAGTGCGGGCAACCCAACAGTTAATTTTGCATCATATCAAACTGGATTACGATACCTTTATTAATTCAGCTTATTTGCGTCAGGGACGAGCGGATGAGTTTATGTTGCGGCGTCCGAATGAACGCAAACAAATTCTCGCTGACTTACTCAAACTCGATCAATATGAAGAGTTGGCCGAACAGGCAAAGGATTTATCAAAACAGTTTAAAGGCCAAGCAGAACTGTTAGAGCAAAGTTTGCAGACTCATAAACAACAGTTAGAACAAAGAGACGCAACCTTAGAGCAACAATCAATTCTAGAAACCCAGTTACAACAACTGCAACAAGCTCAAAGTACGGATCAAAAACAACTACAACAACTGCAAGCGGTTCAGCATCAGCGCACAAGCTGGCAACAACAATTGACCTTTGTCAGACAACAATACCAAAATCTGAGTAAAGATTGCGATCGCATTCTGCAAGATATCGCCGCGACTGAAGCACAACAACGGCAACTTGCTAGCCTACTGGCTCAAGAAGAACAAATCAAAGCTGGCTACTCTCAATATATTCACCTGCAACAACAAGACGAACTATTGAGCAGCAAATTCCAAGCTTACCAGGATGCGCAGCAACAACAGCAGCAATTACAGCAGCAACTCACTCAACAAATTAACGAACTTAATCTCAAAATTCGTGACACACAAGCCCAACTTGAAGCGTTACGGCCTCAAGAGCAAGAAATTCAAGAAACTTTATCCCGCTCAGGAGAAGTTGCAGAAGCTCTAGAACAGCTCAACCTCGCTCGTCGCCGTCTCAATCAACTGGACAATCTGCAACTCGAAGTTTCCCCGCTTTTGCAACGCCGTAGTGCCATTCAAACTGAACTCGATCGCGCCCAAGCCCGCCTATCGGCACGATTAGAGGAACTTTGTTCTGCCCAAAATCAGCTCAACGCCCAAATTGCAACAACTCCTCAGTTGCGACAGACGGTATTACAAGTTGAGATGGAAATTGGACAGCTTGAAAAAAAGCGCGTCTACCAGCAGCGAGTGCAGGAAAAAGGATTGGAACGCCGCAGTTTCCAAGAACGCCTGCAAGAAAATCAGCGTCGCTATGAAAAGCAAATTGCCGAACTGACACAAAAAATCGATATGCTGCAAGTGCAGAATGCAGTTTGCCCCTTATGCGATCGCCCTCTAGATGAAGCCCACGGCAAGCACGTAATTGAGAAAACCCGTACTGAGCAACAGCAAGTGCAAGAGCAATTCTGGGTGGTACGCGAGCAATTAACGGTTTGCGAACGGGAACTTCAGGTACTGCGCGGGGAATATGCTCAACTGTCCAAAGAACTCGCTCCCTATGAGGAATTGCGAGAACAACGAGGACAACTCGAAGCCCGACTCGAAGCCACTGATGAAGTGTACGACAGGCTGTATGAAATTTCAGAAGAAAAGAAACAACTGGAGCGATCGCTAAATTCAGGGTACTATGCCTTGGAATTACAGGCAGAACTGCAACAGCTTGATGCCCAATTACAGCAACTCAGTTACAACGAACAAACCCACGCTCTAGCCAGAGGAGAAGTTGATCGCTGGCGCTGGGCAGAAATCAAGCAAGCCAAGCTAGAAGAAGCACAGCGCCGTCAGGGGAAAATCGATGCTCAAAAACCCCAACTCCAAGCCAAACTTGATAGCCTCCATACCTCACTGCATGAATTGCAAACCAGTTCACAACTGCGCCAGCAAATAGAATCCCTCGAGCAACACATGGCGCAAATCGGATACAACTTAGCCGAACACAACACCCTGCGGGCAACCTTGCGTCAAGCCCAATCTTGGCAGTTGCGGTATCAAGAGTTAGCCTCTGCCCAGCAGCAATATCCCCAAATCTGTCAGCGTTTAGAAGCTTTGAAGCAAACCTTGCAAGGACGGCGTACAGAGCAAGAAGGAACGAATTCACAAATCAATGAAGTTGTCAAGCAGTTGGAACAATGTCCAGACGCTACCCATGATATCCAAGCTTTAGACTATGAGATACAGCAGCGACGGCGGCAACTCGATGAACACCTGTCTCAACAAGGACGTTTGCAGCAGCGATTGACTCACTTGGACTTTTTGCAAACCCAATTTGAGGAGCAACAGCAAAAGCTACAAACCCTCCAGCGGCAACATCGCATCCATCAAGAATTAGCACAAGCGTTTGGCAAAAATGGCATCCAAGCGTTGATGATTGAGAATATTTTGCCCCAACTCGAAGCCCAAACCAATCATATTCTTGCCCGACTCACAGGAAATCAGTTGCACGTTCAGTTTGTTACGCAAAAGACGGGGCGTCGCTCCTCAAAATCCCAGAAACTGATCGATACTTTGGATATTTTGATCGCAGATGCTAATGGCACTCGTCCTTATGAAACCTATTCCGGTGGTGAGGCATTTCGGATTAACTTTTCCATTCGTCTGGCATTAGCGCGACTGTTGGCGCAACGGGCAGGGACATCCTTACAAATGCTAATTGTGGATGAAGGCTTTGGGACGCAGGACTCAGAAGGGTGCGATCGCTTAATTGCGGCGATCAATGCGATCGCGTCTGATTTCTCTTGCATCCTTACAGTAACGCATATGCCCCAATTTAAAGAAGCCTTTCAAACCCGGATCGAAGTCCGTAAAACTGAGCGAGGTTCTCAACTGAGTTTATCGATGTAAAAACTTACTGCGACGGGCGATTCACCCAAATTAGTCTATCTCTCAAGGATTTTTCAGCAGAAATAGCTTTATGAATGCGTCTTGCCATTCTCTCCTCATCCTGACCCGTTTTGGAAATTGTTCATCGGCATAGAGACGCGCCATTGCTCAATCTTCCTCATCTTCTAATAATTCTTCCATTAGCCTTGCTTCCCCCAGGTATAGTATAAATTGGCTGAGTTTGTAAGTTCTCACTTACACTACAGGGAGTGATACGCTCCAATTCCCGGCGGCTGGGAGAAATAAATCCCTTTCATTGAAGAGGGGTTATGAAAGCGGATTTGGTATCAGGTGTTTTCGACTAACGGTTTATCTGGCTTTATTGTGACAATTGACACAATGGCAGAAGTGCTTTACAAAATTTGATTTTCCTTGAGCGGATGACGGAATACAGGACGGGGAAGAATGCGATCGCGTATATTACGGATATTGGGTTTTTTAACGGGAAGAATGTAATACAGGGCTTGCCTATCTTTAAGGTTATCTACCTCATTAGGGGGCAAATTCCTTAATTTTTGTAACGTAATACAGTGATTCCGTATAATCACGGATATTTGCTTGCCGATTAGCCTTTATGGTATGTATATAGCCCAACAGGGGTGCAGCAGCATAGCTGTTGAACAAACAGTAGCCGAGATATTTTCCGATTTTTGCTACAGGCAAGAAACGAGTTGAATGGTAACTTGCCAAAGTTTGGGTGAACGCTCAGGGCATCTACAATACTCAAGCGTTTGATGATTCCTTGCTCATCACTGTGTTTTTAAAAAGAAAAATTAATAGCTAGCGGTTAGGAAGCTTAATTTTCCTTATCAGCGGTTCGGGTGCGTCGCCATCCCTCAGGACGGCAAAAATAAAACAGAGTTACAAGCAAGAGAAAAACACACCACTGCCTCATTTGGGTCTGAACCTTATCGGTACAGCAGCTCCTGATGTAATCTCAACTCCAGCACACCAAAGGCAAGTGGAAGAGCATCAAACGGCGAACAGAGTCCTATTATCCGGAGTCTACAGCGCCCAAATGCCCAAGATAAGGTCAAGTATACGCATGACTAGTACCAACAAGCTAAACCTTGCCCCACAAAAATTTGTATACAGCATTACAGCAGGCATGGTGAATGTTGCCTATGACTACTCTGTTCAACTGGTGGAGCAATTTGGCAGCACCAAGAAGAGACGTTCTTCTCGTTTCCTCAAACTGCTCAGAGGGAGTGCTATCGTTGGGAGTTTCATTTGGTTAATGCAATTTATCCCCCTGCTGGAAAGCTGGATGGTTCAGCTTGTTGGTTTACTAGTCACGGTTCTGTTCATATTGTTAGCCCCAGCGCTCTTACTGCGTAGGCGTATCGCGGACGCCAAACCTAATTCAGTGGCAAGTGCGGGCAAACGGGTGAAAAATGTCCTGCAAGACAGCTCCAAACGCCTGCAAAAACAAAGTCAGGTACTAATCGCTCTTACTCGCTCCCAAACGCTAAGGAGTGGAGACTTGAAAACAGCGATTGGGGAAATGATGACGGCAGCAGCTGATGCTCTGGAAGTAGAACGCATCAGTGTGTGGTTGTATAACAAAGACCGCTCTCAGCTCGAATGTACTCAGATATATGAACAGAAGCCAGGATATCTCGGGCAAGAAAGCCAGGAACCCAAAGATGAGACACCAGGCATTGTGGCTTCTCTTTGTGTACCGCCTCGTCCTCTAACCCCCTCGCCTCACAATGCCAAACCCTTAGCCATTGCCGATCGCTTAGATGCACCGATTTGGCTCAATGAGCAGATGATGGGTGTGGTTTGCTACGAACACCTCACCTCCATTGCACCCCAATGGACATCCCAGGATGAAGACTTTGCAGGTGCGATCGCAAATTTAATTGGTATAGCCCTCGATGTCTGGGATTGTAAGCAAGCACCCAAGGCGATTCAGTCGAATGAAGTGCTTCATCAATTCTGGAGCCAAAACTCCACTGAGTTAATTTCCCGACATACCTCCGAAGGAATTTTTTTATATACTTCACCCGCTTGTAGCACGCTTCTCGGTTATGAATCAGATGAACTAATCGGTCAATCTGCCTACGACTTTTTCCATCCCCAAGATGTTACCGTCATTCGTCAGTCTCACTTCAACCTGCTCAACCAACAACCGACGGAAACCATCAGCTACCGTGTGCGTCATCGAAACGGTGAATACTTGTGGTTAGAAACAACGAGTCGCGCCCTTTACCATCCAGAAACGGGTGCATTAGCAGAAATTATTGCCGTTTCCCGTGACATCACCCAATGCAAACAAGCTGAAGAATTATTGCGGGAAAGAGAACGTCAGTTCCAGAAACTGACGACTAATGTACCCGGTATGATTTATGAATGCCTGCTGCGGGAAGATGGCTCCGTATCCTTTACATTTGTCAGTGATGGGGTGCGTGAAATCTGTGACCTAGAGCCTGCACAAATCCAGCAAAATCCTGAAATTCTTTTTAGCTTAATTCATCCTGATGATGAGCTGAAGTTTAAGCGCTCCGTTGCTGTTTCCACCAAAAGGCTACAACCTTGTCGATGGGAGGGCAGAATTAATCTAGCGCCTGCCAAGATTAAATGGGTTCAAGTGGCTGCCCGACCAGAGTTACAAGCCAATGGCGAGATTGTTTGGGATGGTATCCTGCTCGACATTTCCGCACGTCAGCAAGCTGAAGCGGTGTTGCATGAGAGTGAAGAGCGATTTAGAGTGACCTTTGAGCAAGCGGGTATTGCCATTGCTCAGGTAGCGGCAAACGGTCAATTTCTGCGAGTCAATCAAAAACTTTGTGACATTACGGGATATAAACGCAGAGAGTTACTTACTAAAACCCTCCTAGAAATTACCCACTCCGAGGAACGGGAAGTCGCTCAGACTTATTTACAAGAGTTTTTTAGCAACCAGAGACAAACGCTGAACTTAGAACAGCGCTATATTCACAAACAAGGTCATGCGATTTGGGCTAATGTCACCATGTCCCTAGTCTTGGAGCGAAATGGAACTCCCAAGTATTGCATCAGCGCGATTGAAGACATCACCCAACGCAAACAAGCACAGGAGGAACTGCACCAAGCCAACCGCGATCGCATTAATATTTTTGAAAGTCTCACCGAAGCCTTCTTTGCCCTCGATCGCGAATGGCGATTTACCTACCTCAACTCCAAAACCGAGCAACTCTTATCGCGTAAAGCTGAGGAGTTACTGGGTAAAAGCGTTTGGGACGAGTTCCCCCATACCGTCGGTTCCCAGTTTGAACAGCAGTATCGTCGCGCTGTTGCTGAGCAAATTAGTGTGAAGTTTGAGGCGTTTTACCCACCGCTAAAAAGCTGGTTTCTGGTGCGTGCCTATCCTTACGAAGGTGGCTTGTCAGTTTACTTTAGTGATATCACAGAACGCAAACAGGCAGAAACCATCCTGTTAGAACGCTCCCGCCTCTCAACATTAGCAGCTGAAGTGGGTGTAGCTCTTGCCAATGGAGGAAGCTTATTGGCTATTCTTCAACATTGCACTGAAGCCATGGTGCAACAGCTTCATACCACTAGCGCCGCTATCTCGACCTTAAACCCCTTCACTCAAAATTTAGAACAACACGCCGCTTCTTGCCAATTTCTTCTCCTTAAACCCGATCTGATCCAGATCATTGCCCAAACTCGTCAACCCTACTTTCAAAATGATGAATGCGGTGTTCTTAATGAGGAAGGGAAAAATTCGAGCAATAATCCTTCGTCATTTTGCCTGCATCATCCCTCATTTTCGGGTTACCCCCTCGTGGTAGAAGACCGACTTATTGGTGTCTTGACAGTGTTGGGCAATCGACCCTTAACCGAAGAAGCTCGTCATACTCTCAGTTGGGTAACCAATGCGATTGCTGTAGCCATTGACCGCTACTGGGCACGTTCAGAACTCCTAACGCGCCGAGAATCGTTACTGTTCGGCTTGGCGAATCAAATCCGCCACTCCTTAGAACTTGATACCATCCTGACAACGGCTGTCCAATCCATCCGTAGCCTGTTTCAAATTGATCGATGCCACTTCCTTTGGTATCAACCCAATGACGACGAACCGTATTGGGAAATTGTTTACGAAGAGAAAAATCCGACCCTCCCCCATCATATTGGTCAATACCCAGCATCGGAGGTGAGACTCTCTGTTGAACGAATTTTAAATCAGCAAATCATTCAAATCGATGCAGTAGAAACGATCAAAGACCCCCGCCTCCGTAAGTTTTTAATGAAAATGGGTTATACCTCTGTGCTAGCTATGCCCATTAAGACTCATGGCGGTAAAATTGGGATGATTAGCTGCGCTCACTGTAGAGCCCCCCGTCCTTGGGAAGAAAGTGAGGTGGAACTGCTACAAGCGGTAGTTGCTCAATTAGCGATCGCGATCGAGCAAGCAGAACTCTATGCCCAAGCACGACAAGTTGCCGCTGACGCTCAAGCCCAAGCTCAAGAACTAGAGCGTGCCTTCAATCAGTTGCGAGCCACCCAAGCTCAACTTGTGCAAAGTGAAAAAATGTCTAGCTTAGGACAGTTAGTCGCCGGTGTCGCTCATGAAATCAACAATCCCATCAACTTTATTCACGGGAACCTTGCCTATGCCAGTGCTTATATTTACGACTTGATCAATCTTTTGCACCTTTATCAAGAAAACTATCCCAATCCTCCGGCGGCAATTGAAGAACAAGCTGATTTGATTAACATCGACTTTATCGCTGCCGATTTACCTAAACTGCTTGGTTCCATGCAGCGAGGAACTGACCGCATTCGCTCTATTGTACAAAGCTTACGTAACTTTACAAGAGCTGACGAAGCCTATATGAAGCGGGTTGATGTCCACGAAGGGATAGAAAGCACGCTATTGATTCTGCAACATCGGTTAAACGCTAGAGGGAAAACGCCTGAAATTAGAGTATACAAAGAGTATGGCAACCTGCCACCGATCGAGTGCTATCCCGGAGAACTCAATCAGGTGTTTATGAACATTCTGATTAATGCGATTGAAGCGCTCAAACCATCGGAGGTTTCCCTTCAGGAACAGTCTACCCTTTTCGTCCCTGATTCCTCCCCTACAATTACCATCCGTACCCAGTTCATAGACTCTCGTGACTCTCGTTATTCCTTAGAGGGTGTAGTCGCTCTACCTAAAGAGGGCGATTCCCACATCCAGCCCACAAACTCGTTTCCCAACACTTCCCGAAGAATCGTGATCCAAATTGCCGATAATGGGCCGGGAATGACTGAATCAGTTAAGTCTCGGTTATTTGACCCCTTCTTCACCACAAAGCCAGTGGGACAAGGTAGGGGTTTAGGATTATCCATCAGCTATCAAATTATCGTAGAACATCATCATGGGATTTTGACTTGTACTTCCACGCCTGGACAAGGAACTGAGTTTTGGATCGAGATACCTATTGAGCAAGACTTCTAATCTGAAAATAGGAGTCAGAAGTCAGGAGTCAGAAGTCAGGAGTCAGGAGTCAGAAGTCAGTAGAGAGCATTTTCATTATGAGCGTGATGAGCTTGTGCTTATGGTGCCTAGCTTGAAAATAGGGGTCAGGAGTTAGAATTCAGGAGTTAGAATTCAGGAGTTAGAATTCAGGAGTCAGAATTCAGGAGAGGGAATTTTTCATTTGATGCCTAACTTGAAAATAGCTGGGAGATAAGAATTTTCATTGTTTTTTTGTGCGCTCTAATCGCATGGTGTCTAATCTAAAAATAAGGCAGAGGGAATAATACTTTTCATGCGTTCTGGTGTATGCAGTTCATGATGACTACTTAGTTTCAGCCCAAAAAAGAGAAGGCATTCTTTGCGAGGACGCCTCAAGGAAAAATTGAAAGTATAAACGAAGGAGGTTTGTTCCGAGATTGATAACCAGTCTTTTGAGCTAATTCTTATCAACAGTCACAAACGATTGTCTTAACAATAAGTATTTAAACGCAGATGATATGAGGTACTCAGACTACTACAGTTTAGGAATCAGGGGCACGTAGCACCAAAAATTAACATCACCCTTTTTTTCATTCTTATGTTATTTTTTGAGAATGAAGAGATTGGCTAACTCCTCATCCCTCAAGTTTTTATTTGCCCATTTATTTCAGAGCGCAATTCCGCAACAGCTCAACTCTGAAATGATGATTAAATTCTATTGATCAGGGTTATTATACAGCATCTAATTATACTACGCTGTATACAGGAGTACATAATAGGAGCTTTTGTGAACTATCTTTTTTAATGCTCAATACTTGGAAACATCTTTTCAGATCTGTTCATCAATAAGTTGATAAGAGTTAAGAACCAAGTCTTTTGTGGCAGTAAGACTTGATGAATCTTGGCTCTAGTTCTTCAGCCCAAAAAAGTCCTGGGAACTATGCAAAAAACATTAAGCTATGCTAATATTTTCGGAAATTTATGTTACGTAAAGCTACTGCCGATAATTGCCGTGGCAACTTGCTTTGATCTGAATGAATTTATCTGTAAAAGGGAAATTAACGCTGCTGTCATCAATATCAGTGGACGCCAGCGAATGCTCTCCCAACGAGCTGCCCTGTTTGCTGTAAGACTAGTGGGAACTGAGGATCGACAAGAGCAGGACAAGCTTCGTACAGAAATGCTTGCTGCCGTTGAATTGATGGAAAAGTCTCACCAAGGACTGATTGAGGGTGATCCGGCAATGAAGTTGCCCGGTCAACCTTCTCGTGAGATTCAAGCCATATATTTTGACGCTCCCTTTGATCTTGATCAGCGAATTCGAGACTACATTACTCAAGTGAGAGCGTTGGCGCAAGTACCTCCCGCAGAACTGACGGGAGGAAATTTTTACTTACAAAAAATTCTGAAGGCATCAACAGCAGACTTACTAGAAGCTTTAGAAGCTTTAGTGAGCCAATATCAAGAAGAATTTGATACAGCTTGGCTCGAAATTGAAATTCAAAAGGCTCAACTTTATCAAGATAGCTGTACAGCGATGGCTACGGCCCAAGCCCAAGCCCAACAGCTCGAACAAACCTTACATGACCTGCGAAAAACCCAAGCCCAGCTCATCCAAACCGAAAAATTCTCCAGTATTGGTCAGATGATTGCAGGCGTTGCTCATGAGATTAATAATCCGATTAGCTTTATTTACGGCAATTTGGGCTACGCCAGCGACTATGTGCAAGATTTATTAGCCTTAGTTAATCTTTATCAGGAGTATTACGGTCATCAGCCTCCACAGTTAGAAGATAAGATTAAAGCGATTGATTTAGATTTTTTGCTTAAAGACCTGCCCAAAGTTCTAGAATCAATGCAAGTAGGAGCAGAGCGCGTTCGTCAGATTGTTCTGTCATTACGTAACTTTTCGAGGAGCGATCGCATTTCTATAGAAGCAGTTAATCTACATGAGGGGATTGATAGTACCCTACTCATCTTACAAAATCGCACCAAAGCTCGCTGCGATCGCCCTGCGATTGAGATTGTTCGAGAATACGGAGAGTTGCCTCTCGTCGAGTGCTGCGCCGGACAACTCAATCAAGTGTTTATGAACCTGCTAAGCAACGCGATTGATGCCTTAGAAGACATTCCTCGTCACAAGGGTCGTATCATCATTCGCACCAGTTTGAATGCTGAAAACTCTAGGGTAATTATCCGCATTGCTGACAATGGACGCGGTATGACTTCAGAGGTGAAAGCACAACTGTTTGACCCATTTTTTACAACCAAACCGCTTGGTAAAGGGACTGGATTGGGACTTGCAATTAGCCATCAAATCATCGTCGAGAAGCATGGAGGCGTTTTGACCTGCGAGTCAGTTCCGAACCAGGGAACAGAATTTTGCATAGAAATTCCACTGCTTGTCAAAGCTAAACTACCGAGTGTGACATCAACTACAGTTGCTGTTATTGGTCATTAGTCATGAGTCATTGGTCAAGAGGTCATTAGTTATTAGTCACTCGTGCTAACTCATAACTAATAACTAAATGGCTTCTAGCTGTTGGACGTAGTATAAGAACCTTTATAGATTCGCTCTTGTTGCTCTGGTGTTATCCATGCCGCTCTGGCAAACTGGGTTTGAGGCGGCACATACTTACCGATTGTGGGGCTGTATTCCAAAACCTGCCCAGATTCAATCTCATAAACCCAGGCATGAAGATGCATTTGACCGCTTTTGAGCCGAGATTGGATAACGGGGTAAGTGCGTAAGTTTTCTAACTGGGTGAGAACATTCTCCTCAATAGCCGCATTCAGCAAGTCTTCACCTTCATAGTTTTGGTAGTGTTCCTTAATGATGCGGCGAGTTGCTTCAGCATGTTTGAGCCATTCGTAAACGGCTGGCATTTCCTCTTGCAGCTTTTGAATTTTGAGCAGTCCCTTCATCGCCCCGCAATGAGAGTGACCACAAACAATCACTTCTTGAATGCCTAAAGCATGAATCGCATATTCAACGGCTGCGCCTTCGCCACCATTAGTCGCGCCATAGGGGGGAATGATATTACCCGCATTACGGATAATGAACATCTCACCAGGTTTCGTTTGTGTAATTAGATTCGGGTCAATCCGGGAATCGGAGCAGGTAATGAAAAGGACTCTCGGATGCTGTCCCTGAGATAGCAGCTCAAATAAATCTCGGTGAGTGCTGAAGTAATTGGTCTGGAATTGGTGTAGACCTTGAATTAACTGCTTCATTAGTTAAATTTGCTCAAGATGGTGAGGACACAATTCTATACATATACTGACCGCAGGTTTTATACAAGAACTTTTCTGTATTTCTGTGCCTCTGCATTGATGTTGCGAAAATTCTAGGGGGAAGGGGAAGGGATGGGGAATCGTTTATCGTTATCTCTTGAACCTAGAGGAGGATAGGAGTTGCAGTTTCGTTCATCCCTTTTACCTTTTCCCTAGAACTCTCGCGACTCCTTTTCCCTTCCTAAGCCCGAAGAGCGTGACCGCACCCGGTTTCTCCTTGAGTAAGAAGAGACGATTATTGTTGCAATAGTCTATCTATCTCCTGCCCATCGTGGAATTGTTGGTCACTCAAATGCAATAATGGTTAAATAATAGTTAAGTCAATTTCGTGTCAGGGTGAAGAGTGTTAACAAGTGGCAGGCACTTCGGCGATGAGTTAGGAGCCAGCTACAAAACATCAGTGTCCCTCCCAGGTAGAACAACATTTAATAACACTTAGTAGAGTCTTTGCTTAGTCTAAGTAAGGAAATAATAAGTATTTTTCCTTTTGTTTATATAAATAAAAATCCCTTAATTTTTAAGGGATATATTAACCTGAAAATGCATTGAATTTCTTAAAGTTTGTGCCTAAAATTAACAAGATCAGATTAAGCGTAAAAACCACTACAATTTTGATTTTTGGAATTAAGTTACTATTCAAACCAGTATACCCAAAAAGCCTGTTGCAAAAGTTAAAGTCAACCTTGGCTAAAGCTCAACAGTTTCTTAATCAAGATAATAGGAATTTAAACCTATACCTGATTGAAGTTAAAGTAAGCTGAAAACGCAACTTGAAGCACCGAAATTTTGGTGTGAGCTGATGGGTACTTAAAGCAGGAAGGACACGTCGGGAACAGTCAGTGATGAGTGAAACAAGCCAGCTTAGTGTGAGATCCAGTTCCACAGTGCGCGTCGGAATTCTGCACTCATTGAGTGGGACGATGGCGATTAGTGAGGCATCGTTAAAAGATGCTGAGTTGATGGCGATCGCAGAAATTAACCAAGCTGGCGGGGTTCTGGGTAGAATGATTGAGCCTGTGATCGAAGATGGAGCATCTAACCCGATCACTTGTGCCATCAAAGCCAGGAAACTCATCGAACAAGATGGAGTCGTCACGATATTTGGTGGTTGGACTTCAGCGATTCGCAAAGCAATTATTCCGGTTTTGGAAGAATTAAACGCCCTGATGTGGTATCCCGTTGAATATGAAGGGTTGGAATGTTCTCGCCACATTTTCTACACAGGCATTTGTCCCAACCAACAAGTCGGGCCTGCTGTTGACTGGGTACTCCAAAATAAAGGCAAAAGCTTTTATCTTGTGGGGTCTGATTATGTATTTCCTCGGACTGCAAACAAAATTATTAAAGCTCAGCTCAAGCGCAAAGGCGGCTTCTTAGTAGGGGAAGAGTATGTAGGCTTGGGAACAACAGAATTTGGCGACATTATTAAGAAAATTCAACAACAAAAACCAGATGTTGTTTTCAATACCCTGAATGGTGACAGTAATCTGGCATTCTATCAACAATACAAAGAAGCCGGAATTAGTGCCCAAGATATTCCGATTATGGCTATTAGTATTGGGGAAGAAGAAATTCGCCGGATTGGTGGCAATACTGCGGCAGGTCACTACGCGAGTTGGAGTTATTTTCAGAGTATTGATACCCCGACCAATCATACTTTTGTCGAAAATTTTAAGAAATGCTACGGTAGCGATCGCGTGACGAGCGACCCCATTGAAGCTGCTTATTTTCAAGTTTATTTATGGAAACAAGCCGTAGAAAAAGCAGGCTCTTTTGATGTAGAGCGAGTACGCGAGGCAGCTTATGGACAAGTCTTTGAGGCACCTGGGGGGTCTATTAGCATTGAACCCAACAATCATGTCAGCAAACATAGCCGCATTGGGAAGATTTTGCCCAACGGTCAATTTGAAATCGTTTTTACCAGTGATCAACCCATCAAACCCCAACCTTGGTTAGGACTTGAAGAACTCAGTGATAGCGTCTCGCCAGTTGTCTTTGATATGTTGGCGGAAGTTTCCCAGTCGATTCAATATAGCTGCTTGCTGGAACAAAAGTCTCGAGAAGTCGAGGCTGCGATGGCAGAACTGGTGGCGACCAATGAACAACTGCGAACCACGCAAAACCAACTGCGAGAACTGCAAGCACGAGAAGAACTGCTCAAGCGCCGTCTGTCTAGCCAAATCCGCAGTTCCTTGGAATTAGATGAAATTTTAAAAACAGCCGTTCAAGAAGTACGCAGTTTATTACAAATCGATCGCTGTCAGTTTTTGTGGTATCACAAATCCCCCGACCCACCTCGATATGAACTGATGCATTCGGCTTACGAACAGAGTCTACCTGTCAGATTGCATCGGCAAAGTACAGTTGAACTGGTGAAAACCTTACACGAACCCATTCACGAGTTGGATGTGCTGCGAATTGATGAGATTACAACGGATAAACAGCTTGAACCAAGCAGTAGCATTCGCTTGCAAGTAATGGGATTGAGAGCTTTACTTGTGGCTCCTGTGCAAACTCGCTCCCACCAAAAGGGGGTAATTGTGTGCGAACACTTTCGATCAGATCGTCCTTGGAGCGATCATGAAGTGGAATTAATTACGGCTGTAGTCGATCAACTGGCAATTGCGATCGACCAAGCCGAACTTTATGCTCAAACCCGTACTGCGGCTGACTTAGCCACCGCTCAAGCCGAACAACTCAAAAAAGCACTGCATGACTTGCAAACCTATCAAGCGCAGCTAGTACAAACTGAAAAAATGTCTACTTTAGGAACATTAGTTGCTGGAGTGGCTCATGAAATCAACAATCCAACTAGCTTTATCTACGGCAACCTACACTACGCCAACGAATATATTAAAGATTTACTGCAACTCATCGGTCTTTACCAAAAGTATTATCCTAACCCTGCCCCAGAAATTCAAACTCATGCTAAAACCGTGGAGTTGGAGTTTTTGATCGAAGATTTACCCAAAGTACTCTGCTCTATGGAAACCGGTGCAGAACGAATTCGCCATCTGGTGCTGAGCTTACGAAACTTCTCACGCCGTGATTCAGCTCAGATGCAACAGATTAATATCCATGAGGGGATGGAGAGTACCCTATTAATTTTAAACAACCGCTTGAAAGCAACCAGCGAGCATCCTGCTATTCAGGTGATTAAAGACTATGGTGAACTGCCACTAGTGGAGTGCTACCCCTCTCAGCTTAATCAAGTGTTTATGAATCTTTTGGGGAATGCTATTGACGCCTTAGAGGAAGCACAAGATGATCCAACCAATCCTAAGCTGGATTTCATTCCTACTATTTGGATTCGTACAGAAGTTTCCTCTGCTAATGGCATTACTATCAAAATCGCGGATAATGGCTCAGGAATAACGGAGGATGTCAAAGGACAACTCTTTGACCCCTTCTTTACAACCAAACCGATGGGGAAAGGTACTGGTTTGGGGTTATCAATTAGCTATCAGATTGTAGTGGAAAAGCATAAAGGTCGCCTGCAATGTGAGTCAACCCCCGGAGCAGGAACGGAGTTTTTAATCGAGATTCCCGTGCGACACAGTAGCGATCGCTCCAGTAACCCTTCAGCATCAGTCGCTGTAACTTGACAAAAATCAAAAAGTGTGCATTGGAGTTGGGGGAATAAGTTTCTTTGTCAATCGCCTTATCTCCCCTTACTCCGTAATTGGTGATCTCAGCAAAAGGAGTTTACGCTAAATCCATTAGCCTTCACCGCCTTCACCGCCTTCACCCCCTTCGCCGCCTTCACCTCCCTCTTCTTGCTTAGTTGCTGGAGATTCCTCACCTTCGCCACCTTCACCCCCTTCAGCGGCAGGTTGAGTTTGTTCCTGAGGGGCAGTTTCGCCAGCTTCGCCACCGGTGGTGCCTTCATTGCCGGCATTACATGCACCTAGAGTTGTTGCCAAGCTTACCGCCAGAAATAATGAAATCGTTTTTGAATGCATTTGAACACTCCTCACTAGATACTCGAAAACCCGAAACTTCAGGTTAGAACGTCTTTAACTATAATCTCAATATAATAATTTTATGCAATTATAAATACACTTAATGAAAATAACTTTCAATTATAAGTTATAGATGTTGTCAGTTGACTTTCTCGATTCACCTCCTATTAAGAGTGAACCTCATTTATAAACCCAGCGAAATAGAGACTGAGTCTGATTAAAAATGCTTTTTCCTGTAAAATGAATAACCTGTCGCTTATTTTTGAATAAAACTGGACAAATACTCCGATAAATAGCTGCTATTTAAAAAAATTACGATGATTTTTTCCATTGATAACGTTCTCACTTCAGAGGAACTACAACTTATCGTTGAAACTCTAGAGCAAGCTGACTTTGTAGAGGGAAAAACTACAGCAGGCTGGCACGCTAAGCTCGTTAAAGATAACTTGCAACTCAAAAGCGAGGCAACGTATGCTCAACAGCTGCGGGAACGGGTTAAATCTGCCCTAAAACGCAATGTTTTATTTCAGAGCGCAATTCAGCCCAAGAGGATTCACACGATACTGTTTAGTCGTTATGAAAAGGGTATGTCTTATGGTACCCATGTCGATAATGCCCTGATGGGCGATCGCGAATTTTGGCGATCGGATGTGTCTTTTACCTTATTTCTCAGTTCCCCTTCAACCTATGAAGGTGGTGAACTCGTCATTGAAGGCAGCGATGGCGATCGCACGTATAAACTGGAAGCAGGTTCGATGATTGTGTACCCTTCCTCAACACTGCATCGGGTGGAGGAGGTAACAGCCGGTGTGAGGTTGGCAACGGTTGGCTGGGTGCAGAGCTTGATTCGCGATCCCAATGAGCGAGAACTTTTATTTGATTTGGATACCGCTCGTCGTTCCATCTTTGCTAGGGAAGGCAAGACGATTGAATTTGACTTAATCTCGAAAAGTTATGCCAATCTCCTACGCAAGTGGGCGGAATAAATGATTGAGACACGGCGTTCCCTGTTCCTTTTCTCCTTTCCCCTTTCCCCTGCCCGAAGGCTTGAGGAAGTTCTTACAATTCATTGAGGCTAACTATAGCAACTTTACCTAAAAATGGGATGAGACTTGAGAGAGTTGGGGGGTAAGAGTGATAAAAGCTACAATTCACTTCAGCCAGCCGATGCGAGAGCATTGAATCGAATAATAGCCAGAGTAGTTAGGAATGGCGAGTATATCCCCTGTCCAAGTCACCATCGCTCCTGAAGGTTCCGACTCAGTCGTTACCGTTGACTTCAGAAATTTAGGCTCCGATTTAGATCCAGAGGAACTCGAAGCCTTAACACAGCAACTTTTCCAGCAAATGAGGGAGATAGACGAAGTCAAAGAAGTCATTCGCATCCCTCAAGCAACTCCACCAGAAGGCAGTAAACCATTAGACGCAGCTTTTATCATCGGGTTGTTGCAAGCGGAAGTGAATTTAGCCAATATCAGAGCACTGCTGGGGTTTATCTGGGAGCGCTTATCGGGAAAGCCGATAGAACTTCGGGTAGAAGCAGAGGGTAAAACCCTTGAGGTTAAAGCTTACAGTCAGCAAGAATTATCCGCCGCTATTGAGGCAGCGAAGGATTTTTTAGCAGCGAGTTAGGACATTTTCCATGGCTAAAGTGGCACTGTTGATTGGAGTCAGTCAGTATGGAGCTGGTTTCAATCAGCTTCCTGCTGCGGCAAAAGATGTGGCGGCAATGCAGCAGGTTTGGGAGAATCCAGATATGGGTGATTTCGACCAAGTGATTCCAGTTATCGATCCGGGGCCACAGGAGATGGGAATTGCGATCGAACATCTGTTTGGTGGTCGCGATCGCGATGACCTCTTGTTACTCTATTTTTCGGGTCACGGTGTCAAGGATGAGAGCGGCAGTCTTTATTTAGCAACTCGTGCCACGCGAAAAAATGAATGGGGAGGATTAATTCGCTCCACTGCGATCGCAACTCGGTTCATCCAAGAAATTATGAGCGATAGTCGCGCTAGACGGCAAGTGGTAATTCTCGACTGTTGCTTTAGTGGCGCATTTGCTGAAGGTTTATTAGCTAAAGATGACGGTTCTATTGATATTAGAAGACAACTTGGTGGTGAGGGGCGCGTTATTCTCACCTCTTCCACTTCTACCCAATATTCCTTCGCGCAGGAAGGCTCAGATTTATCGATTTACACCCGTTATTTAGTTGAAGGAATTGAGACTGGTGCAGCCGATTTAGATGAAGATGATGTGATTTCGGCAGATGAGCTGCACGAATATGCAAGTATTAAAGTCTACAAAGCCGCTCCCGCCATGAAACCTGAAATTTATACCGTTAAGGAAGGGTATAAAATTATCCTGGCAAAAGTCCCGATCGGTGACTCAAAGCTGA
This sequence comes from uncultured bacterium, assembly GCA_966675205.1. Taxonomy (GTDB): domain Bacteria; phylum Cyanobacteriota; class Cyanobacteriia; order Cyanobacteriales; family Coleofasciculaceae; genus JBFLZA01. Next base: position 43,887 of record CBKWLJ010000003.1, read on the forward strand.
AGTATCGCAAAGAAGTGGAGCGTTATGTTCAAGCGGGCAAAATTTCTCCTGTAGCCCGCAGAATCTTAAATGCAAGACGAGAAGATTTGAACTTATCTAAAGATGATGCAACAGTAATCGAGTCAGAAGTTCTCAAGCCTTACCGAGACTATAAGAGAAAATTACACGAATATGAACAAGCGCTACGAGAAGCAATTGAACATGAATATCCGCTGAGCGATCGTATACTACGAGAGTTGCAAGATTTACAACAAATTTTGAGTCTTAGAGATGAAGATATTGCACCTATTGAAATGCGAATTCTTGCCCAACGAGAATCAGCTTTAGGCTTTCAAGATTCACTGCCCACTAAGCTAGCTCGTGTTGCCCTTGATGCTCAATTGGGAGAACTCGCAGATGACGTTAATTCTGAGCCAGAAGTTGATTACACGCGGTTGCAAGAACTCTTAGCAGCAGGGGAATGGCAAAAAGCAGATCGAGAAACAGAGGCGGTTATGCTCAAGGCTTCTGGCCGAGACAAAGAAGGCTGGCTCACAGAAGAAGACATGGAAGCATTTTCTTGTCAAGACCTGCGTACTATTGATGAATTATGGATTAAGTACAGTAATGGACGCTTTGGTTTTAGTATTCAAAAGTGCATCTGGATGGAGATTGAGAAATCGATTCAAGATGACAGTGTAGATATTTGGAAAATATTTGGCGACAAGGTTGGGTGGCGTGTCAATGATTACTGGGTTGGGTATCGAAACTTGACGTTTTCGCTGGATGCACCGGAAGGACATTTGCCAGGATGGGTGTTTGTGAGTGGATTTGTTGCGGGTGGATTTTTTGGTGGGGGTTTGTTTTATCGGATTGAGGCTTGTGAGGAGTAGGTTACCGTATTTACGGTGGAGGGTGATAAAAAGTAAAAAGTTATCATCACAACCAGCACAGCAAACTCTCTCTCCTGGTCTTCAAAGCTAGTTAGTTATCCATTGGTCGAAGTATACTCGTGACAAAGGATGTATACCGAGCCACTCCATGAGCAGCAGCACTCCGGTTAAAAAAATCTTGATTCTGGCAGCTAATCCGAAAGGGACTTCACCCCTGCGTCTGGATGAAGAGATTCGTGAAATCGATGCAGGGTTGCGGCGGGCTAGTAAACGAGATGAATTCCTTCTAGAGCAGAGGTGGGCGGTGCGTTCGAGAGACGTTCAACGAGCAATGTTGGATGTCCAACCACAAATTGTCCATTTTTCTGGTCATGGTGAGGGGGATGAAGGACTAGCATTTGAAGATGAAACGGGGCAAGTAAAGTTTGTTGATGCAGAAGCTTTGGCAGGGCTGTTCGAGTTGTTTGCCGATCAAGTAGAGTGTATAGTTCTCAACGCTTGCTATTCAGAGGTACAAGCAGATGCCATCACCCAACACATTAATTATGTGATTGGTATGAACCGGGCGATTGGAGATAAAGCTGCAATTGAATTTGCTGTAGGTTTTTACGATGCTTTAGGAGCGGGGCGACCCGTTGAATTTGCTCATAAATTTGGCTGTGCTGCAATTCGATTGGCAGGTATTCCAGAGCAACTAACTCCTGTTCTAAAAAAGAAACCTAATTTCAGTGAAATAGTTACTAAGCCATCTTTGCTTGAGGAGCAACCTTTAGTCAAGAACGAACCCACGTCTGGAGCGTTTACTAAAGCTATCGAAGTGTTCTTTTCTTATGCTCATGAAGATGAAGATCTGCGAGACGAACTCGCCAAGCATCTCAGCATTTTGAAGCGGCAGGGTGTAATTACTGCTTGGTATGACCGTGAAATCAGTGCAGGAACAGAATGGGCGGGTGAGATTGATGCTCATCTGAATACAGCTCGTGTCATTTTGCTGCTGATTAGTGCAGATTTCCTAGCTTCAGATTATTGCTATGACATTGAGCTAACAAGGGCAATGGAACGGCACACAGAAGGAGAAGCTCGTGTTATTCCCGTTATCCTCCGTGAAGTTGATTGGAAGGGAGCGCCTTTCGGCAAACTCCAAGCTTTGCCAAAAAATGCTAAACCTGTTACCAATTGGGCGAATCGCGACGCAGCTTTTACAGATGTTGCCAGAGGTATCCGCAAGGCAGTGGAGGAATTAGCCACACATTCTTAAATGCCTCACTACCTGTTACTGGCTGGAAATACCTATTTGCCCATTTACCAAGTTTATACTCTCGAAAGTTCCATGTTTTCTAAAACTGGCGTTCAGAACCTACTTTCAATAGTGAACAAACTCACATCCGTGCCGCCAACACCAACTAGAGCCATTGAAGTTTTCTTCTCCTACGCTCATGAAGATGAAAAACTGCGAGACAAACTAGAGAAGCACCTCAGTATTTTGAAGCGACAAGGTGTAATTACGGGCTGGCACGACCGCAGGATTGGAGCGGGAAAGGAATGGGCGGGTGAAATTGACCAACACTTGAATACAGCCCACATAATTTTGTTACTAATCAGTTCAAATTTTTTGGCGTCAGATTATTGCTATGACATTGAGCTAGAGCGAGCAATGAAACGACACCACGCTGGAGAAGCCCGCGTTATCCCTATCATTCTCAGCTCAGTCGATTGGGAGGGGGCACCGTTCAGCAAGCTTCAAGCTTTACCTAGAGATGGTAGACCTGTGACCAAGTGGAGAAGCCATGATGATGCATTGAAGGATGTCGCTCAAGGTATTCGAGCAGCAGTTAAGGAACTAAAACAATCGCAGCGATATGGTTTAATAGCAATTGCTGCTGTTGGTATAAGCCTTACACTGCTAGCTGGCTTTGGTTCCTACAATATTGTGGCAAATATGCAAGTCAACCATCAGCAAGATAAGATATTTCAAAACCAATAGTTTTACTGTATCTTTCATGCTCGATTGAGTGTTAAGTATTTCAACAGTTCTGTATTAAATTATCTAGTAATACTTTTTTACCTTCCAGCCTGTGCTATCTCCTAAAGCCTCTAAAGCTATTGAAATTGTCGGGTGTTATGCTCCTGAAGACGAAGACCTGCGAAAAAAATTAGCAAAGCACCTTAATATTTTGAAGCAGCATGGTGCGCTCACAGCCTGGTATGACTATGAAATTTGTGCCAGAACAGAAAGGGCAGATGAGATTGATAAACACCTGAACACAGCTCATATCATTCTGCTGCTAATTAGTTCCGATTTTCTAGCGTCAGATTGCTATAACATTGAACTAACACGGGTGATGAAACGATACGAAGCAGGAGAAGCTCGTGTCATTCCTGTGATTCTCCGCCCAGTGAATTGGATGCATATACCGCTTGGAAACTTTCAAGCCCTACCCACGAATGCTCAACCTGTGACTAGCTGGGTAAATTAGGACGAAGCTTTTCTGAATATTGCTGAAGGTATCCGTAGACTAGCCGAGAGTTTAGCATTAAACTATTAAGTGGCTTACTGTCATCTACTAGCGCATCTATAGAGCTATCTCAGTTATCGTTAATTACATCATGGGTGCTGACACTCCTAAGCGGTATGAGGACTGAAACTCCTAAAGCGGTCGAAGTTTTTTTCTCCTATGCTCATGAAGATGAAAAACTGCGAGGTCAACTAGCCAGACACCTAAGTATTTTGCAACGGCAAAAAGTGATTACAGGCTGGCATGACCGTGAAATCAGTGCCGGAACTGAATGGCAAGGTGAGATTGATCAGCATTTAAATAAAGCTGACATTATTCTGCTATTGATTAGTGCAGATTTTTTAGCCTCCGATTATTGCTATGACGTTGAACTTAAACGGGCAATGGAACGGCATGAAAAAAGAGAAGCTCGTGTGATTCCTGTAATTCTCCGCTCAGTTGATTGGCATGGTGCACTGTTCGGCAAACTCAAACCCCTACCCAAGAATGGCAAACCTGTAACCAGTTGGGAGAATCTTGATGAAGCATTCTTGAATATTGCTCAAGGAATACGGACGGCAGTAGAACAACTACCGCGAGACGAGCGAAGTTTTGAGCGAGGAGTAAGCGACACTCAATCACCCATACCACAACCTCAACCAACATTTCACAAAAATAAATTGCTCGCAGTTGCTGCAACTCTTTTAATAGGAGCAGTGGGATATTTAAGCTATGAATACGTGCGGCATCAATCTAAATTAAAAGAAGGTCAACCTCTTTTTAACAAGCAGGAAGTAACTTTAACTTGTAATGAAAACTGCTCACCGCAAACGGTAATCATTGATTCTGCAAATGAGCTAAGAATTAGCAATTTTATTGCTGAAGCTATATTCCATAATCCTGAAGATGCTGAGAGTAATTTTTGGAAATATGGTTTTTCTTTTCGAGATACCATTACGGAAAATCTCAACCATCCTGAACGCAAAAAGTATGGCTTATGGGTTCATTCAAATAAGAAGTGGGAACTAGAGGGCGGTACTGTACTACAGAAAGATAAATGTGAACAATTGAATATCTCTAACAATGGCTTAAATAAATTGCGTTTAGAAGTAGTTAGAGATAGAGCTAAATTATTTGTTAATGACAATTTGTGTGCTAAAAATTTGGATGTTTCAAATATAATAGTAGATGGAAAAATATATTTAATAGCCTCAATTACAACGGGCAAATCAATTAAAATAGAAAATTTTATAGTTTGGTCTACTCTTAAATAATATTTCTTTCTGCTAAAACTAATCAATTTAGCAATTTAATTAACTGATAAAATGGTAAGATTTATATTTTTAATTCCCATCACAGCAAGCAAATTGGTTTTAATATTAGTCGTTAATGCTACGTGATTAATTCATTGTTGAAATTCAATTATCAGTCGTGCTGACCTAGCAAGGCCTAATAGTGTCTGGTTGTCTCTTGACATAAAAAGTCTTTGCAGTACCCAAAATCTCTTTCCGACGCAGCCAATTGTGGCTGTTTTCAATAGCCTTTCTTTCGATTAAATCAACATCTCGATCCACAATAGTTTCTAATTCTTGCTGCATCTCAACTAGCTTGAATAACCCCCATCTAGCATCGGGTGCAAACGTCACTAGCACATCCACATCGCTATCTGGGCGAAAGTCATCCCGTAAAATCGAACCAAACAAGGCTAATTCGGTAATCTTCCAGCGATCGCAAAACTCAGCAATCTGCTCTTTTGGTAGCTTCTCTACAAAACTGTTACTCATATACTGTTCCCCAAAGCAGTACTTTCATCTATCATGTACGCTTTCAATCAACATGCGATCGCACCAGCATTTTGCAGATTGTAAAAGAGCGATCGCATCCTTACCCCAAAGCGAGATCATCTCTAATCTTGTATTAAAGACAACTCTGAATGATTTAATGTAAAGAGCGATCGCTGTTGATTTGAAGTTTGGCTTGAGCGATGAGCAAATTATAGACGCGCTCTTAGCGACGCTTGGAAGAGGTTAAGGGAGTTGATTTGGAGGGGTTAAGCCTGTGCTACTCATAGCCCAAAAAGCGACTCCCTTATGGCATAGCTAACGCTTTGCGTACCCACTGTCGAAACCCTCGTCGCGCTGCACTAGCTCCTTGTGTCTCGCTCAATTTCAAAAACTGTAAAATTCCTTCAATAATAGGCAAATTCCCAAATGTGGGGCTAGTTGCCACCTCTACATACTCTCCCTCACGCAACACGAAGACTTGCAACTTGCCATTTCCATAACACCACAGTTCCGGAACACCTAGCGCCACATAAGCTGAAAGCTGAGTCTTTGAAGTTACGTCTATTTCAATTGCTAAATCAGGTGGTGGATCAACTGACAAATTAAGCCGTCGCTTTCCTATCATTCTGTAAGCATTTTGGATATAGAAACAAGTATCTGGTTCAATACCTGCTGCCATTTCCCGTCGCTTGAAGGTTGTTGAACCATAAGGCTCCCAGTTCTGTTCTAACTCATCCAGCAGCAGCTTAACCATGTCGCCGATCAGTTCTTTATTCACCTCATGCTCTGGCAATGGCATCCGAATCTCTAAAACCCCATGAAAGTAGGCAACTCGTGAACCGCGATGCTCTCCAATTTCGTCTAAAATTGCTTCAAATTCTGCCCAACTAATCTCGCGCAATGCCAAGCACTGGCCTGGTTGAATGTCGATCTGGCGCAGTTGTAGTGTAACGACCATTGCATCCTCCGTACCGTTGGCATCCTCACCTTACTCTGGCTTGCGCCCCACCATGTACCACAACCCTACGGCATAACGAATGTAATCTAGTTGAGTAAAACCCGCTTTAGCAAATTCATACTCAAAGTTGAAACTGATAAAGTCACTCAACCAAGGTTCCGGGAAAGAAGCATTTAAAGCATATTCGCCGCGATAGGTATCCGAATAAAGAATCCAACCGCCTGGTTTAGTGATGCGGTACATTTCTTTGAGAATTTTCGGCGTCCACTCTTTCGGTGTCTCGTGGAAGAGTAGGGATGAAGTGACTAAATCGAAGGAGTTATCAGGGTAGGGAGTTTGACGTGCATCTACTTGCTCAAACGTGGCGCAATGGCTCAACCCAGTCTGCTTAAACTTGTGTTGGCTAATGACCAACATATAAGGCGAAATATCAGTAACGCTAAACTTAGCCTGCGGGAACCGCCGCGCCAAAGCCAACGCCCCCTCTGCCGTACCCGCACCTAGCTCTAGCACTGTTTCAATTTGAGCATCAATTGGAATGAGTTGCGCCATCTTCTCGCGAAACTCCTGACAGCTAACTTTGTGGCTCAAGGGAATAATGGCATCCATCGCCGCATCCCAAGCGATGCAATGCTTTGGCTTGGTATAGCCATCCGTTACACCATGAATGGGAGCATGGATGTAATCTGGGTAATAATCATAGTCTGTACGATAGCCTTTAACTGCTTCGACCCAGTTAATCGAGCCGTATTCCTGCATAACTGATGGCATCGCGGCGGTAATGCGCTGCACAACTTCGGTGCGATGCGCTTCTTTATCCTGTGCAGTCCATTTAGACATCAGTGAAAACCTCCCCTGTTTTGTGATGAAGCTTGGTCATTACCACACCCTGGTTCTATTAGAAGGTAGTGTGCTTTTTTGAGTTTACTGCCTTGGCTTGCTGAGTAAGGCATCCTCAATTCAGAGTAATTCTGCCTCTTCAAAAATTTGCCTTGTTGTTAGTTCCAATCCAGGCAGTAGCGTATCAAGAATGGGTGTAGTATCCGTATAAACTGGACTTGAGCCATCTGAAAAAAAGACCCTAATACTGATAGATTCAGGGTCTACAGCCCAAACTCGTGACACCCCCGCATCCAAATAATCTTTAGCCTTGTCTTCAAATTCTTTCATCGTCTGGTCTGGAGAGATAATCTCAATCACCAGTTCAGGAAGGGCAGGACAGGCTTCATTACGCTTCCAGCTTTTGGGAAGACGCTCATAAGAAATGTAGGTCACATCGGGTAAGGGTGCCCAATCTTTACCATGACGCTTTAAGAGAATTGCCCACTCTGCACCAACTCTACCTTTGCCCTTACACCAAGCACGTATGAGGAGTAACAAAGCTGTCTGTAAAGTCGAGTGGAAATATTTTGGAGACACTTTTGGGACTGCCTGACCATCGACAAACTCATAGTTTACATCTCCTTCGGGGAGAGATAGAAATTCTTCTAGAGTAAGTTGGATTCCTGAGCTTACCTTGACCATGAGCTACACAACTGTGCGACTGATACCCAGATCTTAGCGGTGATGATTCTGTTTAGCTGTGCTATCGTTTGTTACTCGGATTCATTACACTCAGGGGTAGGCAGAACAACATCAAGCGAATGGAAAACTTTCCTGTAGACGCCCCAATCAATTCCCAACAGGCGTCAGCGGCGTCTTCTTCAGAAGTCGGGACGCCCTTCGATCGCGCTATGATGCAGCGGTGCATCCAACTTGCTCGTCGTGCCCTGGGACGAACAACTCCCAATCCCCTCGTCGGTTCTGTAATTGTCCGAGATGGAGAGATTGTGGGGGAAGGGTTTCATCCAGCAGCGGGCCAACCTCATGCTGAAGTCTTTGCCCTACGTGCTGCGGGTGAAAAGGCGAGGGGAGCCACTCTTTATGTCAGCTTAGAGCCTTGCAATCATTACGGACGCACACCACCCTGTTCAGAAGCCGTTGTGGCAGCAGGGGTCGCAAAGGTTGTAGTGGGTATGGTAGATCCAAACCCCTTAGTAGCAGGCGGAGGAATTCAGCGAATTCGGGATGCGGGGATCGAAGTGGTGGTGGGTGTCGAAGAAGCCGCTTGCCGTCAGCTCAACGAAGCCTTTATTCATCGGATTCTCTACAAGCGTCCTCTAGGAATTTTTAAGTATGCGATGACGCTGGACGGCAAAATTGCTACGATTAGCGGTCATAGTACTTGGGTTACAGGTAAGGAAGCACGAACTCAGGTGCATCAACTGCGGGCTGCTTGTGATGCAGTGATTGTGGGCGGTAATACAGTGCGTCTTGATAACCCTTACCTAACAAGCCATCAACCCGATGCTCATAATCCGTTACGCGTGGTGATGAGTCGCACCCTCAATTTACCTTTGGACGCCCATCTCTGGCAAACAGATGAAGCTCCCACCTTGGTTTTGACTGAAGTAGGAGCACATCCGGATATGCAGCAACTGCTGGTGAAGAAGGGAGTGGAAGTGGTGGAGTTGACGCCCTTAACGCCAGCCAAGGTGATGGAGTACTTGTACGATCGGCAACTTTCGTGCGTGTTATGGGAATGTGGTGGGACTTTAGCGGCCAGCGCGATCGCAGATGGCGCGGTGCAAAAAGTCTTAGCTTTCATTGCGCCCAAAATCGTTGGTGGCAAAGTAGCCCCCTCACCCGTCGGGGATTTGGGATTAGCTACGATGACAGACGCTCTCACCCTAGAACGTGTCAGTTGGCGTCAATTGGGTTCAGATTATGTTGTGGAGGGGTACTTACCCATGAAGGGTTGAAGGTTGGAAGGTTGAAGGTTGAAGGTTGGAAGGTTAACAATTCGTAGTTCGTGGTTCGTAATGGATAACGTCGCCGCTACGAAGAGCGTAATTGATATAGCCTGCGGCTCGCTGCGCTCGCTCTAAGGGGGATTTAAACCCCAACTGCATAGTTGTCTCTCAATTTTATAACTTGAGCGATGACCCGCGAGAGCTAACAACTTTCTAACCTTCAACTTTCTAACCTTCAACCTTTTAACCCTCAACCTGCCACTTCATTTGAGCAACCTTCAACTCAAGTTGAGGAAGAAAAGCGACCTAATCAATGATGGAATTGACGATTTGGAGCCTGCTGGTTGGCAATCTAGGCTGGCAGGCGGTGGTGGTGAGTGGATGGCTGCGCTGGCGGCAAGTTGTAACCAGACGGCAACATCAGGAGGAGGAAGAAATTTTGACCTTGTTTGATTCGAGAGAAGATTTGGCATCAGTAGATTCGCCGCACCATAACGGGAAGCATGACTCGCCTGGTTATTCAAGTCATGTTTCCTCAGACCCAAGGCTAGTGGGTTGGGAATTTAAAATAGTACGAGCAAGTCGCGATTTGTTTCGCAATCCAGTAATCTTACAAAAGCTTTGCGAAGAAGAAGCGACCGCAGGCTGGATTATGCTGGAAAAACTAGACGATCGCAGAATCCGATTCAAGCGGCTGATTGCGTTACGCGATGTCCTTGATGCCTCACAGCTTTCCTATGATCCCTACCGTTGTCATTACGGTTCCTCATTTTCTCCGCTAAATCTGCTAGGTGCGATCGCATTTTTAACGGCGATCACTGTACCTTCTTATTTGGGCTATACCGTGGTATCAGGAATGCTGGCTCACTCCCAGGAAAAAGCACCAGCCACTCCTTCTCCCTATGAAACGATTCCCCCCCAAAGTTTTCCTCCAGTCAAAGATAAAAGTTGAGCTTGAATCAATGAACTGAGTTAGGCTTGAGTTCTATTCCTCGAATTTGTGCTGATGTACGATAAGCCAATAGCATCAGCCAAATTCAAGAAGCCTCTCATGCCAAAATCTACCAAACTTCGACACAAATCTTTAATTAAAAAAATATTGTTTCAACTTTCTCAAGTCCGGAAAAAGAAGAAAGTTGTATTTTTTGTAATTATTTTTCTATTTATCAAAATCCTGGCAGGTATTGCTATTGCTCAGGATGTTCCTCTGTACAGCGATCAAGATATTTTTCATCCCGTTTACTCTCAAAATGGGATGGTTTCTTCCCAAGAAAGTCTTGCCACTGAAGCAGGAGTGCAGGTTTTAAAAGAAGGCGGTAATGCGATTGATGCGGCTGTCACCATCGGCTTTACGCTAGCTGTTACCTTGCCTCGTGCCGGTAATATTGGCGGCGGCGGTTTTATGGTCATGCATTTGGCAAAATCTAATGAAACCGTTGCTATAGATTATCGTGAAAAAGCGCCCAAGGCAGCATTTCGCGATATGTTTTTGGATGAAAACGGTAACTACGACCCCGAAAAATCTCGATATAGCTATTTAGCCGCTGGAGTCCCTGGAACTGTTGCAGGTTTAACTTTAGCGTTAGAAAAATATGGCACGATTTCGTTAGAACGTGCCTTAAAGCCCGCTATTGAATTAGCAGAAAAAGGCTTTCCCGTTAGTAAGGATTTACATACTGCTTTAGTAGCAGCACGAAAGCGGATGCAGGCATCTCCGGCAAGTATGGCAATTTTTTATAAAGAAGGAGGTGTTCCTTATGAACCGGGAGAAATTCTAGTCCAACAGGATTTAGCCAAAAGCTTAAAATTGATTGCTAAACAGGGAGCATATGCATTTTACCAAGGTGCGATCGCAGATGCCATTGCAGCGGATATGAAAGCAAATGGTGGATTGATTACTCAAGAAGATTTGGCAGATTATCAAGCTGTCCAACGTGAACCCGTACAGGGCACTTATCGAGGATACGATATTTACTCGATGCCTCTTCCCAGTTCTGGGGGAATTCATTTAATTCAACTGCTCAATATTTTAGAAGAATTTCCTATTGGTTCATGGGGACATAATACAGCTAAAACTCTTCATTTCGTGGTAGAAAGCATGAAACTAGCTTATGCCGATCGCTCCAAATTTTTAGGAGATTCAGATTTTGTACCAGTCCCGGTTTCCGGTTTAATATCTAAGCGTTACGCAGAGCAGTTGCGTCGCAAAATTAATCCCAATCGAGCTATTTCTAGCGAAAAGATTCTACCAGGAAATCCAAATCAATATGCAGAAGGTATTGATACAACCCATTATTCAGTGATAGATAAATACGGCAATGCCGTTGCCAATACTTATACCTTAAACTTTGATTTTGGCTCTAAATTGACGGTAGCGGGAACGGGAATTTTGCTGAACAATGAAATGGACGACTTTTCGGCTAAACCGGGTGTACCCAATGCGTTTGGTTTGATTGGTGGAGAATTGAATGCCATTGAACCTGAAAAACGAATGCTCAGTTCGATGACACCAACAATTGTCATGAAACAAGGCAAACCTTTCTTAGTGACAGGTTCTCCAGGGGGAAGTACTATCATCACGATCACGCTACAAATAATTATGAATGTCATCGATCATGAGATGAATATTGCTGCTGCCACCAATGCCGTCCGAGTTCATCACCAATGGCTACCCGATGAACTCCGAGTAGAGCAGGGGTTGAATGGAGATACTATTAGCCTGTTAACTGAAAAAGGGCATAAGGTTGTTGTCAAAGATGCGATGGGCAGTACTCAAAGTATTATACAGGTGGGCAATATCCTTTCAGGTGCCTCTGACCCTCGTAGACCAGGTGCTTTAACTCTGGGCTATTAGTTTATATCAAATCTGTTTAGATAGTCATCATAAAAACTCTCCTTGCGTCAGAAGTGTCAGTCTTAACGATGACAGGACTTACGCACAGGCTCTACATAGAGTAGGGGCAAGACATGTCTTGCTCCTACAGATGGTGGTTCAACGGTAAATTTGCGTAAGTCCTGGATGAGTCTTCAAACTCGATGGCAGGTCAAAGTACTCTCAATTACGGAAGTCCTGTTTGGCTTTTCTTTATTAAAAACTGTAAGAATTCAGTTTATTGAGCGTTTTTAACCTCCTTAATCACCTAGAAATCACTCGATTGATGAGTTGAAAAGCCACTGATTAAACTCATCTTTTTAAACAGAGGGAACTGATATTGAGCCTGTTGCCCCGATAATGCTGTAGTTGAATTCCCAATCAATTAAATTGTCCTATGCAACATCCAGGCGACTGTTATTTACTATTGATCTAACCAGTTAAACAGCCCTAGTGCAGTCACACTCCCTACAAAGTGAGCACCAATCATATTGACGTTTGCCAAGACTACAAAAATATCCAACGGACGAATGAAATTTATAGTGGTATAAGCTGCCACTCCTGGAGGTACTGCTAAAGCTTTCGCTGCTACGACAGCAACGGTCATTTCAGATGCTAATAAAGCTAACGATAGACCTATCAAACTGACGATTAATCCAGTGCTTAATACTTTAATTACGTCGTCTTTTCTTGGATGTAATTCACGATTAGGCGACTGTAAAAGTTTGTCTAAACGCCTGTAACGGAAAGACAAATAGAGCCTGAAGCACAGCACTAAAATCCCAATAATACCTAAAAATACGCCAAATCCCATGACCGAATTTGTCGTTGCTTGAGTAGTGACATTACGGCTAAATATAGCCAACAACAAAGCCAATCCAGAAACAGCGCCTAGTGCTAACTGTACTCCGAAGCTAATCCGTCTTATTACGCGAAAAGTAGCTGCAAATCGTTGTTTAGTGGGTGCAGGTAAGTAGAAATTTAACTCATTTGACATATTCGTTATTCTTAAGGTTGAGATTGTTTAGTTGGGTAAACCATAACTAGCTTTAATTGAGTTGGCAAAAGTGGAAAGATAGTATTTTTCAAGAAATATTGGGTTAAAAACTTGACAATAAATATATAATTAACTAACCGCCAATACAGTGCATCCTTTGTAGGTATCAAATATTAACCTAAATTAAGTCAGTCTTTAGCAGGATGTAGGGAACAGAAATTTTTTTATCCTTAGGTAGTAATCAATTTAGACAGCTCTAAAGCGGATTTGGTATCACCGGAAAAACTGCGCTAGGAACCTATTAAGTTCAAATCTCGGCAAGCATAGAATACAGTAGGGCACGGACAAAGCCCGTGCCCCTGCAAATAATGTGTATTCCACTCAATTGAGAACTGGTATATAGTTCTCAAAAACTCTGTTCTCTTTATGACTCCACAGAGTTATTCAACTATCTCGCCTATGCTTGGAGAGAGAGCTGAGGTTGACTCAATTTATTCAGTAGGTCATCCCAATGGACTCCTGCCAAATTAGGTAGAACAACGTGTGCTGCACCGACCCGTTCAACAGGGCCAAGACCGACTGCATACATCCCTGCTGCCAAAGCGGCTTCCACACCCGAAGCGGCGTCTTCCACCACGACACAATGCTCTGGCGCAAGACCGAGTTGAGCGGCTGCGTGCAGGAATAAATCGGGTGCTGGCTTGGAATTCGCGACGCTGTAACCATCGGAAATGCTATCAACCAGATTGGCAATACCCAACCGTTCAATCACTTCTTGGGCATTTTTACTGGCTGAACCCAGGGCCACTTTGATACCAACAGAACGCAGTTCCTCAAGCAACTCCTTGGCACCAGGCAGTAAGTCAGCAGGGCTTACATCCTTAATGAATTCCAGATAGTAGCGGTTCTTGCGCTCCATCATGTCTTGGAGTTGTTCTTCTGTGTACGAGCGATCGCCCAGCATATGAAGTAGCGAATCCCGACGGGACAACCCCCGCATCGCCTCGTTAGCCTCCCGATCAAAAGGGATGCCTTCTTCATCGGCTAAGCGCTGCCAACCGCGATAGTGATATTCGGCTGTCTCGGTGAGTACGCCATCTAGGTCGAAGATGACACCTTGGATCTCAGGGAAGCGATCGCTAGATGTTCCTGTGTTATTTTCAAGTTCTGCCATTGTTCCTGAACGTTGTCCTAATTCTTGTGGGCGTATATCGAACTCATACCATTGGCCTCGCCACTGAAGTTTAAACTTCAGACGTGTCCATCCAGAAGGCAGGTGTGGATTGATGGTTGGGCCAGTCTCGCCCATCCGGACACCAGCAAAACCGAAGACGATGGACTGCCATACCCCACCAGCAGAAGCAGCATGAACTCCTTCTTTAGCGTTGCGCCGTGTGTCTTCCAAATCCACCAAGGCTGCCTGCATAAAGCGCCCGTAAGCTTCTTCGGCTTGATTGAGGTACGAGGCTAAAGCAGCTTGCACGGCTGGGCCAAGGGATGAACCATAGGTGATGTCGGTGCGCGGCGTGTAATAGTCCCAGTTCTTTTGCAGCGTCCGCAGATCGGAATAAATACCGGGAGTCTCGCGCATCAGGTAGAGAAGCATCAACACATCCGGCTGCTTGAGGACTTGCCGCTTACTGGCTCCCTCAATGCCTAGTAGCGCCTGCATTGATCGCGTTCTTGGCTCGTAATCCGCTAAGTTGATATCTTCGAGCTTGAAAAATCCCTCACACTGTTCTATGATACCCGTCTCCGGATTGTAGGCAATCCACATGTGACTGATAATGTCACGCCAACGGGCTTGCCGCTCTAAAGTGAGTTGGAGTTTCTTCTCTAAATGGGCAGCTTGGTCGGGATGCTTCTCACGTAGCCATTCTAGAACTTCCAGCGCTTTCTCGAGATGCCATTGCACCATCCGGTTGGTGAAGGCGTTGTTGCTGACGTGTTCGTGGTATTCATCCGGGCCAATCACCTCGCGGATTTCATAATACTCCTGCTTGGGATTCCACTCAACGCGGCTACCCCAGTACACAGCAGTATCTAAGATGATTTCAGCGCCATAATCACGCATCCACTCATCGTCACCAGTGGCTCGCCAGTATTGAGAGACAGCATAGGCAACATCAGTATTGATATGAAGTTCGCGATCGCCACACCAAATTCGCACCAATTCATCACTATCATCTGCGGGTGGCACCCAACGCGGAGTTACCTCATCTCCCGTACTCGCACTTTCCCAAGCAAAAATTGCTCCCTTGTAGCCAGAATTTTTAGCCTTACGCCTTGCCCCTTCTAGGGTGTGGTAGCGGTAAGTCAGCAGATTTCGAGCTAACTCAGGTTGGGTATAAATCAGGAACGGTACGATAAATATCTCCGTATCCCAAAAGACGTGGCCGCGATAGGCAAAACCAGAGAGCGTCTTCGCCGGAATGCTAACGGTATTATCCTCGCGCGGTGCACAAATCAGGACTTGGAACAAGTTGTAGCGAATCGCCAGTTGGGCTTTAATGTCGCCCTCAATCACCACATCGCTCAATTGCCACACCTGTTCCCAAGCCGCTTCCTGATCGGCAAGTAAGCTTGTGTAGCTTCCAACTTCCTTGAGCTTATCTTGGGCAGCTCGTGCTGGTCGTTCTTCTTCCCGTGAGGTAAAGACGGTTACCACCTTTTCCACGGACACAGTTTGTCCAGGCTGAACAGAGAAAGTTGCAGCCAAACTGGGGTAACCCTGACATCCGGTTACACGCACAGACGCATTAGCATCCGATACGGTTAGCCGATTGGCAATGCCGAGTTCGATGCCAGAGTTGCGAGTGCGAAGGTGCATCCATGTGGCATGAGCACCTTTGTCTGTAATCAGATCACCTTGATTAAGCCATTCCCAGTGCATTACCCCTTGGTTGTCTGGGTAGCCATTGATACTTGCTTGAACCTCAACCTTGCCCTCAAAATCCAAAGGCGTCACCTGGCAACGCAGGGCCAATACATGGCGATCCGCTAAGCTAGCAAAGCGCTCGAAGTGAATATCTACCGTTTCACCCGACCCACTGCGCCAGCGCACATCCCGACTCAACACCCCTCGATGCAGGTCAAGTTGACGCCTATAGCTAATAATCTCACCTTGGTCGAGTCGGAAGCGATCGCCATTGATAATCACGACAATCGGTAGCCAGTCGGGGCAGTTCGCCAATTCGGTGTGAACAACGGGAACATCGTCGTAGACGCCGTGGATTAGGGTAGCACCCATACTACCTAAATAGCCTTCTTCGAGACTGCCCCGCGTACCCAGATAACCGTTACCGATGGTAAAAACGGTTTCCTTATAGTGCAATTGCGTCGGGTCA
>CBKWLJ010000004.1:0-58220 GCA_966675205.1 uncultured bacterium
CCCACCAGATGATTCAATGGAGTTATATGAGTTTTTGTGGAGAAACGTAAATGTCTGGAGTCATAGCTTACTTTTTACTCTTGGGTGGCGCTACGGGCGTTGCTCTGGCGCTATTTTTCGGTCTGAAGGCTGTTAAGTTGATCTAACGCACGCCAATGTAGATGTAGGGTGGGCACGATACACCAATGCTAAAATCAGCTTTTCAACTTCTGTAGTTAGTGCCCACCCTACGGTTAGAGCTCTATAGTCGTGACGCTTGCAGTACCGCTTTTTGCTGAGACTTGAGCGATTGACGCATCATTCCGATTGTTTGGGGTAAAACCCCGACTAACCGAGCAAGAACTTCATCTGGTAATTCATCAATCATTTGGGAGTCAAAATACTGGTAAAGCATCACCAAAAGTCTCTTGGAGCGCTGTAATGGCACCCATTTCTCCATTGCTTTTTGAGTGAAAAGCATCCAATGTTGCCGTAGAGCGTATGCTTTTTGGCGATCGCTATGAGTTTCAGGATACACGATCGCTACTTTCCCAACTGGAATCACTCGCACACAGTTGAGATCGAAAACTCCACCAACAGCCGCGCCAGGGCCAGCTAATTCTGAATGATGACGATGGCAAATAATCAGAGCGTTGCCACGAGAACCCTTAACTCTGAGAAGTTGCCCACTCTGCAACTGACTCAAAATTTCCGTGGGTTGAGATATTTGTCTACAGGTAAGAGATGTATCTGTCATGACAACTCCCACAAATAATCAACTATTTTTAATTATTGTTTATCTATCCCTAATGGATATTTCAAGTGATTTTTTTCTTGCAATAGTGCCACATTTTTTTTTCAAGATTCATTTTTTTTTCATAAAAATTAGCACTGGAAGCTTTAAATGCTCTACCTCTAAGCTTTCCACAAAATTTTACAAGTATCTAAAATCTCTACTTCTTCAGATAGAAGCGGCTTAATCTTCTCTCAATTTCACTGCATTTTTGTTCTTGATCTAGTAGGATTTGCCTTCAATCTTACATAATAAAAGCAGAATATTCCGGAAATTTTTAAGTTTTGCTGTGAAAAATCGATGAAGAGATCAGTAAAGAGTTGATGAAGGAGGATTAAAAATTCGTAGTACTCGCTCTCGCGAAAGCGAGTATTCATAATTACGAATTATTGTTGATGTAGAGAAAAAAGCTTCGCTACAGTGTTGATTCAGTAATCAGAAATTTCGAGATAGGTGAAAAAATGATTTGAATTCTCTACCTGTTCATCTCCACAGCTTACCACCGAATCGATGCTGTAGAACTAATGTTTTGGGAAACAGGAGAGGGAAGTCAGAAGGTGAGTTGTTGTGAATTCTAATTTCTGACTTCTCTATTTTTCTATGGACGAATAACCGGACTGGATATAACTGTTGCTCGAGAGATAGCGATCGCACTTTGGAATATTAAACTTACTGCATCATGCGGCGGTTCTCGTGATTGATTTCACAAGCAGTTTGCCATTCGCATCGACACTCATGTCTTTTCCTGGCTTATATCCCTTACGAATCAACTGCTTGTAAACCTTGACAGAAGTCATGTTGCGGATTTGCTGCATCACATCGGCAGGAACAAGATTTTCTGTAGCCCAGATTACAGCCTCAGCATCAAACCAAAGCACACGCTCCATACTAATCAGCAGTACACCAGCTAACTCATCAAGCGTCAGTAGACTTCTCAGATGAGCAATGAGGGCTTCCCCAATCAGAGGGTTACGAATCATCATCGCCCTCGCCATCTTACTAATTTCTCTCTCTAATTCTAATGAGTTCATACTTGGCTGTGGTGTGTCCTGTCTAATGTGTACTGGCTACCGATCTTCCTAGAGGAAGATAATCCATTTTGCCAAGTATACCTAAAGATAGATAAAAATGGATAAAGTTATGTCGAAAGCAAGATGAATTTTTGGCTTAAGTTCATCAAACCTCTAATCGCAGATTTGCTCTGGCTCTGACTTTTCACTGCATCTGACAGGCTTACTCCGAAATAGTTAGCTAAGACAGCACTCCACGGGCGATTACCCACAACGAAAAAATGAAAAAATCCCTCTCCTGAATTCTGACTCCTGAATTCTGACTCCTGAATTCTGACTCCTGAATTCTGACCCCTATTTTCAAGCTAGCAATTTTTCCCTTTGTCCTCCTTTTACTCCTGTAGGAGTTTCAAAACTTTCCGTATAAAGTAAGGCTCTGGATGAATATCAGACCAAACAACTTTCTATCGTCGCTACCACAGATTGAGCCAAAGCCGTGAGGTGATAACCTCCTTCTAGACCAAAGACAATGCGACGAGTTAATTGCAGGCAGTACTGAGTAAAGAGACCATAATCTGCTGGATCGAGAGCAATTCCTGCCAAAGGGTCATCTGCTGCTGCATCGTACCCGGCACTAATAATGAGTAAATCTGGGTGAAAATCTCTGAAAAAGGGTATGACTCTCTGCTCAAACATGGGCTGGTACTGAGTCACTGTGCTGCCTGGTGACATGGGCAGGTTGAGTACATTTTTATATAGTCCTCGTTCACTGGCTTGACCCGTACCGGGATAACAAGGAGATTGATGTAAGGAACAGTAAGCAATTCGGGCGTCAGTTTCCACAATGTCTTGTGTACCGTTACCGTGATGAACATCCCAGTCTAGGATGCCAACGCGGTGAATACCTGGTTGTGTCAAAGCGTATTCAGCAGCGATCGCCGCATTGGAAAATAGACAGAATCCCATTCCTCTTTCTCGTTCAGCATGGTGTCCGGGGGGACGCGCTAGAACAAAGGCGGGATTATCTGTGGCGAGGACGCGATCGACGCCATCTAACCAAGCATTCACCGCCAATAGCGCCACATCATAACTACGGGGAGAAATCGGGGTGTCAGCATCAAGCATTCCACCTCCTGTCACGGCAATTTCCTGAACCAACTCTATGTAGGGTTGAGTATGAATTTTTTTCAGTAGTGGAAGGACACAACGGGTTTCTACTGGTGTCGGCAACTGCCACTCTATTTTCTCTGCCCAAGGTGCAGCTTTTAGAGCATTGACGATAGCCGTTAATCGTTCGGGGCGTTCTGGGTGAAATCGACCATTATCGTGTTCGAGAAATTCATCGGAGTAAATAACCGGCAGCATAATCTGAGCTCAAGGGAGAGCAATGAAGAGATTTCATAATCTTCTTTACAATAGCAAGCCAGGACTACACAAGTATGACCGAAACCGCTTTTCTTCAGTGGCAAGGGGACGCCTGTGGCTTAGGGCAAGGGGGAAAGTTTTTCTGGGTTTCTTTTCCCTACCTGAAAAATTTGACAAGCGTTACAAGCGGCAAACCGATGCTGATTTGACTGGGCAAGTTTTGCTAGTGAGTGGATTGTTTCTCAAGTCGAGCCAAGTGAGGTTAGTTAAAGATTGCAAGGGGCTGATATCACTAATTTGATTGTTGTATAGGTCAAGCCAAGTGAGGTTGGTTAGAGATTGCAAGGGGCTGATATCACTAATTTGATTATTGAACAGTAAAAGCTCAGTTAAGTTGGTCAGAGATTGCAGAGGTCTGATATCCGTAATTGGATTATTGCCTAGTGAGAGTTTAGAAAGGTTGGCACAAGAGGCAAGGGGATTGAGATCTGAAACTTGATTGCCGAAGATAGCAAGCCAAGTCAACTGATTGATAAATTTGAGGGGACTGATATTGGAGATTTGATTGCTACCGAGAGCGAGCCAAGTTAGCTGCTTTAGGGAGGCTAGAGAACGAATATCTCTAATTTGATTGTCCGATAAGGAGAGATTTGTGAGTTGAGTCAAAGGTTCTAAAGAGCTGATATCGATAATTTGATTGTTTGATAGGGAAAGCGTTGTCAGTTGGGTCAAAGAAGATAACGAATTAATATCAGCTATTTGATTATCAAATAAAGAGAGTGTTGCTAGTTGTGTTAAAGACGCTAACGGACGAATATCAGCTATCTGATTGCTGTCGAGAAAAAGGTGGTTGAGCTGGGTGAGGGATGCTAACGGACGAATATCAGATATTTGATTGACACTCAGAGCAAGGGTTGTCAGGTTGTTTAATGAGGTGAGAGGGCTGATGTCCGTAATTGGATTGTTACTGAGATAAAGAGTTTTAAGGTTTTTTAGAGAGGCGAGAGGGCTGATATCAGAAAGTTGTGCTCCATTGAGAAAAATCTCGGTAACGCTGGAGAGTTGCTGATTGGCGCGATCGCAATTTGTGGTATCTGCTACCTGCAACAACAATTTGACGGTACGTTGAGCGTCTGGAGTAAGGTTTTGTTGATTCAAACACCAATCGGCAAAGCTGTTGAATGTCTGGGCTTTTGCGGGTACAGCCAAAGCAGGGCGACTGTAGAGTCCTAGTAGGAGTGTTAGCCCAAGGGTGAACGCAAGGATGACTTGGCAGTAGCGATACCAGGCTTTGCTCATCGGTGGTGCAGATGCTGGGGAATGGGGTGTGAGCCGTTGCAGGGGCGGTTTGAGGAAGTTCATGAAATATCTCTATTTATCTATAGATAGAACTGAGTTGCTTTTTAGCGATCGCTAAATCCCTTTTAGTTCACATTTTTTAAAAGTTCCCCGATACATCCATATAGCAAATCAATGGTTGCTATAGAGACAGTTCGCTAATTGATGGCTCAAAACCTTGAAAAAGGAAAAATAATAAGTTTATTTATAATAATCATTTAAGATTTTTTTCGGATTTCTATAGGAAAGCTAATTATTCCCCTGAGACAGGTGGTAAGCTAATACCAAGTTGCAAGTTAGATAACAAAACGTCATTGCCAAGGAAGTAAAGCCATCGGAAGAAAACTTTACAGATGTGAAAATGACTTATTAATGCAGCTTAAGCTTACGACTATTAAACCAGTTTAATTACTGATGTAGCTCAACTAAAGTGAGTGTAAGTGTCTAATGGAAGGGCGCTAGGTTTCTATCAATCTTAGCGTCGGTTGCTCATAGCAACCCATGTTCAAAAGTCTGTTCTAAGTCTTTCAATTCCCTAAAAAATAGCAATTTTTGAGTAGCCCTATTCCCAGAGAGAATTAGCTGCAAGGAGTTTTATGTCTAATTTTTCCAAATTGTCTCGCCGGAATTTTCTAATAACTGCTGGAGCTACAGCCGCAAGTTCCATATTCCTCAAAGGCTGTTTGGGAAACCCCCCTTCTCCTGCTGCTCTATCGCCCAAGGCACAAGCGATTGAGCTGAGCCCAGAACAGGTACCGGAAACTCGAACAGTCAAGCTTGGGTATATCCCAATTGTCGAGGCGGCGGCGATGGTAATTGCACAGGAAAAAGGCTTTTTTGCTAAGTACGGCATGACTGAAGTTCAGTTGTCCAAGCAAGCAAGCTGGGCATCCGCACGGGATAATGTGACGATTGGTTCGGCGAATGGTGGCATTGATGGGGGTCAGTGGCAGATGCCGATGCCTCATTTAATTAGTGAAGGCATTATCACCAACGGGCGCAAAGTTCCTATGTATGTTTTAGCTCAGTTGAATACTCAGGGGAATGGAATTGCGATCGCTCGTATGCACAAAGGCAAAGGATTGGGTCTAAATATTTCCAATGCCGCCGACTATATCAAAGGGTTTCAAAAAACCAATGGCAGGAAATTCAAAGCTGCACACACCTTTCCCCAAGTGAACCAAGACCTCTGGATTCGCTATTGGTTTGCCGCAGGTGGCGTCGATCCAGATAATGACATCGATTTGCTGGCAGTGCCATCGGCGGAAACGGTGCAAGGAATGCGAAATGGTTCGATGGATGCCTTCAGTACGGGCGACCCTTGGCCTTATCGAATTGTTGCCGATGATATCGGTCACATGGCAGCAATCTCGGGTCAAATGTGGAAATTTCATCCAGAGGAATATTTAGCTCTTAGAGCTGACTGGGTAGACAAAAATCCTAAAGCCACCAAAGCCATCTTAAAAGGACTGATGGAAGCACAGCAATGGTGTGATAAAGCGGAAAACCGGGAAGAGTTGGTTCAAATCGTTTCCCAACGGAACTTTTTCAACGTGCCTCTGAGAATTATCCGACCCCCTTATGCCGGTGAGTATGCGATGGGTGATGGCAAACCAGACGTTAAAGACTTCAAGATGGGGCCAATGTACTGGAAAGATGATATCGGTAGCGTGTCCTATCCCTACAAGAGTCACGATTTGTGGTTTTTAACCGAAAGTCTGCGTTGGGGATTCCACAAAGGAAAGATTGACGATATCGATAGCGTTAAGAAGATGATCGATCGCGTCAACCGCGAAGACCTCTGGCGAGAAGCGGCGAAAGAAGCAGGCTTCACTGCTGACATTCCTCAGAGTACATCGCGAGGAGTTGAGAAGTTTTTCGATGGCAAAGAATTCGACCCAGAAAATCCAGAAGCTTACCTCAATAGTCTTGCGATTAAGAGAGTCTAATCCAAGGCAAAAGGCAAAAGGCAAAAATTACGCTACAGGGAAATCTTCCCATTTGTTTGCACTAACCTTTACAGCCTGAAAGTTTTCAAATTTTCATTCAACTTGTACCAAAAAACTGGAGGAAAGGAAAATGACTGTCAACACCATCAACCGCAATTCAGGAGCTGGCCCAACCAACGCACTTCGGGATTTCTGGAAAAAGAACTCTAAGGACATTGTGCCTCCTGTGATGGGAGTGTTAGGGTTCTTAATTGTATGGCAAATATTTTCCAGTTCTGGATTGACAAGGCTGCCAGGCCCCTTGAGTGTTTGGACAGACCAACGGACAAGAGAGCTGCTTTTGTATCCCTTTTATGACAAAGGTGGTATTGACAAAGGCTTGTTTTGGCAGACTATGGCGAGTTTGGGTCGAGTCGCTCAAGGCTACTCATTAGCGGCACTTGTCGGGATTGGTACAGGCATCTTGGTTGGTACAAATCCACTGATTAATAAGGCTTTAGATCCGGTCTTTCAGTTTCTGCGAATGGTAGCACCGTTAGCTTGGGTTCCCATTGCTCTGGTCGCCTTGCAACAAAACCATCCCGCTGCAATTTTTGTAATTTTTATCACGTCAGTCTGGCCGATTTTAATCAACACGACTGAGGGCGTGAAGCAAATCCCAGATGATTACAACAACGTTGCCAAAGTTTTACAGCTTTCTCGGAAGGAATATTATTTGAATATTCTGTTTCCCTCTGCTATCCCCTATATTTTTACAGGATTGAGAATTGCGATCGGTTTGGCATGGCTAGCAATTATTGCCGCAGAAATCGTAATGTCAGGGATTGTCGGAATTGGCTTTTTCATCTGGGATGCTTATCAGCAGAACTACGTTAGTGAAATTATCTTGGCTGTTGTTTACATCGGTGCAGTCGGCTTGCTTCTAGATCGAGCAATGGCGTACTTGCAGTCCAAAATTGTTCCACAAGAAAAGAAATAATCATGAGTCATTAGTAAAAAAAGAAACTAGTGACTAATGACCAATGACCGATGACCAATGACCAATGACTAAGGATTAAGGACTAATGAGTGTTTTCGTTGCGGTTGATCAAGTTGATAAAGTCTTTTCGTTAGGTGATGGTGGCCAGTACGTTGCTCTTAAAGGGATTGACCTCCACATTAAAAAAGGAGAATTCATTTCATTCATCGGTCACTCTGGCTGCGGTAAGTCCACCCTGTTAAACATGATTGCCGGTCTGTCTTTGCCAACTGATGGAGTAGTGACTCTAGAAGGGCAAAAAATTAGACAGCCAGGGCCAGACAAGATGGTGGTGTTCCAAAATTATTCTCTGTTGCCTTGGCGGACGGTGCGGCAGAATATTGCCTTGGCTGTTGATTCCGTGATGAAAGATTTGCCTGCAAGTGAGCGTCGGGCAATTGTAGAGCAGCATATCGACATGGTGGGGTTGCGTCCTCATGCTGATAAGCAACCTGCGATGTTATCCGGTGGACAAAAACAAAGAGTTGCGATCGCACGCGCCCTTGCGATTCGTCCTAAATTATTACTCCTCGATGAACCCTTCGGCGCACTAGATGCCCTGACAAGAGGAAACCTGCAAGAGCAGTTGATGAAAATCTGTGAGGAAAACGAAGTCACAGCCATCATGGTTACCCATGATGTGGATGAAGCAGTGCTACTATCTGACCGCATTGTCATGCTCACTAATGGGCCTGGTTCTAAAATTGGTCAGATTTTAGAGGTGGATATTCCCCGCCCTCGCAAGCGCATGGAAGTCGTAGAACACCCCAGCTACTACATCTTGCGGAGTGAAATGATTTACTTCCTCAACCAACAGAAGCGCATTAAGAAAATTCGGGCGAGAAAAACAGCAGTGGTTTCTCGTCATGGTTTGGAAAAAGTTAACCTGGAAATTGGCTTCGTGCCCCTAACTGCCTGTGCACCTCTGGCAGTTGCTAAAGAAAAAGGCTTTTTCAAAAAACATGGCCTAGACGAAGTTAACCTGGTGCGCGAAACCAGTTGGCGCGGCATCGTCGATGGCATGGTTGGTGGCTACTTAGATGCGGCGCAAATGCCATCAGGAATGCCTCTCTGGTTAACTCTCGGAGGACATCAAGACCAACCCTTGTCTGTTGTCAGTGCGTTGACGATGACGCGCAATGGAAACGGTATTACCCTTGATAAACGCTTTTATGACCAAGGGATACATACCTTAGCAGACTTCAAAAAGATGCTGCTCGATTCCCCAGAACGTCAGCACCGGATGGGGTTAGTTCATCCCTCTTCCATGCACAATCTACTCTTGCGTTACTGGTTAGCTTCTGGTGGTATCGACCCTGATAAGGATGTTTCTCTAACGAGTATTCCTCCTGCTCAAATGATCGTCGATTTGCAAGCAGGAACCATTGATGGATTCTGTGTTGGGGAACCCTGGAATACACGGGCCGCCATGGAAGGAGTTGGCTTTACCGTTGCCACAGACTTAGAGCTTTGGCCCGGACACCCTGGAAAAGTGTTAGGAGTTCGCGAAGACTGGGCCAATGCTTATCCGAATACTCATGTTGCCTTGGTTAAAGCGTTACTCGATGCGGGTCAATATTGTGCCGACCCTGCTAATGAAAAAGAAGTGCGCGAAATCTTATCCCAACGGGCGTATGTGGGTACAGATAAGGCTTATATCCACCTGGGAAATCAGAACGAGGCGGTTTGCAGATTAGATCAACCGATGCGCGAGTATGCCCATCATCTATTCTTTGGAGATGGCGTCAATCGTCCCAGTCGGACAGAACATTTGTGGCACATGACTCAGTTAGCACGTTGGGGTCACACTCCCTTCCCGAGAAACTGGGTGGAAATCATGGAACGTATCTGTCGGGTGAGTGTGTTTAGTACAGCAGCACGAGAACTGGGTTTAGTCGATGTGAAATATACAACTGGCTCAATCCAAATGTTTGACGGCACCAAATTCACTGCCGATGACCCGATTGGCTATCTCAATAATTTAAAAATTAAACGCGATTTCAGCATTGCCGAAGTCATCCTCGATTCACCCCGTCCTGCGATCGCAGCTTAACAAGTTGAAGGTTAATCAGTTGAAGGTTAACAAGTTGAAAGTTAACAAGTTGAAAGTTAACAAGTTACAACTTTTTAGATTTCAAACCTTCAACCTTCAAACCTTCAACCTTCAAACCTTCAACCCTCAAACCTTACCAACGCAACGAAACCCATGCTCAACCGTCCTCTGACTTTTTCTACAACCGAAACAGCCCGACAATCCATGAGAATTGCCTCTAAACGCGAGCCATTCCTCACCATTCAAGACGTTTCCAAAATCTATCCAACCAAGAAAGGCTCTTTCACGGTACTCAAAGACGTTAACCTGAGTGTTCAACAAGGTGAATTTATCTGTGTAATCGGTCACTCTGGCTGTGGTAAATCCACCCTGTTGAACATGGTATCGGGTTTCGCTCATCCTACAAATGGCGAAGTGCGGTTGCAAGGAAAGCGTATCACTAAACCTGGCCCAGACCGCATGGTCGTGTTCCAAAACTATGCCCTTCTGCCTTGGCGAACAGCGTTTGAAAATGTCTACCTAGCGGTTCATGCTGTGCACCCGAATAAATCGCAAGCGGAAAAAAGAGCGATCGTGCGCGAACATCTGGCAATGGTGGGACTGTCGGAAGCGGCTGATAAAAAACCACCGCAAATGTCTGGTGGGATGAGACAACGGGTTTCTATTGCTAGAGCTTTAGCGATTCGTCCCCAAGTTTTGATTTTAGATGAACCGTTCGGTGCGTTGGATGCCATCACTAAGGAAGAGTTGCAGGAAGAACTGCTGAAAATTTGGAACGACCATCGTTGCACGGTTCTAATGATTACTCACGATATTGATGAAGCCTTGTTTTTAGCCGATCGCTTGGTGATGATGACGAATGGCCCTGCGGCAACAATTGGTGAGATTATGGAGATTCCGTTCCCTCGTCCGCGCGATCGCGCCCTCATCATGGAAGACCCAGAATACTACAGACTGCGGAATCACGCCCTAGACTACCTCTTCCACCGCTTCGCGCATGATGAATGAATCAGTGTTCTCAAAGTTTGGTTCAGTTCCTCACACACACGCTTCAACAATAATTCGTAATTATAAATTCGTAATGCGTAATTAAAGACAGATTAGAGTCCCCAACTTTTATAAATTGTCTATATTCAGTTTGGGTTTAAATCCCCATCGTGAATATCAATTACGAATTACGAATTACGAATTATGAATTATTAATGCGTCCCCTTCTGATAGCTATTAAACGTCCCAGTGGGACGTTTTTCTTTGATACAGGAGTACTACTAAGAAAGATGAGCGATCGCTTTTCGTTTCACAACCGAGTCGGAGTCTTGGCAACCATGCACCACAAGGAGCGAGTTATGGCTCCCCTCCTTGAGAAAGAATTAGGAATTAAAGTTGTAGTCCCTCAAGATTTGAATACAGATGCCTTCGGCACCTTCACCCGAGAAATCAAACGCACCGGAGACCAACTTGAAGCCGCAAGACTGAAAGCCAAGGCTGCACTCGCTTTAACGAATGAAACCTTAGCTTTGGCGAGTGAAGGCACCTTTGCCCCTCATCCCGTGATTCCTTATATTGCTTGCGATCGAGAAATTGTGGTTTTAATCGATACTCTTAATAACCTAGAAATTGTCGGTCAAGACATTTCCACTGATACTAATTTTAATCACAAAACTATACGAAGTATTGAAGAAGCCTTTGAGTTTGCGAAAAAAGTAGGCTTTCCCGAACATGGATTAGTGGTGATGGAATCTGCCTCTGAAAGCAAGCAGGAAATCATTAAAGGAATTATTACTGAAAAACAACTCATTGAAGCTGTTGAATTGGTTTTAAATCAGTCATCAAATGGAAAAGCTCATATAGGAACCGATATGCGAGCCTTTTATAATCCTACTCGAATGAAGATTATTGAAAAAGCAACCCGCGATTTAATCCGGAAAATCAAGCAAGTTTGTCCTCAATGTTCTTGTCCTGGCTTTGAAGTAACTGAGAGAAAAGCTGGGTTGCCTTGTGAATTATGCGGTTGGTCTACCCCTATGACGTTGGTAGCCGTTTATCACTGTAAAAAATGTAAGTTTAGCCAGGAGATATTGTTCCCTGATGGGATAGAAAAAGCAGACCCAGCTCAATGTGAATATTGTAATCCTTGATGTTACATATTTAGATGAAGCCTATTTCACATCTTTATACGCTCCATCAATCCTAAAAATTTATATTTTTAGCCCGCTATGAACAGTTAAGTGCAACTCTTTCATACTTGTCTCTAAAAAAGATTGTGATTGGAATTTCAGTAACTTTATGCCCAGTGAATCGATGAGAAACATATTCCATTAATACAGGCTGTAGTGAGAAAAATCCAGCCTTTTTATCAATGAAAGCTCGTGCTTCGAGAGATTCCAATGCATCTATCAGTATTTGGGGGGATACCAAGAGTGGTAATTTGTTTCGTAGTTCTGAAAATGAAACGGGTTTGCGATTAGACGCCAGCCAGTTAATAATCTCTTTTTCTGTGACTGATAAACGGTTAAATTGTTGATCTAATAGGTTGATGATTTCACCAAAAACGGCTGTGTTTTGTTGCAAAAAATCAGCAATACTATCATCGAATAACTTGTGAATTGTTGTAGCAGCGACTTTCAACGCTAATGGATTTCCTGCATAACAATTAATTAACCTGCACCACTCAGCGATTGCCCCCTGGAAATCACCTTTGGCTCTAAAAATTTTCTGTATATCTAGGAGTTGCAATCCTTTAACTTGCAAGACTCGAATCGGTAATGTTTCTCCTTGCAGTAGTCTAATTTCTTTAGGTTGTTCCCGACTCGTCAGCACCAAGCAGCTTTGATGCCGTGCTTCTCCCACCCTCTTGAGGAGTTCACCATAACCTTCATAGCCTTGGCAATAGCATCCAGCACAATGGTTGCACAAAATATCTTGCGAATCGCCCCCTTGCAAAATTGTCTCCACATTATCGAATACCAGTAAGCAGCGAGATGCTCGTAAATAACTAATTAGTCGTGAAATCCTACCGCAAACCGTTTCTGGTAAATCTGTTTCTGGCGCGTTCGACACGAATCGGATGAGTTCTGCTAGAAGCTCTTTCACGGGTGGAGCATTGCGTAGACTGCGCCAAACCACAAACTCAAACTGGTCTTGAATTTGCTCCGCTAGCTTTATAGACAGAGAGGTTTTGCCCATCCCACCCATACCTAACAAGGTAACAACGCGGCAGCGTTCTTCCAGAATCCAGTGCTTGAGGGTTGCTAGTTCGTCCGTGCGTCCGTAGAACTCTGAAACATCGGGTGCTTCGCCCCAATCAATTCGATTTTGGATTAGGTGCTGGTTGCTGATGGCTTCATCAAGCTGAGGCTGCTGATAATCAGTTGGCTCTAATTGTAAATTAAACGCTCTGAAGCAAATAGTGAGGGTTCGTTTATCAACTCCTGCTTCACAAGCAAATACCTTCATCAGAGTGTCTGGATCTAAGCCTGTGCGAATATTTAAGTTCTCCAGGGTGTAACGTTTATCGTCGTTTTCGTCACTTTCTGCCTCAGATTTGGCTGTCTGGAGTTTCTTTAATCCTTGGGGCGTAAGGATTACACCACGCCTGCGTCTCTGTTTTTGTGGATTCATTAAAAGATCACCTATCTCGGTTTGGTCAATGCACTAGTGGGGTAGGCTAACACGAGGTTCCTGTAGGATACAAACAAGCTGCTTATCCACTCATTAACTGGCAAAGTGCGTTTGTTTACGCCTTAGTGGTGAAGGTAAAGTCAGGTTGTTACAGTATCCAGAAAGGCTACTATTACGTCTTACTCTTGCAAGTGAAAGTTTTATGCATCGGTAGTCCAGCTAGTTTACCCGAATTTCAGCCTCCACAGAAATTGTTATCACACATTTTTGTCACTTACTCCCATTCCGGTGTAAGACTTTGTAATTAAAACCTAGCACTGATAGGTATTTCAGCCATTAACCATACCTAATCTTATAGTGGGAAGGGAATAATCAGACCTACCCTAATTAATAGGTTTCTACAAAGGTAAGATGCACTTTTCCTAATTCTTTAACTAGAAAATTAGATGTGTAGAATCATCCAGGAGAACTGGTGTTTCTAATGATCTGAGTCTGATATTTTTGATCGTGTTCAACTTATGTTTGACTTATGTATAAGGAATTTACATTTCATTACATCATTCACTTTGTCTAGATGAGAGAACTTATAAAATAACAGTTGCTAATTCTTTTACTACCTCATATAAAGAAGCTGAAACCCCTACCAGTGAGAGCTGCAAGAAATTGATTACCAAAAATTCTTAAGTTAGTTCTTAAGATCCTAAACTTCGGTGGTTGTGACCAGGGTTGAAGGGGCAAATTGAATTTAATGTTTCAAGACATCGATAGGCGCAAAGCGAGGAATCGATGCACGAGCAATGCAACTAGTATTAAGGAGATTTCCATGGCTAACAATATAAATGATGCCCTGACTGGTTACGATATGGTCTGGGCAGTCACACAGGATACTCTTCAGTCGCAACTAACATGGTTGTTTTCGATGGGTTTCATTTCAAATGAGGTGAAATTCGGAAATTTGGACAAGGACGGCTTAGAGTTTGATGCTGTCA
Organism: uncultured bacterium; assembly: GCA_966675205.1. Lineage (GTDB taxonomy): Bacteria > Cyanobacteriota > Cyanobacteriia > Cyanobacteriales > Coleofasciculaceae > JBFLZA01. Next base: position 14,116 of record CBKWLJ010000004.1, read on the forward strand.
TCGATCAGCCTGACCTCATCATCGCCAATGAATCATCTAACGCGATCGCTTACTTTGTCGTCAAGTTCGCTTCCGGAAAAATCAAGTACTATACTGGCTTTGGAAGAAATGCCAAGCTTGAAGAAACCGCTCTTACACCAGACCCGAATAACATTGACCAAACCACTTGGAAGCTCGCCTTCAAAGTTCAGCTTAACATCGCACTACTCGCTGAAAATTACAAAGATAAAAAATCAATTCCCCCCAGCATCCAGGACAAGCTCTCTAACTTCAAGTCATCCGATTTTACGGTGAAAAATATCTTCCTAGACTTCCAAAACTCGGATATGACGAGCTATGATGAGGGGTTGTCCAATATCCCAACTACTAGCTCGTTCCTGAAGTCGAATTTCTCCGGGATGCTGGGTGCCTGGATTTTGGATCAGCAGAAAACCGATAACCCCTACATTCTCGGCTACACAGCTGATGCTCCATCCAACGATCCATCAATCTTTCAGCCAACCGGATCGACGTTCTCCTCCCATCGCTTTCAGCCGATCGCTCCTGAAAATGCAGGTCTGAGTACCCTCAATTTTCTGTTAACAACAGACCCAGACGGTACAACTCCCTCTTCGCAAGGTGGACAATTCAACTACAACCTGGTTGAGTCAAATGAGTTTTCTGGGACAGGGTTAGTGGCAAAAGAAATAGTCTGTTCCAAGTGGATTGAAACCCAAGTTTTGCCTGCGCTGAAACATGCGATCGGGGGTGATGGAAATTGGCAGCGGCAAGGCGAAGATGCTAAGTGGGTTTACGACTTTAGTCCACCTGATGTGAAAAAGACTTATGAGAATGCAGACTCAGGAATGGTCGATATCCATGCAACTTATAGCAGCAAAACTTATGCTGCGGCCGAGATCCGACCAAGCATCACCGATTCAAACGGAAATATTTACCCAGGCATTTATATCAGTGGGTATTACTACTACAGAGCCGATTTTAAAGAGAAGCCACTCGGCATTGAAACAACGGCTTGGCAGTATGATAAGTTGCCTTGGGAAGTCAAGCTGTTTATGAAAGCGGGTACAAACGGCAAAATTCAGTTGTGGTCAGAAACGACGAAAGGAAACAAGGACAGCGGGCATGATGAATCTTGGCTGGCGAAGTTTGCCGACTTGTTTGACGGTGGATACAACGACTCGCTCCAAAGTGTAGATAAATCCTACACCTCCCTCTCTAACAATAGTTTTGACTTCCTGACCTCCTATTTACACAATACACTGAATCAACTTGAACAGCAGGTAATTCTGCCAGCACCAAGCGTCTTTGTGTACAAAGATGTCAGCTTCACAGACGAGAAAGATATGAAGGTTCATTTCTCCTACAACACTCAGGTTTCCCCTTAAACAAGAGATGCCATTTTAATTCAGCCTTTTGCGTCATCAGGCCAGAAAAGCTTAGTAACGAAGATTCAATATCTTCCAGAAATAACGACTAAAACATCAAGACACTTAGCTTGCTCTTGGTAACTTTGATGACGCAAAAAGTCCATTAATTAATCGCCTCATCCAAACCAGTTCAAAAAATTAGGAGATTACTGTTGTGCTAAGTACTACGGCGGCTAAATTCCAAGTTGATGCTACACCTGAAAGCGGCTATGGTGAGTTGGAATTCTCTGTTTCGACAGAGATGATGAAAGACCACTCGACTGGAATGCCCGTCGATCCTCAGCATCGGATTGCGGTTTTACGCGATAGCAATAATGCACCAATGATTTTTTCAATTGGGTCAGATTCAGGTTTTTATCTAATCCTACGTGACCCAAGTAATGCAGCCGGATGGAAGCAAATCGATCTACGTCCAGGTATTCATAAAAGCTTTTCCTACATGGGCGAGAATGCTACAGCCCAAGCGATGGCGGTGTCCCAAGATGCCAACGGAACTATTCGGATTGCGGTTGCCCTAAAGCCAGTCAATGCCCCAGGGAAAAACAATATCCTGTTTTTGACGAAGGATTTATCGAATGATCCATCCAAGACAAATTGGGATGATCTCTCCACAGTGTGGGTTGAGCGCCCTGACAATCTTGGAGGTGTGCAAATTACTCAAATCAAACTGGGCACTAATAACGATCATCAGGGTACACCCACCGTTCTGGCAATTGTTGAAGTGAATGGGGAAGAGAAACACTATTTTGTGAATTCAAATTTCTCTAACACCAGTTGGATCTGGCAAGCTTACCCCATTCCCCATAATGCTGACAAAATCTTAGATGTTGCTGTAGGAACCTTCGGCGTGCGTGGCACTTGGGCACTCTACACCGTTGGGGCAGAAAAAGTATTGACCTTCACCAGTCTTCGCACGGCACAAATGCCGCAACCGATTGACATTATCTACAAAAATATGCCCCCGAATTTGCAAGCGATCGGCACACTCCCTAGCAAAGACGGCAAGAATACAGATGTCTATGCAGCAGGGGATGGATTGTACGTATACCGAACCGTTACTCCTCCCCACGGTAGCCCCACCTATGTCACCATCACCGATCGCAGTGCTGTACCGGGTGCGAGTGAATTGATCCTCTCACAGGCAGGCAATACAGTTTCCATTTGGGCGATGGATGAAAATGAGCAATTGGTATTTGTGCAGGGTAGAAATGATAATGAACAAGCTTGGACAACCCCTGTTCCTCTGTTGAGCAATGTCTCGCAAATTGCACCCTTATGCGATGCTCAAAATCAGGTCAATGATGTTTTTATTGTGACCAATGACAGCAAGCTGGAATACATGTGGCGAGACGAATCCAGCACGCTATGGAACACGCAAGAGATTGGGATTCACAGCACCGGGACGATGCTTACGTATCAAGCTTACGTAACTCATATCAAAGTCAAATCTAGCAATACATCCCAACAGACCGTTAACAATCCGCTGAAGATTAGTGCCTCCTCCTATGGCTATGTCACTATTAATGGTCGATCGCACATCATCTCGCCCAGCCATGAAATTAACGTTGTGCCGGATGAAATGGGGGTTGTGACGATTACCCAAAAAATTGAAGATATTGCAGCCCCCGTTGTTCATGTCAAAGCCGATTTCCTAACTACAGGGTTTGACGTACATCAGTCTGCGCCATTGAACCAAGGGCTACAAAGCATGACGGCTGACGATCTGGCAAATGCCACGTTCCAGTATGGGGATAAGCAGGGACAGAAGGTGCTACAAGGAAAATATGCGGACTCTTCCCATATTCAAGCATCGACACAAGTCTTGAGCAAAATTACAGACTTGGCATTAATTAGCTTTGACGATTCGACGCACGCGCACCTGGCAAATCAAGGCGTAAAATTGAATCCGTCTGGTAAAGCCGAGAACAAAATCGACTTGAATAAACTACCGAACGGGTATGCCTGGGGCTTTACATGGGATGACAGCACCCTAAACTTCTCCGATGGTCCGCATGCGATCGAGTCCATTGGCAAGATTTTGGAGGCGAACCCCCTCACCTGGTTCATTGGGGATGTTCTGGAGCACTTCGGCAAAAAGCTGGAGAGCAAGCCCAAGAGTTTCTTTATGCATCTGACTGCTGAGGGAGTCCTGGAACTGGTGATCGACTTCGGTGAGTCTGTGATTCAAACCGCGATCGATGTGGTCGAGCAAGTTGTCAAAGCGTTGAGTTGGGTACTCAAAGAGCTATTCGGCATCGATTTGATGAAAATTTTGGAATGGTTAGGCTTCCTCTTTGAATGGGATGACATCCTAGTCACGCATGAGGTATTGGTCAATGCTGCCAACAACTTGATCGAATTCGGCAAGTCGGAAGTAACCCTGTTCAAAGACTATATCAATACGTTTTGTGATTATTTGCTGAGCGAACTGAAAAAGATTCAGCCCTACTCTTCTGAAATTGGAACCACATCTGCCCAAAAGATATCGGATACGGGACAATCCGCTGCCCGTTCTGGAGATAACGGGAATGGGTTTGAAAAAGTGCTCGCTTTCTTCACAGATAGTCCGGTTGGAAATTGGGGTATGGCTCAATTGCTTCAAGGCAATATTCTGGAAGGCAGTAACCAGCGAAGTACAGATAGCCCTTGGGTAGTTCAACTCACCAATGCTGTTGCCCGATTTGCAGGTGACACAATCCTGGAAGAGTTCAACGACTTCGAGACGACCATTTCTCAAATTGCCACCGATCTAAAGCGTCTGTATGATGACGAAGACCTTTCGTTTAACAAGATTCTGGCGCAACTGGGTGGCGATATCCTCGAAGGAATGATTGAGGCAATTCGCATTTTCTTGACCAAGCTGCTGGATTTGCTCGTTGACATCCTTTCAGCTCTCAAGACAGGTGTAAATGAGACGATCGATATCCCGTTGCTGTCTCCTCTCTACAAGATAATTACCAAAGGCAAGGAGCTGTCTGCCCTAGATGCCATGATGCTGATTATGGCAATTCCGACTACCGTTGGTATGAAACTAGTGTTGGGCAAAGCGCCTTTTGAGAAGGGTTATGTTGTGCCGTTTAACATGCCCCCTGTCACCGACTTGCCCCTCCCCTCAACTCCCGGTATCGTTAGTCTGGCGGCAAGTCGCTCTGTGATGCCTGCTAGTGTTCGCTCGGAGGCAATTCCAATCAGTCGGGTCGCTAGCTTTGCTGCAGTGGCGACGGCATCGGCTGAAAGTGGCAATCAAGAGAGTGAGCCTGAGATTGGGGAAGACTTACGGAACTGGACTTATACAACTGCGGTTCTCCTCTTCATCGGAAGCTTCGGTACCACTATTGTCGATATCATTGCATACAAGGCGACGGCAAAGCTAAAAGGTGAGGATGGAGAACCGCTCATTGGCAAAGAGAATGCTCTAACAGAGGCGAAGGTGAAATATGGAGTCTTTCACCTCGCCTTCCGCCTACCGACTATTATTGCGTCTTTCCCCTATACCGCTAACAAAGCAAGTTATATGGTTCAGATGTTTGTTGGCGTGTTGAACCTGACCACCATCGTAAAAGATGGTTTATTCCTTGCTGCAAAAAGCGACAAGAACCTGGACTGGTCAAAAGCAAACATTATTACGGATGCCATCTATACTTTGTTGGAGCTAGTGTTAGAGATCCCGATTTTGGTTCTCGAACTGAATCAGGCAGAGAAGGAGGATAATGACCAAGCGAAACGGGACGTTGAGATGAAGTTTGCTCAACACGGGATTGCGACTGTAAGTGAGATTGGCAAGGCAGTAGAAGAACTAGATGTCGTCAAAGATCCCATTGCTGAGGGCATTCTAGTCGGTGCTGTTATCTTGCTTAATTTAGGGGCAAACTTACTCAACATTGCCCGCATGAGCCTAAATGCCGCAGAAAACAAACCTCACCACAACGTCTAATCCTATGCCGCATTTACAGCAGTTTTCAACTCAGTGGAGTACACTTCAAACTCAGATAGAAATAGCGATAACATCCTGAATTTTGGCTGTATTTCATCAAGTGACAAACTGCTGTTATCTGCAAAAATCCTGAAACTGCAATCACCTATTAATTGAGTTTAGGGACTGGCGTAAAAGAAATCGCTAACTCTCTTCCTCCTCACAAGTCAGCGATTCCTTCCCCACCTAGATCTGACCTGTGAATACTCGTTCAGCCGGCCCAGTCATGTAAACTCGTTGGTCATGCTCTGACCATTCAATTTCCAGACAACCCCCAGGTAGTTCAACTGTAGCTTTGCGATCGCTTTTTCCGGTTAACACTGCCGCGACTACAGAAGCACAAGCCCCTGTACCGCAAGCCAAGGTTATCCCAGCGCCCCGTTCCCACACTCGCATCTTGAGGTAGTCTGGGCGCACGACTTGAATAAATTCCGTATTCGTGCGCTTGGGAAACACAGAGTGATGCTCAAACTGTGGGCCAATTGCTTCTAAGGGAATAGCAGCAACATCCTCAACAAAAGTGATGCAGTGAGGATTCCCCATACTCACACAAGTCACCTCCCAAGTTTGTCCTGCCACTTCTAAAGGCGCATTGATTACCTTTTGGTCAGCCTCAGCCAGCGTTGTCGGAATTTGGGCAGCCAAAAGCTGAGGCATTCCCATATCCACCTTGACTTTCCCCTCGCCTTCCAGTTTGGGAGTAATCGTACCCGCTAAGGTATGAATCCGATACTGAGTTTTCGCATTCGTTCCTTCCAAATCCGCCAAAAACTGAGCCAAACAGCGAATTCCATTCCCACACATCTCTGGCTCAGAGCCATCGGAGTTAAAAATTCGCATCGTATAGTCACTTCCCTGTTGTGGAGGTAAAGCGAAGATGACTCCATCAGCACCGATCCCAAAATGGCGATCGCATAGCTTCACAGCCTGGTCTGCTGAAATAATGGGTTCAGTTTCAGTGCGATTATCAATCAAAATAAAGTCATTGCCCAGACCGTGATACTTTGTAAATTCGATTCGCATATCTAGCTCCGGCGAAAAAACTGATTATGGCTGAATTCGAGACAGGGATACCCAGTGTTCGTCAAATTCAAGGTTTCATTAAAGAAGGAAACGAGGTTGAAATCAAACTACTGACCCAGGATGTACTAGTCGGCCAGCTACGCTGGCAAGACCAAAATTGCATCTGTATCAGTGCTCCCGATGGAGCCCCTATGCTGATCTGGCGTCAGGCTATTGCTTATATAAAGCCACAAGATACAGGTGAGGGGAGTCGTGCGTTACAGGTGAGAGAGTAAATCGGTTACAAGTTGGCAAGTTGGCAAGTTACAAGTTGGCAGGTTGGAAGGTTGGAAAGTTGGTAGTTAGCAAGGTGTAGGTTATCTTCGTTTCAACCTTCAACCTTCAACCTTCAACTTTTTCAATCGCCATGACACTGGCTGTCTAGTGGCAAATATTCCTGTAAAGCCTCACTCACAGGAGCCTTAATTACAGGAATTGCCACTACAGCATTCTGAGGTTCAGGTGCTAACCACTGCTGCAATTGACGTAGTGGATAACTACCACCGCACAAAAGCAAGTGATCACCTGCACGCACCTCAGCACGACCATCAGGAAAGCGAATAAACTTACCTTCACGGCGAATGGCCTGCACCTGCACCCCATACTGACGCCTAAAGTGCAGTTGTGCTAAGGTTTTCCCTTCTGCGGGGCTGCCTTCAGGAACAAGCAACCACTGGCAGGGGGTATTGACACCGGGAATGGCCACTTCTCCTTTAGCCAATTCATTAAAAGCCGCTAGTTCATCCGGTTCTCCAACAGCTAAAAGGCGATCGCCTTCTTGGAGTTGGGCTTCAGCATCGGGATAGTCAATTTCTTCCCCTTGAACACGACGAATAGCGAGTAAGCTGACACCCGTCAAGTTACGGATATTCGCTTCTTCTAACGTCATGCCTGTCAATGGCGAATTTTCGGGAAGAGTATACCACTTGCTATTCATCACCTCGCTTGCCGTGCGTAAATCCCTAGCAATCTGAGACGGCATTTGCTCACCGCGAAAATCGAGATAATGAGAGTTGCGAATTTGCTCCATTTGCCGTTGAATCACCGAAATTGGTAACCCGATGCCTGAAAGCAGATGTGTTGCCAGTTCCAAACTGGCTTCAAATTCTGGCTGTACGACCTCTCTGGCTCCGAGTTGGTAAAGCAGTTCGATATCTCGGTCTGTATTGGCCCGAACCACAATATCTAAATCTGGGTTTAATTCTAGCGATCGCTTCAGGCACAGGCGCGTACTCATGGGGTCTGACAGCGCAATCACCATTGACTGCGCCTTATCCACCTCTGCTTTTTCCAGCACATGCAAGCTAGCCGCATTGCCATATACATAAGGCACTTTAGCCTCTCGCAATTGCTGAATTGCTCGCTCGGATTGATCGATAACCAGTACGGGATAATTTTGCTCCTGCATCAGCCGCACTAAATTACGGCCTCCTCGTCCGTAGCCACAAATTACGACGTGTTCTTTCAATTGGTGGACTTCGGCAGAGACTTCCTTGGGAGCGTCCATCGGCTCAAAAAACCGCTTCAGGGGTGGTAGGGTTTCTATCCAGTTAAATGCCAGAGGAACCAAACGCAGTACAAAAGGGGTCACAACCAGTGTCACCGCCGTTGTTCCCAAAATCAGCAGGTAAACGCGGCGGGATACCAAACCCAGTGCTTGTCCTTCACTTGCCAACACAAAGGAGAATTCCCCAATCTGGGCTAACCCGAAACCCGCAAGAATGGCTGTTTTTAACGGATAGCGAAACACCTTTACTAGAGGTGCTACAATGAGAAACTTGCCGACAAAAACCAGACACACCAACCCCAAAATCAACTCCAAATTGTTCCAAAGGAAAATGGGGTCAATGAGCATCCCGATAGCCGCGAAAAACAGTGCTGCAAACACATCGCGTAGTGGCTCTACATAAGTCAACGTTTGGTCGGCGTATTCCACCTCGGAAATCATCAGACCGGCCACAAACGCGCCCATTTCAATTGAAAGACCTAATTTATCAGTCAGTAGGGCAATCCCCAAACACAGTACAACAACTCCCAGCAAAAAGAGTTCTCGACTCTCGGTTCGAGCCAGGAGTCGTAATATCTGTGGCATGAGCCAAATGCCTACTGCAACTGCCCCGGCTGCAAATAAACCGATTTTTAATAAAGCCAATCCCACAGCGATTCCAATCGCTTCTGGAGGTTGATCAAGTGCAGGTAATACTGCCAACATTAAACCCAAGGCTAGGTCTTGCACGACTAAAATCCCTAGCAACACTCGTCCGTGTGGCGTTTCGGTTTCATTGCGCTCCATCAAGCACTTGAGGACAACCGCTGTTGACGAGAGCGATAATATAGCTCCGAGAAAAACCCCTTGTGCCGGTGAGACAACCCAGCCCATCCCCAGTGAGACTAACGTTGTCACAAGGATGGTCAAGGCAACTTGTAGCCCACCCCCTCCTAATGCGATCGCTCGGACTTTTTTGAGTTCTGCCAGAGAAAATTCCACCCCCAAGGCGAACAATAAAAACGCTACTCCAAACTGAGCTAGGGTCTCAATCTGAACTAATTCTTTAATCAGCCCTAACCCAGCCGGCCCCACGATCATTCCGCCCAAGATATAACCAAGTAAAGCCGGTTGGCGGCATAGCGCTGCAAATAAGCCACCAGCGGCAGCGGCGACGAGAATGGATACGAAGTCAATGATCAGTCGGAAATCTTCTTGCACCAGTTTTTTTTCTTATTTATGAGAAGAATATTAAGCTCTATAAACTTTAGAATACAAATTTTCCCGCTACCCAGGAGCTTCTCAGGATACTCAGAGCAAAAATTTCTCTAAAACTAATGCTCCCTTGATGAAAGGTTAGAAATTTATACGGAGTTCAGTCTGTAATACGAGCAGTTGGAAACACCGAGAAGGAGGTGTTAGTCTATCCGCTATGAGTAGCTAAATACTGTTCAACAATATATAGGGGATAATTACCAGTGCCATCGAAGACTACTCCGTCTCAATCGCGCTTACACCGCAACTGGCTTGCTGTTGCTGTTTTTTGGATACAGCGCCAACGCGCTCACTGGGGACGAATCGGTCTAGCCCTTGGTATCATGGCTGCGATCGTTACCTTAGCTGTGCCAGCACGAGCGTTGCAGGTACGCTTGTCGCCCTCTACTGCTCAATTAGGAGACACGATTACAACAATTATTCAACAGAGCCCTACAGTGAGTAGCACTCCAACTGTTAGAATAGGTCAAAAAACTTACCCTTCCTTTATAACCGATTCGGGAAATTTTCGCGCCTTACTGCCAACCTCACCCCTGAATCAGCCTGGAACTTTACAGATCCAGGTAAAGGCAGGAAATGAGGTCAAGAACTTGGCTGTGCCTTTGCGAAATCGCTCCTTTCCTACCCAGCGTATCCGGTTGTCAGGGGCAGCGGGTGCAAAAGCAACTCAACATGAACTTGATCGGGTGGCAGCATTCAAAAGCTTAGAAACGCCAGAAAAATATTGGAAGGGTGCCTTTGTCAGACCCAATAGTGGTCGAATTTCAGCAGGTTATGGAATTCGCCGTTACTACAACGGTGTTTTTGCTAAGGATTACTACCATCGAGGGGTTGACTATGCGGGTGGGATGGGTTCACCTGTCGTTGCTCCAGCCGCTGGTCGAGTTGCCTTGGTAGGAACAGTATCTGAAGGGTTTCGGGTGCATGGCAACACAGTAGGCATCGATCACGGTCAAGGGGTCACCAGTATTATGATGCACCTTTCGCGTATTGATGTCCGAGAAGGAGATTTTGTAAAACCTGGTCAAAGAATTGGTGCGATTGGTTCAACAGGGGCTTCTACGGGTCCACATTTACATTGGGGTTTATATGTTCATGGGGTTTCTGTCGATCCAGTGCCTTGGCGAGAGAAAGGATTTGAATAATCCTCACAATAAAATTTTGCTGAAGTTTTTATAGTTGGGTTTAGGTTTAGTGTTGTTTTGAATCAAGATTTTGGCAAAATTTCCTCTTACTCGCTGCTACACAGTCAAGCGCACTCCAACGTCATGAGTATTGAAAAAATCGTAGAACAGGCTCTACAAGATGGCTACTTGACCCCAGTCATGGAAAGCGAGGTAGGACGCATTTGTGATACTGCCTCAGAGCTTTCGATTGAAGAGTATATGGCGTTGGATCGCCTCATGGGAGCTCTGCTGACTGGTGAAGTGGTGGCAGTTCCTCGCAAGCAATTCATTAATGTTATGGAGGAGTTGGTACTAACCGAAGCGGTCGCTCAAATCGCCCAAATTGAAGCCGTGAGCGATCGCGTTCTCGATGTCGGAGATATTGCCGCTTACGCTCTCAACCGACTCCCTCCTCTCTATGCCACTACAGAAGAAGGGGCCAGATACCAGCGTCAGCGAGCGAGAGAGGAACTTTCTGAACTCATCACCCAACAAGTTAAGGATGCGATCGCCCGCAACCTGGATCGACCCAATTTTGGTTCAGAACGTCAAGCACTGGGCAAAAGCAGTGGTAACGACATTCTCAAGCAAGTCAGTAGTTTGTTACAGGTTTGTGCACCCACTTTTGAGCCAAAAGCCTCAATTGAGAGTTGAAGGTTAACGGGTTGTTCGGCGCAGCCGTTCCCGAAGGGTAGGTTAGCAAGTTGAAGGTTAGCAAGTTGAAGGTTAGCAGGTTAATGGGTACAGGAGGTTGAAACAACCTTCAACCTTCAAACGTTCCAACCTTCAACCCTACTTCCGTACCACTACGGGTGTTCCGATACTAATTTGTTCGTACAAAGTCCGAATATCAGCATTTCGCATTCGCAGGCAGCCGTGGGAAATCGCCTTGCCCACAAGTTTTTCATCATTCGTACCATGAAAGCCGATTTGATGGCGTTTGTCTGACCAAAAACCAATCCAGCGATCGCCAAGTGGATTGTCAGGGCCGTTAGGAATCAACTCGCCAGTGATCGGTTGCTTCCAAACTGGGTTGCGTTGCTTGGATAATACCTTAAAAGTACCAGTCGGTGTTTCCCAACCGGGTTGACCTACTGCAACTGGATAGGTGGTCATGAGTTGCTCACCCCAGTAACTGTAGACGCGTGCTTCACTCAAATCTACAACAATCCGAGAACTCACCGCTTTGAGCACGGTAGTGATATGAGGTGTCACGGGTAAGGCTCTTGCTTCCTTGGGTTTGGGGAGTTTCTGCTGTATGGGTTTAGGGGGTAACGATACTAGCTTAGGCGTAGGCTGCGCCGCTGCAAACAAGGCGACTGCCGAGCCAAAGCAAACTATCATCCAGCTTGTCTTGAGCCAGTTATTCATGCCCATCATTATTCATCCGTGCTAGCAGGCGGCAGTTCTACGATATCAAACCAGTATTCTCCCAAGATGTTTACCGCCTCAACCAGGGAGTCAAAGGTGATTGGTTTGGTGAAAAAAGAACTTGCTCCCAGTTGGTAACTCAGGCGGATGTCTTCTTCAGATTTGGAGGATGTCATCACTACAACTGGAATACGTCGCAAATTAGGGTCAGCTTTAATGGCTTGTAGTGCCTCTGATCCATCTATTTTCGGCAGATGCCAATCCAGCAAAATTAAATCAGGCCGTGGCGAACTGCTGAGTTCACTATACTGGCGGCGATGGTGTAGATAGTCCAGCAACTCTTCACCATCTTGAACGATGTACAAATCGTTGATTAAGCGACTTTTTGCCAAAGCCAGCTCCATCAATTTCTGGTCGGTGAGTGCATCTTCTGCTAATAGAATCGTGATTTGCTTTCTGGGGTTACTCACTCTCGGCCTGACTCCTTAAGGGTAGGTGCCAATCACAGTATTTCCAAGAAAACACGCTATTGTTTCCGGAGTCATCCTGTATTAGAAAGAATTCTGATGCGATCGCCCTATCTATGTAAATCTTAACCTTTGACCTGAGCAGGAGAAATTCATTGTGCGCTAAAACGCTCAAGACGACCGACTAGAGAACCTTAAACACCACTAGCAGGCTTTTCAATAAGGCTAGCAAGTTTCTTTCATAAATTACCCTTTTGGGGGATGTCTTTTAAGTATTTAATAGAGATAATAATCTGTTTGATTCAACAAGCATTTTCAACCAACAACTCTTTAGATATTTGCTGATTCAAACGGGAACTCTAAGTGCAAGTCGGGCGTCTTGGGAAGGAAGAAGGATGTTCTAGCACCTATTCCATCCATGAGCCAATCGATTTCTGCAACTTGGTCAACCGTTGAGGCAAACGTTCCTCAAGTATCGGTGCAACCTGATAAACTCTCAAACTACGACTTGATCTTGCGCTGTCAAGAGGGAATTAATCCCGATCGTGCTGCCTTTGCTGAGCTATTGCGGCGGTATCAGTCCCATGTGGATAAGATTTTGTACCACTTAGCTCCGGATTGGCAAGATAGAGCTGATTTGGCTCAAGAAGTCTGGATTCGAGTTTATCGGAACATCAAACGGTTAAACGAACCTGGGAAATTCCGGGGATGGTTGAGCCGTATTGCCACAAATCTTTTTTACGACGAACTGCGTAAACGCAAACGAGTCGCGAATCCTTTATCGCTAGATGCTCCGCGCCGCTTAGATGACGGCGAAATGGATTGGGAAATTGCCTCAGATGAGCCTAATCCCGAAGATGATATGACAACCCGCGAGTTTTACGAACAGCTCCGGGAGGCAATCTCAGATTTACCAGAAGTTTTCCGCACAACCATTGTCCTAAGAGAAATTGAAGGGATGGCTTATGAGGAGATCGCTGAAATCACTGGCGTTTCCTTAGGAACCGTTAAGTCAAGAATTGCCAGAGCCAGAGCCAGACTGCAATCTCAGCTCCAAACTTACTTGGAAGCTTAGAGCGTCTACTGTTAATCTCTTGAAGCGCTTACCCCTAGGGGTTGTTCGTTTATGATGGAATCGATAAGATCAGTTCTACATTGGGCGCTCGCTATAACTCGGTGGTGATACGAAGATGACCTCCAATTTTGACGCTCGCAAACAGTCCAAACCTAAAGCTGTCGGAGAAATGGATAGCTTACAACGCGATCGCTTTGAATTACTCAGTGCTTATATCGATGGCGAAGTTACAGCCGTCGAGCGCAAACAGGTGCAAGAATGGTTGGCAACTGACGACCAAATGAAGTGCTTGTACACTCGATTAGTGAAATTGCGCCAGGGAGTTCAGCAGCTACCTGTACCAACCCCTGAAACAACAGCTCAAGAAACCGCTGAGCAAGTTTTCTCCCGCATTGACAGACGCCGGATACAACGCACTTTCCTCTGGGGAGGGGCGGCAATTGCTGCTTTATTTGTTAGTGCTGTAACAGGTGTTTTACCCGGTAGTCGCTCAATGATGCCGCAGTTTGCTCAAAACGCAGTGACACCCGATGCCGCTTCTGAACCTCTGATGATTGCGGTAAATCGACCGGTGATCGAGATTCCTAAAGCGGCTGTATCCCCTCTAGAAGCACCGGGACAGCCATCTTTAGAACTCAATGATATTTACAAAAACGACCTGAATTAATCAGTTGACATCCTTCGGTTCTCAACCTCTGGCTGTACAACTGAATTCCTGAAACCCTATGGAATTGAAATACGCTTGTAGGGGCACAGCATTGCTGTGCCCCTACATCTGTTATTTCTTAACCACAGAACCGCTCCAGCATCCAGAAGCAATTAAGATACCTTGATAGTGCTGAACTTTCTCCAGTGTCATAAAGTAAGCCCAAGCCCTACCTAGCGATTGTCCGGTTAAATCATAGATTTCAATCTGGTATCGATTGTACTCGTTCTGTTCAGGTTGGCGATGAGGTTCGTAATCTTCCAATTCATCCAAGTGGTATAAAGTAGCAGCGTTAGCCAACGTGAGTAAACACCCCTGCACCTGATTTTCTCCCGGTATCATGGCGGGGTAACCCAAGGAAGGCAGATGATACAGTTGACCCATGGCGATCGCAGGTTTTTCCTCTACGACCTTGCCTGCACAATAGCGTGGGTAATAAAATTCTCCGGGTTTTAGGGTACCGTATACGAAAACTTTTGTATTATCCAAAATGCGATCGCTCACTCAATCGTACTACAATCAGTAGCATAAATAAAATTAGCTGCTCTACTGACGTTGGCAATTCTAGAAGAGTTTTTGTAGTAGGATGCAGCAGTATCCTGACTTGATGTTTGTAGCATAAACCAGCGACCCGATCTGTAGCAGCAGCATCGAATCCCACATCTAAAGAGCGATACCCGACAGTTCGCGATCGCGGGATGTGTCAAAATACAACAAGCAAAGGCTTATAGCGAATCCAGTAGGAGTAAGTTTTGTGGAGTCCCGTTACAACCCAGCCGAGATAGAGGAAAAATGGCAAAAGATTTGGTCTGAGCAAAATATCGATCAGACCCCCACCCAGAGTGACAAGCCAAAATTTTACGCTCTGTCCATGTTCCCCTATCCATCCGGAAACCTGCACATGGGTCACGTCCGTAACTACACCATTACGGATGTGATTGCCAGAGTACACCGGATGCAGGGTTATCGGGTACTGCACCCGATGGGTTGGGATGCCTTTGGTCTACCCGCAGAGAATGCTGCCATTCAGCGTGGAGTTCATCCTGCCAAGTGGACGTATCAAAACATCGCTCAGATGCGGTCGGAGCTAAAGCGTTTGGGGCTTTCTTACGACTGGAATAATGAACTTGCCACTTGTTTCCCCAATTATTACAAGTGGACGCAGTGGATTTTCTTGCAATTTCTCCAAGCAGGATTAGCCTATCAAAAAGAAGCGGCCGTTAACTGGGACCCTATCGATCAAACCGTATTAGCCAACGAACAAGTTGATAGTGAGGGGCGTTCTTGGCGTTCCGGGGCTAAAGTTGAGCGCAAACTGTTGCGGCAGTGGTTCTTTAAGATTACCGACTATGCTGAAGAATTGCTCAACGACCTCGACAAGTTGACGGGTTGGCCCGAACGGGTGAAGCTGATGCAGGCAAACTGGATTGGTAAATCCGTGGGTGCCTATTTGGAATTTCCCGTTGTTGGGTTGGATGAAAAAATTGGTGTTTTTACCACTCGCCCGGATACGGTTTATGGCGTTACTTATGTTGTGTTAGCGCCAGAACATCCCTTAACCCCACAAGTTACTACAGCAGACCGAAAAGCGGCAGTTGATGCTTTTGTTCAAGAAGTTTCAGAAGAAAGTGAATTAGAACGCACGGCTGAAGATAAACCGAAGCGCGGGATTCCTACGGGAGGGAAAGCCATTAATCCCTTTACGGGAGAAGAAATCCCCATCTGGATTGCGGACTACGTGCTGTATGAATATGGTACAGGTGCCGTGATGGGTGTGCCTGCTCACGATACCCGAGATTTCCAATTCGCCACCCAACAGAATTTACCCATCAAAGTGGTGATTGTGCCAGAAAATCAGGAGTCAGGAGTCAGGAGTCAGGAGTCAGAAGAATCCAAAATCCAAAATCCAAAATCTAACATTGAAGCGGCTTACACAGAACCTGGAGTGATGGTGAATTCTGGTTCTTTTGATGGCATCGCTTCCACTGAAGGGAAGCAGGCGGTAATTGAGTATGCCGAAAAACAAGGATGGGGGAAAGCCCGAATCCAGTATCGTCTGAGGGATTGGTTAATCTCACGGCAACGGTATTGGGGTGCCCCGATTCCGGTGATTCACTGCCCGAATTGCGGGATAGTGCCCGTTCCGGAAGCAGATTTACCGGTGGAGTTGCCGGAAGATGTGGAATTTAAAGGAGGCCGTGTTTCATCCTTAGCTCAACTCGAAGGTTGGGCAGATGTGCCTTGTCCGACTTGTGGGACTCCAGCAAAGCGAGAAACCGATACGATGGATACGTTTATCGATTCCTCGTGGTATTTCTTGCGGTTTACGGACGCGCAAAATGAGCAGCAAGTGTTTGACCCTGCTAAAACGAATGACTGGATGCCAGTTGATCAATATGTGGGGGGAATTGAGCACGCGATTTTGCACTTATTGTACTCGCGGTTCTTTACTAAAGTATTGCGCGATCGCGGTTTGCTCAACTTCGACGAACCGTTCCAGCGCCTGTTAACTCAAGGCATGGTTCAGGGCTTAACCTACATTAATCCCACAACCGGAAAATATATTCCTTCGGCACAGGTAGACCCCAACGACCCCAAAGACCCAGAAACAGGGGAAAAGTTGGAAGTCTCCTACAAAACCATGTCCAAATCTAAGTACAACGGCGTCGCGCCGGAGGCGGTGATTAACAAGTACGGTGCCGATACGGCCCGGATGTTTATCTTGTTTAAGGCACCGCCGGAAAAAGATTTGGAATGGGATGAGGCAGATGTAGAAGGGCAGTTCCGTTTCCTCAACAACCGTGTCTGGCGTCTAGGAACGGAATTTAACGCTCAGCAATCAGCAACAAAAACAGAACTTTCCAAAATTGAAAAGGATTTGCGCCGAGCAATTCATACTGCAATTAAGGAAATCACTGAGGATTTAGAGGGCGAGTATCAATTCAACACGGCAATTTCGGAGTTAATGAAATTGAGCAACGCTTTGCTCGATGCTAACTGCAAAGATTCACCCGTCTATGCTGAAGGGATTGAAACTTTGTTGTTGCTCTTAGCCCCCTTTGCCCCTCACATTGCTGAGGAGTTGTGGCAGAAGATGGGTAAACCTGAATCAGTCCACACCCAAGCTTGGCCAAAATATGACCCAGATGCTTTGGTTGCCGATGAAATTACGCTCGTGATTCAAATTATGGGTAAGACTCGCGGCACGATACAGGTTCCATCGCAGGCGGATAAGCAAGCGTTAGAACAGTATGCCCGTGAATCGGAAGTCGCTCAGCGTTACCTTGAGGGCAAAGAGATTAAGAAGGTGATTGTGGTGCCTGGGAAGTTGGTGAATTTTGTGGTGAGTTAAAGGGGATTTGCGTCCCAGTACCATTCACACAGATAGGGTGGGCAATGCCCACCCTACTTTATAGTTAATGTACAAAATTCTCCAGCAAGAATTTTACTGAGGTAATGATTTGATTAATCGCTAAACTTGATGATGAATATTCTTCTTTTGATGTCAACGGTTAACCGAATTTTTACCAAAACTTAGTTGAAATAAACAGTTTTATTAATTATATAAATAACTGTCATTGTATCAATTCAACAATTGCTATAACTGATTTAGAGGTTGTTTCTATTACGGCAGCATAGATTTTTGAAACTCAACTGATTCGTTCAGCAAAAGTTATTCAATAGCCTAAATTTTATTCTATATCGGAAAGATTTAGGTTGCTTTTCATCTGCCTATAGACAATTACATCCTCTAGTTTTTTCACTGGAAAAATCTCATGATTCCTTCAAAAGAATTGACAAAATTATCTGTAACTACTGCGGCAGTAGTGATATCCCTGGGAATCGGGCGCACAGCTCAAACGGAGCAAGGCACCTACTTGATGAAGGGAAACCAACCTTTTTCCACTGACTCTCCATCTTCCGAACCTAAAGCTGAAGATGAAGCTAAGGCTGAGGCAGCGGTTGAATTGGGTAGGAGACCTTTTGCTTCAGTTGACAATTCTATAGAACCGGAGTGGCTCTTAAATGTTCCCAGTAGCAATCAACATTTTTGGATGGGATTGACTGATGAAGAAAGAGAAAGTATTGTGAAGCGTTTCACTGCACAAAAAATAAGCTACACTCATGCAGCTCTCAACGAACCCAATGATGCTCAACCTTTTGTAGTCCCCTATAGCAGAGGCAAAAATTCTACTACGATGAAGGGACAGAAAGATAAAGCATACCAAAATGCATCCGATGCTTATATAACACCAGGTCGTATTGCAGAAAGCATCAAGGATGCTCTTTTGGAAATTCCTGCTTTTTTCGAGGGTAAAAGTGAGCGAGCTTGCTACTAGGCAAGAGAGCGAGATAAACACCTTGTTTAGGTATCAAAATCTCGATCGCTCAATTATTATTCCCTAACAAGTCAGAATGTAGAGGCTACTGACTGCCACTCCAGACAAAGCTGACCTGGAAATTGTTTTCTTCATCATAAATATAGCAACGGGAGCATCCAACGGCTCTACTCTCATCAATTCTAGACTTATTCAAAGTACCGAAACAAGATTTTATTCGCCACATTCGCTTGGTAAGCAATGCTACAATTTTTACTTACAGCATTATCCCTACAGAGGAAAAATTGATGCTGATTTTTGTCAACTTTGTAGCATAAATTTAGAGTGAAACCCTATCCTCCTTGTGTTTCGAGCTAACAATAGCGCAGAGCAAATTAGCATCCGCCTGTTGAATGGCATCAAGAAGGTGTAACCGAAACTAAAAAAATTACTAGATTTGGGATGAGTTTTTTGCAGTGTTTGTGCAAGGGCTGGAGTTTGCTGCTCGCTGTATAATTTATGATGAATTTGAAGACAATTTATTCTTTTTCAGGCTTTGTGGTAGGGTGGGCACTGTCTACAGAAGCTGAAAAGCTGATTGCGATCGCTGGGTGTATTGCCCACCCTAATCTGAAAATAGGGAACAGGGAACAGGGAACGGGGAATAGGGGAAGAAGGATTTTCATTCCGCGAGTTGTGAACTCGCGTTCATGGTGCCTAACTTGAAAATAAGGCAGTCCCGATGAAAAAATTTCACAGCCATGAATGAAAATAGTCCTCCCCCACACCCTACACCCCACACCCCACTTTCAAGTCAGAAGGTAGAGGGCAGACGGCAGCAGGGATAACAATTTTCCTCCCTTCTTTGTGCGCGTCCGCACATGGCTTCTGTCTTGTATCTTCTGCCTTCCTGCACTAGAGTTTGACTTGGGCAAAAGGTCTATTCTTCTACTCGATAACCGAACTCTGCTAGTTGCAGGCGAGATTGTCGCCATTTGGGCACAACTTTAACAAATAATTCCAGGTAAACTTTACCAGAAATTAATTTTTGCATTTGTTCGCGGGCAGCGCTACCAATTTTTTTGAGCATACTGCCCCCTTTACCAATCAAAATTCCCTTTTGAGATTCGCGTTCAACGTGAATGGTGGAGAGAATACGAGTAATTTTGGGGGCTTCTTCAACGATATCAATCGTAATAGCGACGGAGTGAGGGACTTCTTCACGAGTCAAAAGCAAGATTTGCTCTCGAATTAATTCCCCCATGATGAATCGTTCCGGTTGGTCGGTGACAAGGTCGGGGGGATAATAGTATGGCCCTGGTTCTAGGCTATCTATTAATAATTGTTGTAGTGTGTCGAGTCCTTCTCCTGTAAGGGCAGAGAATTTTGTGACTTGCCAGTTGTGAGGGGTCGCGAGTTCAGTGTAACTTTGATCAATTGACTCCCGATTGACTGCCTTTTGTCTCCCCTTGGGAAGGGAAGCTGAGGGTTCTTGATCTGGGGAGGGTTGGATGTCAGCTTTATTAATACCGAGAATGACAGGCGTTTGGGTGTTGGTTAAGAGTTCGGCAATAAAGCGATCGCCTCCTCCTGCTTCTACTGTTGCATCCACCACAAATAGCACCACATCCACTGAATCAATGGCAGTTTGGGCATTTTGTACCAAAACTTTACCCAGTTGGTGATGGGGTTTGTGAATGCCTGGGGTATCGACAAAAATCATTTGCGCTTCCGGCGTGGTTAGGATACCCCGCAGGCGGTTGCGTGTTGTTTGGGCAACGGGTGAAGTGATAGCAATTTTTTGCCCCACCAGTTGATTCATTAGGGTTGATTTGCCGACATTGGGGCGTCCGATGATGCCGATAAAGCCGGATTTGAAGCCTTCAGGGGCTTGGGGAATACTCGACCAGTTTAGGATGTCTTCCTGGTCGCTGTCTAAGGGTAAGCTGGTGTTGTTGCCGTCTTCCATGCTAGGCTTTGGCTGCAAGATGTCTGTTTCCTTAAATCTACTGCTGTTACTTGTGTAGCGATCGCACAATTTTGCATAAGTCCTCCCAACAGTGGAGTAAAAGCATAAGGGCACGACATTGTCGTGCCCCTACGAAAACCTCTATGTAAATTGCGATCGCATCACTTAAAATACGCTCGGTGTCCAGCTACCGTGCAATCCGTAAGGAATATGATGCTTCAAGTGGAGTCGCGCTACTGGCCCCTGATTTAAATCACGAGCATCTAAAATCACAACATCGGACTGATGATCACTAGAATCATAAACTACCGTTAGCAACCAACCCTCATCTTCCTGATTACTATCGGGACGAGGCACAAAAATTGGCTCACTGACATACCCTTTCGGTGCCGCACTCCAAAATTGTTCCTTCCCTGTCGTCACATCCAGTTTGAGAATTGCCTGTAGCGGTGCGTTACCCGTTGGGTTATGAGCAGCGCCCATGAACAGGTAGCGATAGGGGCGTCCGGCATGGTTGGGATGAACGTAAGGGAACTCACAGCAGCGCTCTGCCAATTGCTGACGTTGTACAGTTTGTTCGCGCAAGTCAAGTGTAAATCGCCACAGTTGTCCTGGTGCCAGTGCTTCAAAATCTACATCCCGGAAATCACTTTCTGGTTCCACTTCCGGCAACTTGTCATAGCAAATAGAGTCAACAAAAATTTTGCCATCTTGCTCAAAGGCATTAGCGTGATGGAAAACGAAACCCGCTTGCGTTTCCAATAGCTGCATCGGCGCTTTGGAATGACGAGGAATAATCACAATTCGAGTTGGCTTATTCGGCTCAAATTTCACGCACTCACCCGCACCCCGCAATCCCAAAGCAAAGGGAATAGGATTGAAACTAACAGCATTTTGGAAAAAAATGCAGTAGTTGGGTGTAATGACAACATCGTGAATAAAGGCAAAGCCAGGAATGCTTCTGGATTGACGATGCAGAAGTTTACCGAATTGGTCTAATTCGTAGAGGTTAATGGTACTAGAAAGACCTGCTTTAATTGCAAAGTTAACGAGGACAGGTTCACCCGCATTATATTGACAACTAGGGTCAATTCGAGGATGAGCTGCAAACGATTCACCTTCTTGCAAAATCCCATCAAGATAATCTTTCCCGATTGTTTCTAATGTCTTCGGGTCTAATCGATAAGGTTCAGCCGCTTCCCAGAGCGCTAAAAGTCTATCTCCCCAATAAATAACATTGGTATTGGCAATATTTTTGATTTTCAAATCAAATGCATTAGCTAACCAACCCCCTGGTTTTTGAGTCCCAAAAACACCCCGGTAAAGAATTTTTCCTGCTTCTTGTTCTGCGACGAAACCTTCAGTCCGGACAAAGCGATTACGGAAGTGAGCGCGACCGTTATTAAATGC
This sequence comes from uncultured bacterium, assembly GCA_966675205.1. GTDB lineage: Bacteria > Cyanobacteriota > Cyanobacteriia > Cyanobacteriales > Coleofasciculaceae > JBFLZA01. Next base: position 35,822 of record CBKWLJ010000004.1, read on the forward strand.
GATCGCACAAATCATCCCATCCCCATCAAAGGGGTGGTGAAGTCGTTGCCCATTAATATCTAGTAAGCCAGGACCATTGCGAAATAATGTACCGTGAAGTGCAGCCGGAATCTCACCTTCTATTTCGTCAATCCAGTAGTCATATTCGTTCGGCTGGGATTGATAGCCATTTTTCCATTCATTCCGCTCATAGGGAGTAGCAGAAACAGGGACTGAAAATTGCTCTTTAGTCGGTAATGTTTGCATATTATTGGATGTGAAAAATTCAATTTTTGGTTGTAGTTGGAGGTTTTTACTGCATGAATAAATTTCTATCCACAGCTCAAACCATCAGTACTTTTACAAGAATACGGATTTGAAATGAACAACCGCAGATAAACGCAGATAATTTTGATTGATGTACGAGGTGAGATTGACAATAGGATAAACAGGTTACTCCCGCTCCTCAGTTCCCCTAGGTTCCCTGCAACTTCTTATTCAGCAGGTTCTTCTACAGGCTGAGAAGCTCTATTTTGACTGAGCCGTTCTGCTAGTGGAGTACGGATAAATTCTGGGAGGATATCGGGTAGGAATGGTTGTTCGGAAAAGGAGCCTGGAGCATGATGTTCAAATACTTCTGCTCGTGGTAATGATTTATGAGTTTGGGCTGCTTTAATTTCAGTTTGTGGATCAGCCGCAGGTAGCCATCCGAGAAAGGGTAGGGGTAATAAGCTGGAGGCATTCGTAATCACAATTAACAGCCAAAGCTTGTCAAAGTTACTTTCAGTAACACCCAGCCAATGGGTGAGTAAAGCTCCCAGTTCATGGGATAAGAGTCCTGCCAAGTTAAAAACTGACATCAGAAGGGCAAACAACGAAGCTTCTACACCTTCTGGGCACAGTCGTGCGGAAAGGACTAACACCGGCATGAAGGCGATTTGCCCCATTACTGTAAGAATCAGGCTGTCACCTAAGCTGAACCAGTGGTCATCAATTCCTAGAGTACGGTTTGCATGGGTGACAAGGAGTAGGGCACTCATCCCAAGAACTGACGAGATAACCGTCGTCCAACCCATGACGGTACGAAAGGGAATGTTTTTCAAAAAGCGTTGGAATACCCAGATCCCAATCAAGGAGGCAACGCTGGTTACTAAGCGGACGCGGCCTAAAAATTCCGGTTCAAACCCAAGCTCATTCGTTGTGAAATAGAAAAATGCGGAATCCGCACTTGGCGTTGCTTGCCACAGGAAAATGAAAGCGGTGGGCAACCAAATGGCTTTTTGAGTCACCGCACTGCGTAAATCTTTGATTTGGTTCCAAGCGACGGAGATATTAGGACGGGAATCTACAGGTTCTTCGGTAATAAACCAAGCGACGGCAGAAACCAGTAAGGGGAACGTGGCAGTGATGGCGAAGACGGTTTGGTTACTGAATTGTTGTAACAGCCAACCACTCAGGTAAGCCGTAATCAAGCCGCCTAGGGCTGAAGTACCCCAAGTGAGAGATTGCAGGGAACCGGAATCACTGAGGGATTCTTTTCTCGCCCGTTCCACAACGAGTGAGTCTACGATTACATCACTGATGGCGACAGACAGAGAACTTAAGAGAATGGCAGCCGTTGCCGCCCAAGCAGTATTGACAACAGTGGCCAGACTGAGCCAAGCTGCTGTTCCTATTAGTCCCGATAAAATGAGATAAGGGCGTCTGCGGTAGCCAAATAGGGGAATGCCATCTGAGATAAAGCCAAACAACGGCTTAATCACCCAGGGTAAAGCAGCAATACCCATCAGTGCTGCTACTTGAGCAGGACTTAAGGCTAGTTGATCTTTGAGGAAAAAGCTAACCGCCAAACGCGCTAAGCCCAGGATGCCCTGGACAAAGTAGACGATTAAAATGGCAATTAACTCAGGAGTGGGTTCGTTGCCAAAGAATACTTTTTCTTTCACAGATGCTTTGATACTGTCCAAGCCGGACTGGGAAGCAATCATGAATATTTTTTAAGAATTGTCGCCTTTTATATCTTATTTATAATCTCCCAGGATTTGCGATCGCTATAAAGTCAGATTTTTGCCGTCAGCAACCCTGAAAAGTCTCTGTTCGGTGTTGTTTGAGTGGAAAAAGTACGGGGTATTGCCCCTCACCCTAAAAATGTAATAATGTGGCAAAAGTGGCTCAACAATGTTCCATAGCCTTTTTTTGTAGAGAATCTTACATCAATAGTGGTACGCCGCTATTGTCAGACTCTTATTTTTTAGGGGTGAGAGCATCGCTCAAATGAAAAATTTGCTAAAACACACTGAAGTTATTTAAGACAAAACGGCTACATGAAGGGGTGGATTAACCTGGAGTGAAGTTCTTGTCAGGCTGTTCGTGGCAGTTGCGATCGCTGCTGTCAAGGCTGTGAATCAGTCTTGGTGAATCTAGGACATCTATCATTCATTTATGATCTTCCGCATGACTCGAAAGTTTGGGAGTTTCAGACCTGCTAGGGCAAATCGGTCAATCGTGACCCTCCTGTTTACGAAGCCAAGTGCGAAAGCAGCAAAGCGGAGTGCGATCGCTTTCCTCTACATTTTCCTTCTAACAGCAACTTTACTGGGAATACGACATCAGGGCGGATTACAACCGCTAGAACTCATCGCTTTTGACAAGCTGGTACGCCTCAAGTCAACATTAACAGCCCCGAATTACGCCTCCTGTTCCACACCAACTTCTGAAAAATCCCTTTCTCCCTTCCCCCTTCCCCCTCCTCAAGCCTTATCAGGGGCTTGTGACCCCCGAATTCTTGTGGTTGCCATTACAGAAAAAGATATCCGATCGCAAAAAAAATGGCCTTTCTCCGACCGAGTTATCGCTCAGTTATTGAGCCAGCTACAAACCCTGCAACCTGCCGTCATCGGCTTGGATTTGTATCGCGATATCCCCATAGAACCCGGTCATAATGAACTGGTTACTCAACTACAGCAACCGAATTTAATTGCGATTCAAAACATTGATAATGTTACGGGAACGCCAGCACCGCCAACGGTACCGGAAGAGCGCGTGGGTTTCAATGACTTAGCCATTGACCCCGATAATGTAGTTCGCCGCAATATCTTGTTTGCGGAAAACGAAAACGGAACCCTGTATTCATTTTCCCTCAGGGTAGCCCTTGCTTATTTAGAACAACAGAACCTGTTTTTGGAAGAAAGTCCTAAGCATCCGGGGTCTCCCCAATTGGGTAAGGCAGTGTTTTTGCAATTACAAAAAAATTCAGGAGGATACCAAAACATCGAGTCTGGTGGCTATCAAATCTTGCTCAACTACCGCTCACCGAAAAATTTAGCGCGGCAAGTTACGTTGACCCAAGTTTTGAACGGGGAAATCGATCCAAGCTGGGTGAAAGGCAAAATTGTCATCATTGGTTCGACAGCACCTAGCCTCAAGGATATGTTCCTTACCCCGTATAGCCCTGCATTGAAAGCAAATCCTAAGATGCCTGGGGTGTTGGTTCATACTCAGATGGTAAGCCAACTTCTTGATGCGGCTTCGGGTACTCGTCCCCTGTTTTGGTTTTGGACACAAGGGGTAGAGGTACTTTGGATTTTGGGCTGGATTGCGACTGGATGCCTTTTAGGGCGAGTCACGTATCATCCCCTAAAATTGGCAATTGGTGTAACGGCTGGCTTGGGGATTTGTGCTGCTACCTGCTTTTACCTATTCACACATGGGGGATGGGTGCCGCTAGCTGCCCCAGCATTGGGCTTTGTGCTAGCAGCAGGCACAGTCGTGATTCGTCGAGCATATTATGCTCAGCAAAAGCAAAAAATTGTGATGAAACTGTTGGGGCAAAACACTTCCCCAGAGATTGCTCAAGAGTTGTGGCAAAGACGCGATCGCCTTTTGAAGTCGGGAAAGCTGCCCGGAATCAGCCTAACGGCAACCATGATGTTTACAGACATCAAAGACTTTAGCACCATTTCAGAAACCATGAGTCCGGAAGCCTTGCTGGAATGGCTCAATGAATTTTTGGGGGTTATCACCCAAGAAGTCATCCAGCGTCAAGGTATCATCAATAAATTTACGGGTGATGGGGTTATTGCCGTGTTTGGTGTGCCCACTCGTCGCTTAGATACGAGAGACATTGATGAAGATGCAAGAGCAGCGGTAAATTGTGCTGTGGTGATTGGCGATCGCTTAGAACAGATGAATCAAGACTGGCAGCGTCGCGGATTACCCGTCATTCAGATGCGGATTGGCATTTTTACCGGCCCCATCGTAGCAGGGAGTTTAGGGGGAAAAGACCGATTGGAATACGGAGTCATCGGCGACAGCGTGAATATTGCCGCCCGCCTCGAAAGCTGTGAAAAACACCGCCAACCCACCAACTGCCGTATTCTGATTGGCAAAGAAACTTTAATTCATCTCCGCGAACAGTTTGAGGTTGAATCTTGGGGCCCATTAGCGCTCAAGGGGAAACACCAAATGGTAGAGGTATACCGAGTTGTAGGGCGACAACGAAAAGCACCTCCACCAGCGCCTATCCACAAACACCAAGTTTAAGGTAACGCATTTTATAAATTGTCAAATTTTTCTAGCAACATCAAAAGTATCCTTATTCTTGGAAGGCTGATTACCTTTTAACTCACTCGATCAGGACTCACGCCTTTCCACAGAGGATTGAATCTCCTCATCGTGAAGCTCTGCTGGCAACTGCGTCAGTCCACCCTTAATAACTTACAAATCTCTCAAGAGACACTTCCATGATTCAAAAAATTTTAGTAGCTGTAGCCGGTCGGGGACTGTGCGAAGAAATGCTCAACATGTTGCTGGAAATCCCTGCCCTGCAAAAGGTATCCGTCACGCTATTGCATGTTGTGCCTCCTCAAATCACCGCTGACGCCATGTCCACTAAGTTGGAAGAGGGAGGCAGAATTTTGGCACAAGCCATCAAGTCTATTAAGTTAGACCCTAGCCAAGTCACAACTCGGCTCAAACAGGGAGAACCCAAAGACGTAGTTCTTCAGATTGCCGAAGAAGAAGATTCTGACCTCATTATTATGGGGTCGCGAGGACTCAAGCGTTTAGAAGCAATTTTGGAAAACTCAGTCAGTCAATACGTTTTCCAATTATCTCCGCGCCCAATGTTGCTGATTAAAGACGACATCTACGTCAAGCAAGTCAGACGCATTATGGTGGCAATGGATAAATCGGATTCAGCTCAACAAAGCTTGAATTTAGCGCTATCACTGTTACAAAACATCCAGGGCGGCGAACTATTTTTAGTTCGCGTTAATCCTGACACTCGTCAAGCCAGCAAAACGGTTACGACAGCAGAAGACGACCCCATTCTCGCACCAGCCGTAGCAGAGGCGAAGAAGTTTGGTGTGCCTTACCGTTGTATTAATAGCAGTGGTAAGCCGGGGGAAGAGATTTGCCGCCTAGCAGACGAAAACAATATCGACTTGTTGATTCTTGGTTCTCCCGATCGCCGTCCTTCTATTGCTAAGACTTTACCAGATTTGGATCGATTACTCGGAGGCTCCTTATCAGACTATGTTCGAGTGTATGCTAACTGCCCTGTGTTATTAACCCGAACATCCGATTAATAACCCTTCGGGAAGGTCAAAGGCGAAGGGGAAAGGGGAAAAGAAGGAAATACAGACTATTCCTTTGCCCTTTTGCCTTTAACCTTTCCCTTTGCCTGAAGCGACTCTTGTCCCCTGGAAAAACGCAGTTTCGGTCAAACCAAAAACGGGAGGGGGCAGTTGCCCCCTCCTGAACTTGTAATGACAAGCAAAAACCCTCTTTCGCTTGAAGCAAAAAATAGGATTTTTGTCAATAAATTCTAAGTATTTTTGTTTCCTTCGCGACTAGCTGTTTGGATATAGAGAATTAACAGAAAAACCGAAGGAACCAGCACAAATAAGATGCTGGCGACAAATCCTAAATCGTTAACTTGCATTGAACTATTGCCTCTAAATCGTTTTTAACCCGCTATCTTTAGAATATCATTAACGCTCTGGGTACAAATTGTCTATCCCGTTTTACGGCTTTGTTTTGACAATTACGGGACCGTTTACCAGGACTTGACAAGCTAAGCGATAAGTATCAGGCTTTTTCTTCAATTTCCGCTTTTCGACTTCCGTTGGCGGCGAAACATTTTCCATGCCGTCTACAATCTCCACAATACAGGTGCCACATTGACCGTATCCTCCACAATTCATCATCTTTCCCATGAGCGTGTAAAGGTCAATGCCGTTTTGCAGAGCTTTCTCTCTTAAGTTAGCTCCATCTGCCGCAATTACTTCCTGACCTTCTTGGACAAATTTGATATTAGCCATCCGTACTCCTGAGTGTCACCTTACCCCTATTTTATTAAGGAATATTAAATTATTGTTACGAATTCAGGAGAACTACATGAGCCATGATGAGTTTAGCTGCAATCATTGCCACTAATAACCCATCACAGCCACACTGAGGAGTAATACCAAATTCGCTTTGATAACCCCGCTTAATACGAGGGATTGTTTTTCACCCAGCCTTCGGGAGCTTCCGGGAGCTCTCCAGCTTTCTGACAAAGGGGTACTTAACCCGATTAGGTATGATACCCAGCCCACCTTCTAAACTCCCTGAACTGGAAATGAAGCATTAGGGTAGGGTAAAAAGATTACCATCTGGCAGATTGGTGGTTGCTCGTTGCAAATCAGCTAAAGCCCGATTGTAGTCCAAAATGGCGCTGAGCCGGTTGACCCTGGCACGCGTAAGAGCCGTTTGCTGGTTGATGACATCCGTTTGGGTACCAACTCCCGCTTGAAATCGCAAGCGTGCCAACCTCAGACTTTCTTCCGCTTGTTGCAAGGCAAAATTGGCCGTTTGGATATTTTGCGCGTTAGCATTCAAGCTGGAAAAAGCTTGTTCAACCTCAAGGCGAATCCGGTTGCGCTGGTCGGTAAATTGAGTTTCAGCAATCTCAATATTCTTTTGCGCCTGTCGCGCTCTTGCTCTAGCAGCTCCCCCATCGAAGAAATTCCACCTGAGATTTGCTCCCAGCGCGAAGCCATCGGCAGGCCCCTCATCATCATTTAAGATGCCAAGAATGTTGTAACTAGCAGAGAGGGAAGCTTGCGGTTTGATTGCTGACAAAGCAATGCGTCGGTCTTGTTCGCTAATATTGCGCTGCGCCAGCAACTGTTCTAGCTCCGCTCGGTTTCTTAAAGCGAGGATAATCGTCTGTTCTAGGGATAAGTCCCATTCTCCAGCCACTTCAATCGGATCTGCGGCTGTAACATCAACCGTCTGCGCTAAATTCAATAACTGAACGATTTGGCGTCGGGCAATTCGTTGCTGGCTGAAGGCTGTAATTAAGTCTTGCTCAGCTTCGGATAACCGTACCTGCGCCTGCAAGACATCAAACCGGGTTCCCAATCCCGCTTGTTCTAGCAACTGAGTATCCCGTAGACTCTGAGCTGCCTCCGTTACTGCTGCCTGATTAATTTCAACTTGCGCGTCAGCTTGCTGCAAATTGTAGTAAGTACGGGTGACATCTAGGCGCAATTGTTCAGAGACACGCTCTACGTCTAGCTGCTGCAAGCGTACTCGTTCCTCGGCTTGACGAATTTGGGCGGAACGACGACCAGCGGTGTATAAGTCGTAAGCCAATTCCAGCGAGCCATTGAAGGAGCTTGTGATTGCATTGGTAGCAGGATTCAAAAATGACGGGGCCCGATTCCTGAGTTCAGTTTGGGCAGAATCTGTACGAGCAAAGTCGGCACCTAGAGTAGCAGTCGGGAACTCAGCAGCTAGAGCTTCTTGCAGCACGGCTTGAGCACGCTCAAAGGTTATCCTTGCTTCCTGTAGGGTTTGGTTATTGCGTCTAGCCAGTTCCAGGGCTTGTTCTAGCGTAATGGGTTGGGTTGCTCTTAGCTGAACTTCTTCACTTTGGGTCGGAAATAGTAAAGGATTGGAACTGGGATTTAGAAATTCTGGTGCTGGGGTTCCCCGGTTCGGGCGGGGAACTTGGGCAACATTGACTCTATTGCCCGAAGCCGGAGTGAGTTGAGCGACAAGTGTAGCTGGCGAACTTTTCCTCCCTAAGTTCTGGGTAGCCAGAGCTGTGGTGAAAAGAACAGTTTGCTCAAGGGGCGAAGCCGTTGCGGCAGCAAAAAGCATCGCTTCCTCCGGGACAATAACAGAGTTGTTCTCCTGGTTGGGTTTCATCCAAAAAAGAGGACGGGGTACGCTCTGTTGAGACTCTTTCCAGACGATGAGGGACTGTTCTTTTCGTTGTTCCTCACGAACAGTCTGGATGTCAATGGCGTTTTTTAACTCTGAATGAACTGGAGGGAATGCTTCGCGTCTGGCGGCGATGCCGTAATAGATCGGATTGATCACCTGCTGACTCAAGTCATTGGCAGTAGGATTGCTGAAGGAAGAAGGATTTACAGGAGGGGTATTGGCAGTGGCGACAATGATCGGAGCGGGTTGCTCTTGCTGATCTGACGCGATCGCTTTAACCTGAGATTGCTGCAATTCGGCAACACTGGCTGATCCCGAAGGGAACCCGAAGAGATTTTCTCCTTGCACTCCTGCCGCAACAGGAAGAGAAGTTCCAAAAGCAGAGGGAATATTTTCTCCCTGCTTTGGCTCAGGATTTGCTTCCAATGTTCCCTCTGCTGTAACTGCGGCAGTGAGTTGTTCTGGATTGAGTGCAACAGGCAGCTCTGGGTTTTCACTTTCCGTCAAGTTACCCTGCGTTTGAGGGAGTGATGATAACTCATTGGAAGCTTCGGATTTCACTAAACTTAAGGCGATCGCAGCTCCCACACCTACAGCCACGAAATGATTAAACGTTGGCATAAGTTTTTAAACTTTATCTTTAGTCTGAAAAAACTGCTGTTTTTGCCCAATTTACCAGTCATCTGTACACTGGTCACTTTTGAGAAGGCTTGGTAAGCATTCTTTAAAGTCTTTGCTTGGAGTAAAGGATTTCCGAGATTTTCTCACAACTAGTAGATACGCCGCGATATTGCTCAATTATTTAATTTTTTGGTTCACATTACAATTGATTGACTTTAAAAAGATAAGAAATTGCTTAAAAGGTGAGCTGCGGTTTACTGTTGTATCCTTCTTTTTGTTCTTGAGCCAGTTGTTCGCTTAGCCATTGGATCTCCTCTTTGAGTACACTCAAGCAGTGATGCCAGAGCGATTTTTGGTAGGAGTCGTGGAGTGGTAACTGTTCGACCTCAAGCGTTTCCATCCGTAGTTGACAGACACTTAAGCGATGCTGGAGTAACTTGATCCGTTCTGAGTGCTCTAAATTGCTGAAGAAGAAAAACTTGATGAAGAAGCGAGAGCGACTGTTGACCCAACTTTCATGGGGATGCTCCATCATCTTTTGGTACCAACGCTGACGCCCTTTGGGAGTGATGCAGTAGGTTTTGCGGCCAGGTGCGGCTTCTATTTGCTCTGGTGTCAAGGTCGCAATTTCTCCTCGCTCCTCCAGACGCCGGAGCAAGGGATAGATTGCGCCATAGTTCACACTAATGCTGCTGCTCATAAACAGCTCCAACTGCTGCTTCAAGCGATAGCCGTGTAAGGGTTCGCGCTGGAGAAGCCCTAATGTTGCGAGTTCAAGCATTTCCTTAATTTAATTTTTTTCTCTTCAGATCTATACCAGACTGATATACTAGACAGACATAAAATATCACTCACCCGTCTCGTTTAGATGGATTCACTTGAGAATCCAAAAAACCAAATCCTCTAAAATTTAGCTCTTTATCACACTAGCCAAGGCAAGGTCAATGGCGAAAGTCAATGTGCCCCTCTCTGGCAAGTCACTCCTGACAGTGCTTCTACTCTGCTTTGCCGCGAGTGCCTGTAGCCGTGGTGGGCAACCCCCGATGGCAGGGCAACCTCAAGCTATCCCTGTAAAACTGCAAAGTGTGGAAGCTAGCACCGTTGAAGAAAGCTCAGAGTTTGTTGGTACTCTAGAAGCCTCTAAGCGAGTGGTTTTAAGACCAGAAATCGAGGGTCGAGTTAGTCAAATATTTGTTACATCTGGAACCCGCGTTGCTCAAGGAACGCCGATTGTCCAACTGCGTCCCGATAAAAGTCAGGCAGAAGTGGGGGGAGCGATCGCGAATGTTAATGCTGCTCGTGCTTCGCTAGACAATGCACGAGCCCAACTCAAAGCGGCCGAGGCCGAGCAAGTTAGGGCCAAGGCTGACGTAGATCTACAAAATCAGCAGTACCAGCGAATTTCCACCCTCGTCTCTCAAGGTGCTCTTGCTCGACAGCAGCTCGATCAAGTTCAGCGCGATCGCGAAGCGGCCCGTGCTGCCCTCGATGCTGCCCAAGAGCAGGTGCGAGCAGCAAGAGCCACAATAGATCAGCAAAATTCTACCCTTCAGCAGGCTCAAGCCAACGTATCACTCCAAAGTGAAGGACTCAAAGATACAAGACTCACCGCTCCCATTGCCGGAGTAGTGGGCGATTTAAGCGTCAAATTGGGGGACTATGTTCAAGCTGGAGACACCCTAACGACAATTATTCAGAATGACACATTAGATTTGCGCCTTGCCGTTCCCGTTGAGCGCTCCTCTCAGTTGCGAGTGGGACTCCCCATCCAGCTTACAGGTGGAAAAACGAACCAAGTCTTAGTCACAGGTAGCATTAGCTTTGTATCACCCCAAGTTGATACTAACTCCCAAGCAATTTTAGCCAAAGCCACCTTTCCCAATCCGGAAAGTCTTCTACGCGATGGGCAGTTTGTACGCTCAAAAGTGATTTGGGAAAGGAGTCCTGGCGTCGCCATTCCTACAACTGCTATCTCTCGTGTAGCTGGACAAAGCTTTGTTTTTGTCGCTCAACAGCAAGGACAATCTCAACTGATTGCTCGACAAAAACCGGTGAAGTTAGGCGATATCCAAGGGAACAATTACCGTGTTCTTGAAGGAGTACAGCCAGGAGAAAAAATCATCGTATCGGGCTTGATGAACTTGTCTGATGGTGCTGCTATCCAACCTGAATCGTAGCCATGAAATATGGAAGGTTGAAGGTTGCAGGTTAAAAGGTTGAAAGTTACAAGTTACAAGGTTGAAGGCTACAAGTTAAAACCTTCCAGCCTTAAACATTCCAACTTAGACCGCATCCCGTTGCGCTACTAACTTTCAACTTTCTAACTTTCAACTTTCTAACTTTCTTCATTCCAACCTTCAACTCCTCTTCCCAACCCCTATGTTTGTTGATTTTTTCATCAAGCGACCCGTTTTCTCTACAGTTTGCGCCTTAATTATCTTGCTGGTGGGAGCTATCAGTATTCCTACGCTACCCATCGCTCGATTTCCGGATATTAGCCCTACCCAAATTAACGTCACAGCTAACTATACTGGGGCGAGTGCTGAAGTCGTCGAAAACGCGGTGACCAACATTTTAGAACGCCAGATTAACGGCGTCGAAGGCATGAAATACATGACTTCGAGTAGCAGTAATGATGGCACCAGTTCCATTACGGTCACGTTTGATGCATCGCGAGATAAAGATATTGCGGCTGTTGAGGTTCAAAACCGAGTTTCAGTGGCCCAATCGCAGCTACCAGAGGCGGTGCAGCAAACAGGAGTTCAAGTTACTAAGCAGTCCAACAGCATTCTCATGGCCATTGGCCTCTACACCGAAAAGGGCGAATACGATAACACCTTTTTAAGTAACTACGCTGACCTTTACCTGGTCGATGCAGTGAAACGATTAGAGGGGGTTGGGGATGTCAGAATTTTCGGTGAACGCAAATATTCCATGCGTCTCTGGCTTGACCCGAATCGACTAGCTAGTAGGGGGTTAACGGCTCAAGATGTTGTCCAAGCACTTAGAGAACAGAATTTACAAGTGGGTGCGGGTAGCATTGGTCAACAGCCAGCTCCTGAAGGACAAATGTACCAACTCAGTCTACGCGCTGTCAGTAGACTGACCAATGTTGCCGAATTTGAGGAAGTTGTTCTCAAAACGCAGCCAGACGGCGCTTTAGTTAAGCTCAAAGACGTGGGTCGAGCGGAACTTGGGGCAGAAAACTATAACTCATTCCTGCGTTTTCGAGGCAATGATGCAGTCGGGTTGGGGATCTACCAACTTCCTGGTAGTAACGCTTTAGATGTTGCCCATGGCGTGAAAAAGGAAATGGAGCAACTTTCTAAGCGGTTTCCGCCGGGATTGAAATATCGGGTGGCATTTGACACAACCAGTTATGTCGAAGCCTCTATGGCGGAGGTGGTCATTACTCTGTTAATTGCGATCGCACTGGTTGTTGCGGTAATTTTCGTATTCTTACAAGATTGGCGCACTACCCTCATTCCCTCGATTACCATTCCTTTAGCTTTGATTGGCACTTTTGCTTTTATCAAAGTTTTCGGCTTTTCGATCAATAGTTTGACTTTGTTTGGTCTGACATTGGCAACAGGGATGGTAGTGGATGATGCGATCATCGTAGTCGAGAATATTACGACCTTTATTCAAGATAAAGGGTTGCATCCTCGGAAAGCGGCTTCTGTAGCGATGAGTGAGTTGTTCGGTGCGGTGATTGCTACATCACTCGTACTGATGGCTGTGTTTGTCCCAGTGGCGTTCTTCCCTGGAACAACCGGAGCACTCTACCAGCAATTTGCTCTGACGATTGCTTTTTCCATCGCCATTTCTACCTTTTTAGCCTTGACTTTGACGCCTTCTTTGTCCGCACTGCTGCTACGTCAAGGTCAAAGACCAACTGGCCCAATCGGCTGGCTGTTTGATAAGTTTAATGACTTCCTGAATTGGACAAGGAGGGGGTATCAGCGATCGCTAAACTTCCTAACTCACTTCAAAGCCGTTATCATTGGTCTGTTTATCGTCTTCTTGGGATTAACAGTTTGGCTGTTCACCGTCGTGCCTTCAGCCTTTCTCCCGGATGAAGACCAAGGCTATTTCATCACCATCGTACAAGCGCCTGAGGGAGTTTCGCTGAACTATACCAGCAATGTGATGAGGCAAGCTGAAGAAATTATCCTCAAAGAGCCTGAGGTCGTTGGGACATTCGCCGTCGGTGGCTTTGCTTTTAGTGGAAATTCCCCTAACAAAGGCTTGATTTTTACCACCCTCAAACCTTGGGAGGAGCGGACTCGACCGGAGCAATCCGCTCAAGCCATTATCGGTCGCTTATTTGGTGCTTTTTCCAGCATTTCTGAGGCAAGACTGATACCCATTAATCCTCCTGCCATTCAAGGTTTAGGCTCAACGGGTGGCTTTACCTTTCAACTCCAAGACCGTCGAGGGAATGAAAGTCTAGACCCACTATTGCAAGCGATGGGTCAAATCCTGATGCAAGCCAATCAACCGAACTCAGGATTGCAGAGTGTATTTAGTACCTTTGAGGCGAACACACCTCAGCTTTTGGTAGAAGTTGATCGTAATCGAGCCAAAGCGCTGGGTGTTGATATTGATGAAATTTTTAGTACCCTGCAAACGTTTCTCGGCTCACAGTATGTCAACGACTTTACCTTAGAGCAACGAACTTATCGGGTGTATGTCCAGGCAGACAGCCAGTATCGTTCTAACCCAGAGGATATCAATAGCTTGTATGTTCGTTCCTCACAAGATCAGATGATTCCTTTGGGGAACTTGGTGAGAGTGACTCCCATCACAGGAGCGCAAACCATCAATCACTACAACTTATTCCGGTCTATTGAAATCACCGGTTCAGCCGCTCCTGGGTTGAGTTCCGGGCAAGCCATCCAAACGATGGAGCGTATTGCTCAAAAGGCTTTGACCCCAGGATTAGACTATGAATGGTCAGGGACTTCAGCAGAAGAATTAGAATCTGGAGGTCAAGCACCGCTGATTTTTGGCTTAGGACTGGTCTTCGTCTTCTTGGTGCTTGCGGCTCAGTATGAGAACTTTATTGACCCGCTGATTATTATGCTTGCCGTCCCTTTAGCAATTTTTGGGGCTTTATTGGCACAGCAAATGCGAGGCTTCGCGAATGATGTCTATTGCCAAATTGGTCTAGTTATGCTAATAGGTCTAGCGAGTAAGAACTCAATTTTGATTGTAGAATTTGCTAACCAGTTACGAGAGCAAGGTCTCTCCATTACAAAAGCAGCCGTTGAAGCATCACAGCAGCGCTTACGCCCCATTCTCATGACTGCTTTTTCCACGCTATTGGGGATTTTTCCACTGATGATTGCGACAGGTGCGGGTGCAGCTTCGCGCCAATCTTTGGGAACGGCAGTTTTTGGTGGGATGTTTATCGCGACGTTTTTGAGTTTGTTTGTCGTGCCTATCTTATATATCGTGGTGAGTTTAATTCGCGATCGCTTTAAGGGCGGTGATGGCGGCTCGAAACAGACGCAGCCGCTCGACTCTCGTTCTGAAATCACGACTTCGGCAGGTAGTCATTAAAGAGTTGAAGGTTAGAAGGTTGAAGGTTGCAGTGTTGAAGGTTGAAGGTTGAAGGTTTGAACTTTCAACTTTGCTAACTTTCAACCTTCCAACTTGGAATTAGGGATAAAATCCGAGCTGAGGTAAACCAAGGGTTTCTTCCCAGCCCATCATCAGATTCAGGCACTGGATGGCTTGTCCTGCTTGACCTTTAATCAAGTTATCCGTGACTGACATGACGATCACCCGGTCAGTACGGGGATCAACTTCTACACTGATATAACACAGATTGGTGCCACAAGCCCATTTAGTTTGAGGATAGATACCAGCAGGTAAGACCTTGATAAACGGAGAAGATCGGTAGAATGCGGTATAAATGGTGACTAAATCTTCTCGCACCAGACCGGGATCGCGGAGGGTGGCATAAACCGTTGCCAAAAGACCTCGCACCATGGGAATCAGGTGAGGAGTAAACTGCACCATGACTTCATGGCCCGCTAACTCATTACAAATCTGTTCAATTTCTGGAGTATGCCGATGACGGGCAACACCGTAAGGCGCAAAGGAATTGTCGGCTTCTGCCAATAACAGATTCGTTTTAGGTGTGCGTCCGGCACCTGATGTTCCGGATTTAGCGTCGATAATGGCTGTTTCCGGAATAATCAACCCTTGCTTTAACAGGGGGGCGAGGGCAAGTAAACTCGTAGTGACATAACAACCTGGACAACCTACAAGCTGGGCACCAGCAATGCGATCACGATAGAGTTCTGGCAAACCATAAACGGCTTGAGCAGCGGTTTCCTGGTCTTGTCGGTCTCCACCATACCAACTTTTGTAAGTGTCCAAGTTTTTAAAGCGGTAGTCCGCCGAGAGGTCGAGTACCTTACATCCTTTTGCTACCAGAGTGGGTGCCATTTGATAGGCTAGTCCATTCGGGAGCGAGAGAAAAACAGCTTGACAGCGTGACGCGATCGCGTCTAAATCAATCGGCTCGATGGTCAGGCCAACACAATGACTTAAATGAGGGTATAGTTCAGCATAGGGCTTGCCTGCACTGCTTTCTCCCCCTAAATAAACCACCTCGACCCCTGGGTGATCCATCAAGAGCCGTACAAGTTGTACGCCACCATAACCTGAAGCGCCGATAATACCTACGGGCAGGCGTCCCAAATCGCCCATAATATTTCTTTCCTAAGAGAGCTAAAGACATAAATGGATTAACATTTGCTGCATTTTAGTATCAAATTTGAACTTTAGTGGTAAAAAATTGGCGGATCTTACGAGAATTTTTCTGAACATCCTCTACAAGTCCTGTGCTTAAACAAAGCGGGATACAATTTAAGAAGACACAAACTTTAGAAATCTTTACGGGTTTATCGCTCGGACACTGGACGTGGAATCGCCTGAAACCGATTTGTTTAAATTTGACACGATTGATGACGCCCTGGCCGACCTCAAAGCCGGTCATCCCTTGGTGGTGGTCGATGACGAGAACCGGGAAAACGAAGGGGACTTAATTTGCGCTGCCCAATTTGCCACCCCTGACATGATTAATTTCATGGCAGTAGAGGCGCGAGGGCTGATTTGTCTGGCGATGACGGGCGATCGCCTCGACGCCCTAGATTTGCCGTTAATGGTCACGAAAAACACTGACAGCAACCAGACAGCTTTTACTGTAAGTATTGATGCTGCCCCTCACCTTGGCGTCACGACTGGTATCTCGGCTGACGACCGTGCGCGAACGATCCAGGTTGCTATTAATCCAGCAACGCAACCGGATGACTTGCGCCGTCCCGGTCACATTTTCCCCATCCGTGCTAGAGAGGGAGGAGTGCTAAAGCGGGCAGGTCATACTGAAGCGGCGGTTGATCTCCCTCGACTCGCTGGTTTGTACCCAGCAGGGGTTATCTGTGAAATCCAAAATCCGGATGGCTCCATGGCACGCTTGCCAGAGTTGATTGAGTATGCGGCACAGCACAAGCTGAAAATTATTAGTATTGCTGACTTAATCAGTTACCGCCTCAAGTACGATCGCTTTGTCCATCGAGAAACGATCGCACAATTACCCAGTGTTTTTGGCAATTTCAAAATCTACGCCTACCGCAACACCCTGGATAACTCCGAACACGTTGCGATTGTCAAGGGAGACCCAGCGGAATTTCAAGACAATCCAGTTATGGTGCGGATGCACTCTGAATGCTTAACCGGAGATGCCTTGGGTTCACTGCGCTGTGACTGCCGGATGCAGCTAGAAGCCGCGCTGAAAATGCTTGAAAATGCCGGTCAGGGAGTCGTGGTTTATTTGCGCCAAGAAGGGCGAGGAATTGGGCTGATTAATAAATTAAAAGCGTATTCCTTGCAAGACTTGGGACTGGATACCGTTGAAGCCAACGAACGCCTGGGGTTCCCTGCCGATTTGCGCGACTATGGGATGGGCGCACAAATGCTCAACGACTTGGGTGTGAAAAAAATCCGCTTGATTACCAACAATCCTCGTAAAATCGCTGGCTTGAGAGGATATGGCATTGAGGTGGTAGACCGAGTCCCCTTGCTGATCGAAGCCAATGACTACAATTCCACCTATCTAGCAACCAAGGCTCAGAAACTGGGTCATATGCTGCTACAGACTTATCTGATGACTCTCGCCGTTCAATGGCAGGATGCCCCCCGATCAGTCACACAGCGTTACGAGCGATTGGAGAAACTGCGGTATTTGATCCACAGCCAGCACTTGTTATTGCAAGAGGAGGCACGACCGGTTGCGATCGCTTTGTTCAGTAAAGCGTCTTTAATTGTTCATATTGGCTTTGATCAACCCCATTTAGCATCACCGGATTGGTACAAACACGACCATCATCCCTACTTACAAGCGATCGCTAAAATTTTGGACGACTTAAGCGAATGGTCTCAGGTGGGACGCATCGAATTTTTAGTATCTTCCGGTGTCGATCCCATGACTGGCTTACAAGTTCAGCTTGATCGACAGACATTTCCTCTCACAGTACGACCTTCCTCAATATGCAACAATCTAACCCCTCAAAAAATCTACAGCTTCGCTAGAGAAGAAAACTTAGGCAATTAACAATTTGTAGTTCGTAATTCGTAATGGACAACGTCACCGCTACGAAGAGCGTAACTAACTTGCCCTGAAGGGGATTTAAACGCCACCTAAAAGGGAACGACCTGAAATGTCGGGTGATTGGAGACCTGTCTTTAATTACGAATTACGAATTATTGTTGACATCCTTGCCACCTTTATATCTTGTCCGCTTGAATACTTATGTTAGGGCTGACGCTCCAGAAGTTTTTATGAGGGGTAATTAGACGAACATGATATTAGCGATGGATTGTCAATTGCTCTGAGAAGGGCGATCGCATTTTCTCTCCAAAGCATCGCATCTTTGCTTCTCTCCCTTTTGGATCGGCTGTTTGATTTGTGGGAAAAATTCCCGAATCAGGACAAACGATTGTAAATTCCTCCAACAGGGGTGTATTTTTGCAGCCAAAATGAAATTAACCCGCTCAAGACAACATCATTAAGCGGGTGAAACTACCAAGCAATCGATTCATTTTTCGTTACGAGCATTTTATCTTCCAGAAGAGTGATCCATGAACGAAGCTGATAGCCCCTAAGCGTTAAGTAGGTATGCACAAATAAACGCAGACATGTCAACAAATGTTAAGAGCATAAAACCCTCTTCCCTATGCCCTAGCGGCCATGCTACTCAAACTGCCTTCTAGCTTCTGCCCTGGAGTCTTACCTCAACGACAAATATTCATGCCCACTTACTTAGTAATGAAGTTTTGTTATAGTGGCATCTTCCTTCAGAAGCAAGGTTCTATAGCCAAATAAATTGAGGTTTTAATAATTATCCAGATGCCTAAATTTAACCTCATTGGCAGCAATCAAAGACAAAAATTGCCGATTCTGCTTCGTTGCCAAAGCTCGAATCTATGATTGACCTTTTGAGTTAATGATCATTGAGGCTTTGATAACGATAGAAGGCATAAGTATCAAACAAACCTCCCACAAGGCTGCAGGTGCAACCAATCGTCGTTACACCTTGCAGGGGACATCCACTGCCAAAGGTGGCAAGAAAATTTAATATCTGTACGTTGCCAGTTTGGCCCAAAAGTTCTAAACCAGGAAGGTAAGCCATGATGCCCAGAGCGGTAAACAGTAGTGTTACTACTACAATTGGGGCAATAAAACACAGAAGAACGGTTAACACGAGGGAACGGAGGTAGTTGGGGAGAATACTCATAACATGAACCGGATTGCAGGACAGTGAATGCAACAGACTGATTTAAACTGCACACTTTACCACAATAGGCGCGATCGCTCCCTTGAACCGGAGATGTCAAAAATCTTAAATCTTCATTAAAAATCTTGGTGAAAGTCCGTGAAACTTACTTATCAACCCAGATTAATCTCAGGCTATCTTCACGGGTGGTACATTGCCTGTGCTGCCAAGGAATTGAGAAAAAAGCCCTTGGGTATTACAATTGCGGAAACACCACTTGTTGTCTTTCGCTCTCACTCAGGTCAAGTGGCAGCGTTAGAAGATCGCTGTGCCCATCGCAATATACCACTGTCGCAAGGAAGCGTTTGCCAAGAGTATTTAAAGTGCCCGTATCACGGCTGGCAATACGCGGCTGATGGTAGTGTTACTGTAATTCCAGCTTTACCAGAAGATTGCCCTATTTCTGAAAATCTTGATATAAAAAGTTATCATTGTCTGGAGCAAGATGGATATGTGTGGGTGTGTCTCTCTGATACACCTACCACTGAAGGGCCATTACCTTTTCCTCATTTAGGGGAATCAGGCTGGACAAGCTTCCGGATGAAAACCCGCTTCAAAGCACCAGTTGAAGCTTGTTTAGAAAACTTTCTCGACTGCCCTCATGCCACTTACGTCCACCGATTTTGGTTTCGTACTCCTAAAGCCAAACCTGTGAAAGCGCTGGTACGCAGCTTATCCGACGGTGCTGTTGCCGAATACTTTGAAGAACCTCGCCAAAGCAGTCTTGTCTTTAGATTATTAAGTCGAAAACGCAGCAAACTACAACATACTGATCGATATATTGCACCATCCACTAGCCGTGTAGATTACATCTTTTCTGATAGTCGTCATTACATCATCACTTCATCCTGTACGCCCATCACGGAAAATGAGACAGAGGTTTATACTGTAATCACATTTCGCTTTGGGGCGCTGGGTTGGTTGGTACGGCTGTTTTTTGAACCCATGTCTCGCTGGATTATTCGGCAAGACGTCAAAATTTTACAGATGCAGCAGGCAAATATAGAGCGCTTTGGTAAGGCAAATTATAAGATTATCTCTGCTGATTTATTATTACCCTACATTCTGAAATGGCGTCATGCTATAAAAAACAACTCCACTCCTCCACAGGCAGGCATAGAACATGATGTGGAGATGCGTCTGTAACCAAAAATCAAAAAGATCTCCAGTCTGCAATTTATTAAGATATGGGGATAATCCTCGCATCCAAATCGAATGACTACTTCCTCAACAATTAATCGACCCCTCCAGGTGATTTATGGTTTAATCCTCCTAATTTTAGGGGGGAGTGGAGCAGCATTTTATTATTTCCAGAATCATGCTCACGGGTTAGGTGGTAGCATTGCTCTTCCGAAAGTACTGTGGTTAGGTTATGCCTTGTGGTTCTGGTATTTCCTGCCCTTGTTAATTGTTAGCGATCGCAGAATTAGCAGTCAACTTCGGCAAGTCTACTGGGTATTTTGGCTAAATATGTTTCTTAGGGCAGTTGTTGAACTTTGGATGATGTACTTCGGTCACAACTGGCATCCTTACTATGGTATTGGGCATGACTTGTTTAGTGCCCTACTTATTTTTACCTTGTTGTTTGGGGAAAAAATCTTCACTCCAATCGATGAAGTTGTTCATTTCAACTGCCGAGTCATGGCTATTATGTTCTGGATTGAGGCTTACTTTGCCTGGTATATGCTGCAAAACGTACATTCAGACAATGGCCCTGTTTATTTCGTACCAGGCAGCCACGAACATTTAGCGATTATGCTAGTAACCTGGGTTGTCGTAATTGGGTTGACAATTCAGCAATTTGTCTTTGCCCGAAAATGGATTTATGAGCCGATTAACAGCAGAAGTCGCTCTGAGGAACCGACTTCACAATGACTTGAGTCGGTCGATGTACGACCTGTACACCAAGTATTATGAAGCTACTACTTGGGACATCTTTTTTACTGACCTGAGCCACAAAGATTATGTCATCTTGCTTTGGGATGAACAACAGCAAGTTCAAGGGTTTTCCACACTAGCCGTACTCAAATTTGAATTTGAAGGTCAACCGAGTCGAGCTATCTTCTCCGGTGATACGATTATTAATCATCTCTATTGGGGAGAACAAACACTACCGCTAACGTGGTGTCGCTTAGCGGGACAAATTAAAGCTGAAGCCTCTGAACTTCCCCTATATTGGTTTTTAATTGTCAAAGGATGCCGCACCTATCGTTACTTACCCGTATTCGCTAAAAGTTTTTATCCCAATTGGCGCTATCCCACGCCAACACGATATCAAGCATTAATGGATTATCTAGCGCATCAAAAATTTGGAGATAATTACCACCCAGAGAGCGGATTAATTCAGTTTCCGACATCACAGGGGCATTTGCGGGAAGATTGGGCCCAAATCAAACCAGTAACTGCTAAAAAATCGGATGTTTGCTATTTCTTAGAGCGAAATCCAGAATACTACAAAGGACATGAATTAGTATGCTTAATGGAATTGAGCGAAGAAAATATGCGATCGCACGCCCGACGCGGCTTCTTAGAAGGCTTAAAAGCAGCCCATGAAAAAGCTGTCAATTCACAAACATAAACCCTAAACCTAAGAAATTCCATGACACTCAGCACCCAACCCATTCAGAGGACACTTGAGGCAAGGAAAGCTGTATCCTTAGGAATTGAACAAGAGATTCGCCAACTTCACCAAATTCAACTGTGGCACCATACCCTCTACTTCATCTATCCACTCATAGCAGTGTTGGGAGTTATGGTTGCTCTAAATGCCTATCGTCATGGATTGGGATGGAATCTCACATTTGTTCAATATAGTGTGGGAACTCTAGCGGTTGCTTTAGCGATGAACGCCATGTTTTTGCTCATCCACGAAAGCGTTCACGGTGTTTTATCTCCTATCGGTTGGGTGAATTACTGGGCATCCGTAGTCATGGGAATTGGCGGTTTTGTTTCGTTTTCTGCCTATCGGGTTTTACATTTGCGCCATCACGAGCATTTGGGCGATGAAAATGACCCGGATGATTATCATAATTACACTGATAATCCAAGGTTAATATGGGTACTGCACTACAATCGCTTGCTGTGGGCAACTTTGCTTTATCTGATTTTCGTGCCTAGATTAGCTTGGCGATATGGGGATAAAGGCGATCGCATTAATATTGCTACCGAATACCTATTGCTAGCACTCTCTTACACCGTCGTCTTTTCCCTTTTCCCCTGGAAAACCGTGGTGATGGTTTGGGTAATACCCTTCCTCCTCACGAACTTTATGATTAACCTTCGGGGATTGACGCAGCATGGAATTACAGATGCCACCGATCCATTTATTGCCAGTCGCAGCGTGGAAGCTAACGCTGTAGTCAGATTTTTGCTACTCAATGAAAACTTCCATCTAGAACATCACTTATTTCCTGGGATTCCTAGCTACAACTTGCCCAAATTACACCAGTTAATTCGCAACAAATTGCCTCGCCGTGTTAGTTGTCCGTCTTATTCATCTTTCCTGTTTCAGTTTGTACGTGCGAGTTTGCGACAAGATGAATCTCCGATTGGGTTGAAGGTTGAAGGTTATACCAATTTCCCGTGAATATGCGACACAATCTGAGCCCCTCAGCCCCCGGATAACAAAAAGCGTAAGCAACATCTGACTCCCCCCTCTTTAAGGGTTGGGGGGGATCTAAAACAGGACTTACGCATGGATACCATATATAGTAGGGGCGATTCATGAATCGCCC
>CBKWLJ010000005.1:0-57930 GCA_966675205.1 uncultured bacterium
CAAGCGGGGTCTATGAACGAAGAATCACCGCACGAATGCGGGCGGTGAGTGTCAATGATGCCTAATCGAGAGAATCTGCGCCAGTTGCTACTACAACTCGACAATCGCAGCTACAAAGCCTACAAAGATATCAAGGGAAATTACAAGTTCCCGGACTTTACTCTCATTATCGATCGCGTCCAAGGCGACCCGTTTGCCAGTCCTAGCCAATTAAGGGTACAAATTCCGCAGTCGGTTGCTGGTTTTCCCTCAAATCTCTATCAAACTCGCAGCAGAGAAATTGCACTACGCGATTACCTCACTCGTCAGTTTGACAAAGCAGCACAAGAACTCAGCAGCAGACGAGGAACTGGCAAGAGTGGATTGATTGCAATTACTCGGGTTGGACAATCTGTACTTGAGCGCACCTCAGCCTTCGTTAACGATGAAGTTGTAGAAGTGCGCTTTGTCGTTGGATTACCCGCACGAGGGCGCAGTATCTTGGGGTATCAAGCGGTGGAAATGCTTTGTGAAGATATCCCTGAAATAGTTGACAAAGCGCTTAAATATAGTTCTCTTAATCCCCAAAAAATTCAGCAACAGGTAGAAACCGTTGAAGATGCCGACTGGTTGCGCCAACAGTTGCCAGAACGGGGATTAGTGGCATTTATTCCCGATGGTGCCATTCTCCCACGACGCAGTGGCGTTGATCAGCGTCCTTTGCTCAACGATGCTGTACCCTTTCAATCCCCAGAGACATTGCGCGTTGAATTTACTTGTCCCAATCGGGGGTTAATCACTGGGATGGGAATTCCTGCGGGTGTCACCCTAATTGTCGGCGGTGGGTATCACGGCAAGTCTACTTTACTTAAAGCCATTGAGTTAGGAATTTACAACCACCTCCCTGAAGATGGGCGAGAATTGGTAGTTACCCATCCATCGGCGGTAAAGATTCGTGCTGAAGATGGGCGTAGTATTGCCAGTGTGGACATTTCACCGTTTATTAATCAGCTTCCTCAAGGGCGTTCTACTCGTCAATTTTCCACCACCAATGCAAGTGGTAGTACATCCCAAGCGGCAAACATTATGGAAGCACTGGAAGCTGGTGTGGTAGGGGAACGGAATGCCGTTCCCCTACTACTCGTGGATGAAGACACGGCTGCAACTAATTTTATGATTCGCGATCGCAGAATGCAGCAGTTGATTGCTAAAGAGAAAGAACCGATTACACCGTTTATTGATAAGGTACGACAACTTTACACCGATTATGGTGTCTCCACCATCTTAGTGATGGGGGGTAGCGGTGATTACTTTGATGTGGCGGATACAGTCATTGCCATGGAAAACTTTCAGCCTAGTGATGTTACCGCAAAAGCAAAAGCGATCGCAAAAGCAAATACAACAGAACGCATTCCTGAAGGTGGTAAACAGTTCGGACAGATTACTCCTCGTATCCCGTTACCTGAAAGTATCGACCCCAGTCGAGGGTCACGCGATGTTAAGCTGAAAGTCCGGGATGTCGATGAAGTAGTATTTGGGACTGAAGATATTGATTTATCGGCAGTTGAGCAGATTGCGGAGACGGGACAATTAAGAGCGATCGCATCTGCAATTGTTTACGCTAAGAACAAATATATTAACGGACGTCGCACACTGCCAGAAATTTTGGATCGGGTGATGGCAGATATTGACTCACAAGGATTAGATATTCTCAGTTATTTACCTGAAGGAGATTTAGTCCTTTTCCGTCGATTTGAACTCGCTGCTGCGCTGAATCGTTTGCGAACTTTGAAAGTGAGTTCAATCTGATGCAGTTTAGGTGCGGTTAAATACTGATGACTACACCTATTCAACTTCTCCACTCTACTTCACTTTGCTTTGAAAAGCGATCGCAGGGATCGAGAAGTCGGGTAACTCCTGTGAAACCCGACTTCTGGGTGTGAGGTTTATTTAGCCCACCTGGTTACTCTCATGTCATTCTGAGCAGAGTGAAAAGGAGTGTTAGGGTGGCATAGCATAGTGCGCTAGCAGCATAGCAGGGCGCGATATCATACAGAATCTAAGGCACAGATGCTACCTTTGTCTTCGAGAAAGGGAACGTTAAGCGCAAGGAGCAAGCTACGTGAATGAAAACACTGCGCTAGCGCTCCGTACTCTATGGAAAGTTAGCACAGCATGACATACCAACCTCACCGGATTTGATACCAAGTCCCCTTACACTCAATTGCTCCAGCATTAATATTCATATTCTATGAAGATTGCTCTAGTCCTTAGCATTTTAGTCCTGGCTCTGATTTTTTTCGTTTGCGAATGGTTGCCTGTCGATCTCACAGCAATTTTGGTAACTGTTGTCCTCATGGTTTTGGGATTAGTCACCCCAGAAGAGGGTATTTCTGGTTTTGGCAACACTGCAACAATTACGGTGATGGCGATGTTTATTCTCAGCCATGGTATTGCCCGCACAGGAGCGATTCAAGTCTTAAGAGATTTGCTACTGAAGTGGGGAGGAAAAAATATCACTCAGCAGATTCTGGTGATGGGAATCCTTACGGGTTCTATTACTGCCTTTATCAATAATACGGCTGTCGTTGCTGTCTTTCTTCCTATCGTTGAAGAATGGTGCAAAAAGCAGAATATCTCTGTCTCTAAACTACTTATGCCTTTATCCTTTGCTACCATTTTGGGAGGCATGATTACAGTTATCGGCACCTCCACTAATATTCTCGCCAGTGGCTTATCCAAGCAGTTAGGCTACGGAGAATTTCGCCTGTTTCAATTTACTATCCTGGGATTGATAACATTTTCGATCGGATTGACCTATTTAGCATTTGTTGCTCCCAAGCTAATACCGATTCGCAAGGCACCAAGCCGTAACTTGGAAGACTACGATTTGAAAGATTACGTCACTGAAGTAGTAGTCACTCCGCGCTCAAGTTTAATCGGAAAAACCCTGAGTGCTACTCAATTTCAGCACACGTTTGATATAGATGTACTGGAGTTAATACGCAATGACCGACATTTTCGCCAATCCCTAGATGATAAAATCTTACTGGCTGGCGATATTTTTATTGTGCGGGGGGCTCGCAAAGATTTACTCAAAATCCGAGATGAAAAAGGCTTAGATATCTTACCCGAAGTTCTATTTAAGGAAGAATCTCTCAAAGCAAAGTTATCTTCAAAAGAAGAGAGCGTAGCAGAAGTATTGATTCTTTCAAATAGCCGCTTAGTCGGTTCGACATTGAAAGATTGGCGATTTCGACAACGATATAATGCCACAGTTTTAGCTATTAAAAGAGGTCAACAATTGATTCGAGAGCGGCTCAGTCAATTGCCATTACACTTCGGTGATTTACTTCTCGTTCAAGGCTCAAAGGAAAGTTTTTTAGGCTTGCAAACCACACCAGAGTTTTTAGTACTTGAACAAATCGATCAGGAAAACCTACGCTATAACAAGGCTCCTATTGCTGTGGCGATCGGTTTAGCAGTGGTTTTAGTTGCAGCATTGGGTTTGGTGCCGATTTTGGTGAGTGCTTTAGCAGGTGTTGTTTTAATGGTAGTAACAGGCTGTCTTAAACCGGGAGAAATTTATGATGCTGTGCGCTGGGATGTCATTTTTCTATTGGCCGGGTTGATTCCTCTGGGAGTGGCAATGGAAAAGTCTGGTGCCACGCATTGGTTAGCTAATAACTTATTGACTTTAGGGAGTGGTCTTTCCGGCTATTGGATTTTATTGTTTTTCTTCGTTGCCACCTCTTTACTAACAGAAATTTTATCTAATAATGCCTCAGTAGTCATCATGATTCCCATTGCTGTTGAAGTCGCCAAAACACTGAGTTTGAATCCCCTGGCATTCATGTTCGCTGTTACCTTTGCTGCATCTAACAGTTTTATGACTCCAATCGGATACCAGACTAATACCATGGTTTATGGCGCTGGAGATTATAAGTTTATCGACTTTTTTAGAGTAGGAGCACCACTGAGTTTGCTAATGGCGATCGTGACACCACTGCTGATTGTTTTGCTGTATGGTTTGTAGGAGCAATCTATAGAGATGGAGACTCTCAGGATTACGCTAAACGCAACAAAAAAATTGTAAAAAACTCTGAAGAGAGCCGCTGTATTTATTACAATAGAATATTGCAGTAATATAGCAGCGGCTTGTGTACAGGGCTTAGAGCTAAAAACAATAGCCTTAATTTGATTAGTATTCCACTTCGTGAATCTTTTTCCTTCCGTAAATTCACTGAAGATGTCTTCTTCTGTTTTCTTTCTTAGGAGCTTAATTTTTCCAGAGTTTCAGTTTCAACTTGAATCTTGATGTTTCGACTTTGCATCGTTTGTTCAAATAACTCGGTAGAAAGGGCTTGTTCTACAGGCCATACACCCGGTTTTTGAAGTTTGCCTGCGAGCATCAGTTCGGCAATGCTGCCCGTTCCAGCACCTGCTGATATGGCTGTGTTCTCATGGATTAAAGTGGAGCAGACACGGGTCGGTTGGTTTTGTTTGTAACCGGTAACTTCTGAGCGAATAGCGACACCAATGCCACTGAAGCGATCGCTTACTTGTGTCATCCTATGGCTAACATGGGATAAAAACTCAATACCCACCGGATTTTTCAGCCAAGATGGCGGAAAGACATGGGCAGCTATCCAAGTGAGATGATTGTAAAAATCAGGAACTGAACCAAATTTGGTAATAACAGTTTTTACAGGGAAGGAGTCAACTAAGGTAAAAGCTTCTGGCATATCAAACCAATAGACTCCCATTTTGCCATAGGGTTCTGGAAATTTAATGGTTTCGCGATCGCTATAAGGTTTCACGAGTTGCCACTGGTTATCAATCCACGCCTCAAAAGGTTGCTGTAACCCCAGAAACGTTGTCCGCATCACCGTAACGCCGGCCCCACCCGAACCTGCTACCACATAACTCAAGTGAATCCGTTGGGCTTCATCCAACTGTTCGACATCATGACGTACCATGCTGTTGGAGATGCCGGGAAAAATTCCTGTATTAATAATTGCTGTGACACCTTTAGATGCAGCAGCATCGCGGCCGGCTAACGCTGTACGGGTAAAGGCACGATTGTCACTAACATCGATATAATTGACCCCTTGTTCAATGCAAGTTTTCAGGACGCTAGCATCCCGGTACAGGAAAGGACCCGCACAATGAATGACTAGGTTAGAAGATGCGATCGCTTTTTGCAACCCTTCAGTATCTGCTAAATCCAAAGCCAGAAACTGTGCCTGTGAACCTAGCTCTGAACTGACTTGTGTCCCACTTGACGAGTGACGCCCAGTAACAGTAATTTCCGCCGATGTGTGGTTCACCAAATCTTGAGCCACACTGCTACCAATCCGTCCTGTCCCTCCAATAATTAAAATTCGCTCCGTCATAGCCTCAGCATTCGTATCATTACTTCCAGTGCATCAGTGCCGCTTCTTTGCTTCATCGGTAACAAGACTGATTTTCTAGCGACAGAGCGGATTCTATGTTTTCGATGGGAAGAATCAGGCAGTGGCTTGAATCATCCTTGAACTTTCAAAAGATTACTCCAGGGGAGGATATCTCCTCTCCAATTGATGCCACTACCTTCATCCTGGAAGATTATCGTCTAAAGACAGACTCAACAGTTGATTTGAGAGAATCACCCGCTTCCTTAAACTTTTGCGCGAACGGCTGCTGGGTATGCAGGAAGACACGAGCGCAGTTGCGTCCTGGCATTCCTGAAATTGAACCGCCTGGGTGAGTTCCAGCACCGGTGAGAAATAACCCTTCAATCGGCGTCTTATAGTTTGCTAATTCCGGTAATGGCCGGAAGAACACCATTTGATCAAGCGTCATGTCAATGTGGTAGTGATTGCCTTTGAGAAATCCTGTCCGCTCATGCAATTCCGCTGGACTTTCCACACGACGGGCGATGATCGAGTTCTTGACATTGGGCGCATATTCTGCGAGCTTATCGATTAAGCGATCGGCCACTTTGTTCTTCAGTTCATCCGTCCAACCAGTGCCATGCAACCCTGTCCCTTCTGCACCTGCGATTTGGTAGGGTGCGAAAAACTCGATCCAAACTGTATGCTTCCCATCAGGAGCCATTGATGGGTCAAGCATGGTAGGTACTACCACATACAAGGAGGGGTCAGAATCGGGTATCTTCCCAACAGTGGGGTCACTATGAGCGACTTCGACTTGGTTAACGGAGTCAGCAATTAAGACAGAACCAATCAGGTACTCATCTTTGTGGTTATGATGCTCGAAGCGTAGGGGTTCTGAAATCGCCAAGTCAAGCTTCATGATACTCTCATTATTGTTGACTATCCGGCGTTCTAGGCGCTCTCGCAGATTTGGATCAGCCGCGTCTACTTCGCTATCATCCATTAATTGCAAGAAGACGCGCTTGGCATCAATATTGGAAATTACCCCTCGATTGGCTCGATATTCTGTACCGTCGGCAACTCGGACGCCTACCGCTCGACCATTATCCACTAAAATTCGATCAACGGTTTGGTCGGTTAGGACAACACCACCTTTGCTTTTTACTAAGTTCAGCAAGGCTTGAACCAGTGCGCCAGTACCGCCTTTTGGTCTTGCCATCCCTGGATTGTGGCGCATTGCCATCATGATTGCACCAACAGAAATGGTTTTTTGGGAAGGAGGTGCACCGAGTTCTGAGGCTAATCTTGCCAGTGGGGCCTTGAGAAATTCTGAATCAAACCACTCTTCAAGAAGGTCGCGAGGACTGTTAAACATTGTCCGAATAAAGTCCAGCGTCTTATCAGGGGGGCCGAGTACGGAAAAGAGATCTTTGAGCTTGGCTAGGTCATAATTCCCAGCCATGTCAACTACAGATTTAGGTGGTGCATTGAAGATGGGAATCATCATGCCAAGAACCCGCTGCCAAAAGTCAGTAAATTCAGCGTACTTCTTGGCATCGCGGGGGCTGAAGCGCTCAATTTCAGCGCAGGTTTTTTCGACGCTGCCGTAACCTAAAAAGTATTTTCCATCAGGATGGGGGCAAAAGACTATAGGGTCACAGAATAGGTATTCCAACCCATACTTCGTGAGTTCTAATTCTTCAACGACGGGCCCCAAGTGAATAAATTCGTGGTCAATTGCACAAAGGTTGAATTTAAATCCTGGAGCTTCTTCGGGTAGTGCCTCTTCAGTGGTTGCTGCACCGCCAGGAACAGAGCGTTTTTCCAGAAGTAACACACTATAGCCCGCTTTTAACAGATAAGCGGCACATACTAAACCGTTATGGCCTGCGCCGATAATAACAACATCGTAAGATTGCATAAAAAGAGTCTTGTATTCCCATTAACTCTCGTAATTGTAAAGAAATGAAAATTCTACCTAGTCTATCACGGGAATGATATTGTATCTGAGTAGACCTTACTAAGGGCAGAACATCATTAGAGACTCGTCATGACGGATTCGCCGCGCCCATAAATGAAAATCCGTCTCTGT
The DNA here is from genome assembly GCA_966675205.1 of uncultured bacterium. Lineage (GTDB taxonomy): Bacteria > Cyanobacteriota > Cyanobacteriia > Cyanobacteriales > Coleofasciculaceae > JBFLZA01. The sequence goes on from CBKWLJ010000005.1 coordinate 7,450, forward strand.
GTCTGTTTCCATGGGAGTTCGAGCCCAAAAGTCTGGCTGAAAGTATTTGTCACGGCTATACTGGCAAAGTCTGGATCTTTGTGTAACTAGCAATTTTGAAGTAGCCTATGAGTCCTATTGTTAAAGTTGTTCAACCCTCTGGTATCTTAGATGGCACCAAAGCAGGCCAGTTTCGCCAAGAGATTAGCACCCTTGTAGAGTCTGGTGTTGACGTCGTTTTGATTGATTTTCAAGACGTTACCTTTATGGATAGTTCAGGATTAGGAGCACTTGTCCTAGCCCTGAAAACTATTCGAGCTGCTGGTAGCAAACTTTATATTTGCTCAGTCAACGAACAAATAAAAATGTTATTTGAGTTGACCAGCATGGATCGAGTTTTCGATATCTTTTCAAACCGAGAAGAATTTGAAAACTCTGTTGTGCTTACCAACTAGTGCTGATCAAAGCGCTAGCTTACAGCAAGAGTATTACTCGAAGTTGATTTCCAATAGAGACAGATCATCATCAAAATAGTCTTTTGGGTTTACGGCTTTAATCGCTTGTAAGACCCGATCTAGGTTATGGGTACTTTTCCCCCTGCACTCTGCCAAAAGCGTGACAAATGGCTCAAGTCCCCAGATGGTGCCGTCTGATTGGTTAATCTCGTAAATCCCATCACTAAAAATATACAGGGTGCTGGGTGCAACAATGTCGCAGTATTCATCAATATAGTCAGCATCAGGGAACATACCCGCAGGTAAGCTGGGAGTCTTCAGACGTTTCACCTGTATCGATGAATCTGACAGTTTAGAGGCCAAGATAGCGGGTGGATGTCCTGCACTGGAGTAAACAAGTTGACGGGTGACCCGGTTATATACTCCGTACCAGATGGTAAAGTACTTATCATTGCGCTGAGTCATCTGGAACGTTTCATTTAAGCCTCGCAAAACATCGCTGGGTTGGTAGTAGTTTATTTTGGGAAGCGCACGCGACCTGAGAAGATTCAAAACCTGGAGAGTTGGTAGGGCAGCCCTCAAACCGTGTCCTGAGGCATCCAAAAGATAAAGAGCTAAATGCTCCGAATCAAGCCAGTAATAATCAAAGCCGTCACCTCCTAGTTGCCGAGATGGAATAAAGCGGGAATCTATCAGGACGGGGGGATCTGTCATTTGATCCGGAAGGATCGATCGCACATATTCAGCTGCTTCGGCTAATTCTGCCTCCAATAGCTGTTTCTGGAGCTGTAAATCGCGGCTGGCTTGGTGCAACCTCAAGCCCGATCGCACTCTTGCCTGTAATTCAGCCATTTCGATCGGCTTGGATAAAAAGTCATCCGCGCCAGCGTCCAGTCCTTCCACCCGGTCTTCTAGTGAATTTCGGGCTGTCAGCAAAATAAATATAGTGGTTGAAAGTTCGGCTGTTGCTTTCACTTGGCGACAGACCTGTAGTCCGTTCATGCGTGGCATATTCCAGTCGCAAATGACCAGCCCCGGACGTAACTTTCGTGCTTGTTCTAGTCCATCTTCACCGTTGCTAGCAACTGAAACATCATAACCTTGGCTGTGCAGCGTCCGTTTCAGCAAAATTTGAATAGCCGGGTCGTCATCAATTATGAGAATTTGGTTCATGGCCGATGAGGTACTACAAGTCAGACTTAGGAGATTACAGATGCACTTAAATACAACACGGGCTGTTACTCGATTCAGTTCGAGTGTAGTCTAAGAAAAAAGTGATAAAGGTAACAGTCTAAGTTAATCAATGGTAGAGCATGGGCTCAATCCAGGCTAGACTAGATTTTTCAGCAGGGAGTATCAGCGTACTGACAACTATGCTTTAGTGTCGTTGATTTAAAAGGTTTTGAACAGTTGAACGACTTTCAAAAATCCAGCAAGCGAGTTAAGAGCGACTTGAATGCGTTAGAACAGGTTTTGTCATGGTTTGACCAGCTAAAACCTGCCTCTATTTCCAAGAAAGATTGGTTACAGTGCCAATTAGCTTTAGCCGAAGGATTTACTAACGCCGTGCGTCACGCTCATAAAGATCTATCGAACGATGTTTCGATTGATCTGGAAGTTACTCTAGGTTCCCATTATCTAGAGCTACGAATTTGGGATCACGGACCCCTCTTTGATTTAGAACAGTGGCTCCAAAATCACCAACATGCTCAAGATGATCACGCAGGTGGAGGACGGGGTATCGTTATCTTGAAAAAAATTGCAGACCAACTCAGTTATACACGTACCGCTGACCATCGCAACTGTTTGTTAATTGTGAAACGTTATTAAGGAAATGCTCAACGGAAATCAAGGCACGAACAATGCCTGATTTTGAGTGCGTCGCCTTGATTTTTGAGTGCGATTTTTTACGTTTCACTTCAGGGGGCTCGAATGATTGGGCTGTTGCGATCGCAAAAAAGGACGATGTCGCAGGTAATCCTGTATGACTACAACCGAAATCTCTCGATCAGGAACCATCGTAATGCCACGACGTACAGGTCGCACAGGAGATTTATCCTTCAGCGAGAGTTGGTAACGGGATAAAATTTTGAATAGCACTAGTTTCATTTCAAACATCGAAAAAGCCATTCCAATACAGCCGCGAACGCCACCGCCAAAAGGTAGATACTCATAAGGCGTATATTTTTGATCAAAGAAGCGTTCCGGTTTGAACTGATCAGCATCAGAAAATATCTCTGAACGCCGATGAGCCAGATAAATGCAAGGAATCAGAATTGTACCCGTATCCAAATGGTAGCCCGCTAACTGCAATGGCTCCAAGGTTCTGCGAGGAGTACAAATTAAGGCAATCGGATTGACCCGTAGCGTTTCAGAGCAAACGGCAGTGAGATAGGGCAGTTGGGCTATTGCCTCGGGTGTACTGTTGTTTCCTAAGCTATCAAATTCCGTGAGCAGTGTTTCCAAAACAGATGCTGAGGAGTAAATCCAGTAAAACGCCCAAGAGAGGACAGCAGCAGTTGTTTCGTAACCTAACAGGAGTAGTGAAACTAACTGATCGCGAAGCTCAACATCACTCATGGGTTGACCCTGTTCATCTCGCGCTGAGATTAACATCGACAGAATATCAGTACGAGATGCGTCCCCATATTGGCGGCGTTCTCGAATTTCAGCATAAATCAAGGCATCTATTTTTTGGCGGCGTCGGATAAAGCGTCCCCAAGGACTCCATGCACCTAAATCTTTTTGTAGAGGGGGGAAGAAAAATAGGCTGGAATACCAAGGATTGGTAATGTCGTCCAACAGGGAACTTAGCAGTTTTTCAAGTTCTTCGTAACGAGGCCCCGGTTTGAGACCAAAGACCACCCGTAGGATAATCTGGAGGGTAATCTTGGGCATCACCTGTTGGATCGATACCACTGAACCCGTTGTCCAATCTGCGGTAGCTTGCTCAGTCAGTTCGCTAATAATCTGACCATAGCTTCTCATGCGATCGCCATGGAAGGGTGGCATCATCAATTGGCGCAAGCGCTGGTGGCTACGGCCTTCTTGCAAAATAATAGATTGGCTTCCCATCAGGGGTTCAAAGACATGAGTCGCCTTGCGGAAATCCAAGAGGGACGGAGGCAGTGTAAAAATCTCTTGAATTGCCTGGGACTCGCCAAAAAATACCACAGGCGGAGAATTTAAACCCAGTACCCGTGCGGTAAAGGGGTCTCCATAGCGCTTGCGACAGGTGTCAAGAAATTGAGTGGGTTGAGCAATTAATTGAAGGGTTTGGAATAAAGACGGTGTCTGAGGACCATCAGGCAATTTCATAGATTACGTATCGTCAGGAGTGACATTTAGTAATCGTGACATAATCTCAGCACTCTCCTTACTGAAGAGGGTTCTCACTACAAAGTCTTCATCAAACTGTAATAGGCGAGTTTAAACTGAGTTTACAACCACTTGCGGTTTTTGCCCTCCACGCTGATGCCGACCCTTCATCACCATTTTGACGCCACTAGCAGGGGCAAGCGTCACGCCACGACGAGCGGGTTTTACAGGCCGGCGATCGCAAAGTATCAGTTCATAATTAGATAAAACTGTAGCGAGAACCAACTTCATCTCCATCTGCGCCAAGGCAAAGCCAAGGCAGCGTCGATTCCCTCCGCCAAAGGGTAAATACTCATAAGGCGTATATTGCCGTTTTAAAAAGCGTTCGGGTTTAAATTGCTTGGGTTCTGGATAAAGGTCTTCTCGATGATGCGTTAAATAAATACAAGGGGTCAGTCGCGTCTCTGGCTCAAACTGATAACCCCTAATCTGCATAGACGATTTGGTGATTCGTGGAGGGACAATGGGGACAACCGGATAGAGCCGCAGTGTCTCTTGACAAACAGCATTTAGGTATGGTAAAGAAGATAACTGCATTGGATCGGGATGATCTCCTAGCCTCTTCAGTTCGTTGAGCAAGGTTTCATGCACTGACGGCAGCTTGTGAATCCAATACAACGCCCAAGCCAGAGCAGTAGCGGTCGTCTCATGACCGGCAACCAATAGAGTCATCATCTCATCAGCCAATTCTGCGTCAGTCATCGCCTCGCCTTGTTCATCACGAGCGGATAGCAGCAGGGAGAGAATGTCTGTGCCAGGATGCGATCGCTGACGACGTTCTGTAATTTCAGCATAAAGCAGGTCGTAAACCACCCGTCTACGATGCATCATCTGTCCCCAAGGACTCCAAGGGCCCCAATCCTTTTGCAGGAAATTCAAGAAGAGGACACTGGAACGCAACGGGGAGCCAGTCATATCCAGCAGCGAAGCTAAAAGTGGCTGCAATTGCTGATAACGCGCCCCCTCCTGCAAACCGAATACAACGTGTAAGATAATTTGCAGAGTAATGTCTTGCATAGTGGCACGGGCAATAAACGGTTTGTTAATCTGCCACTGACTTGAGACTTTCTCAGTAATCTCACAAATCAGTTGACCGTAATTTCGCATCCGTTCTCCATGAAAGGGAGGCATGAGTAGACGGCGTTGTCGTTGATGGCGATCGCCATCTAATAAGAGGACAGAGTTCTCTCCTACCAGGGGTTGTATAATACCGTTACCTCGACCGACATCGAATAAGTTAGCATCAGCCGTAAAAATTTCTTGAATCGCTTCTGGATTGCTGAAAAACACCATGGGGGAGAGGTTGCCCAGCCGTACAGTAAAAGTATCTCCGTGTGCTTGAGCACAGCGTTCCATAAAGTTGAAAGGTTCAGCAATCCACTGGCTAAGTTGTAACCAGGGTGAAGTTTTTGGCCCATCAGGTAATTGCATAGATGCCTCTTGGTTCACGCTCAATAGAGTTAACAGTTAGAAGGCGAGAAGTTTACAACTTTTAAATTTTTCAGTTGCAACTCTGTTGGGACTAATAATTTGAAGATAACGCTTGGCTTCAAATTGCGCTGGTTTGTGCATCCGCGAGACTATGTCGGAATGACGAAACGATGAAACATCGATGTTGTTAGCGAGGTGAATCAGAAAGCTCTATCCTATCGATAAGTTATTTCATGTCTTTCATAGCATTGAATCCTTGAACTAACGCCCTTAACAGCACCCTTTCTCGGCTGACCAAATAGTACGATCTACCTAATGAAGCTAATCCTGACAGGGATGCAGTTATAGGAAGAGGTATCTGAGATTATGACCGTTGCCACTCAAGCCCCTAGCTTTGAAAAGGGAATTCAGTATTTTGGTGAAGCCTTGCCGGGATTTGACAAACTAGGGAAAGAACCTGCGATCGCACCAGGAAGAAAAGCGATCGCAGACCCTAATGATGATAAAGCTGTATTTCAAACCCTGCTAGCGGCTGACGCTCTGCGTTACTTAACATTGCAAGTTACGGGAAGTAAAGCCTCTGGACACCCAGGCGGCTTTGCGAGTCAAGCGGAAGCCTATGCAGCCCTCGTGATGCTGGGCTACAAAAACATCTTGACAGAAGTCGGGCATCATGCTCCTGGCTTTTACAGCGCCATGTTCCTGGATCGGTCGTTAGAGGACATGGGAATATATACGGTGGAGCAATTGCGCGATCGCTTCCGGGAAAAACACGGGCTTTTAGGTCATCTCTCTGGCTACATTCCCGGTATTCTCGCCCCTGCTGGCCCCTTGGGACAAGGGCAACACTTCGCGATGGCAGCAGCACTCCTCCACCGGGATAAACTATTCCCCTTTACTCTCGGTGACGGTGGTATGGGTGAACCCTACCCGATGAGCAGTATGGCTCACTTTAACACTGCTTATCCCGACGCTACGAATTTCCTGCCTGTGCTGGTGTGGAATGGTTACAGCCAAGAACATCACAGTATGGTGTCCACTAAATCTAATGAGGAGATGCTGGAATACTGGCGCGGTAATGGGTTTGCAGAAGTTGTTCTCGTTGATGCGAAAGACTTTGACGACCAAAATCAGCCTGGGGATTATGTGGATAGTACGGCTTTCTCCTTTGAGAAGCGGCTGGAATTTACGAAGGCAGTACTTGTGGGTGTGGATAAAGCGGCGAAGTCTGCCCTGAGTGGTAAGCTAACCGTGTTTATTATCAAACAGCTTAAAGGTGCGGGTGTCCACGCACGAGGCGCAAAATCTCACAACCTCTATCCTAAAGATACGCTGGATAGTCCCCATATTAAGGAAGCCTTGCAAACTAGGGCGTTATCTCTGGAAGCTTGGGAGTTGGTACGGACGAACTTTGAACACGCAGGCGGTGGCCCGGCGGCGAAAACGGCAGTAACGGAATTTGAGTTGCCGTTACCTGATTTAGGGGAATTGCCTCTGGAAGAGTATGCGGTTGGAGGTGATCCAAAGGTTTCAACAACGGCAATGGGACAGTTGGTTGGTAAAGTGGGAGAGTGCGATCGCAATTTCCTGGTAACCAACGCCGATGGTAACGAAGCCTCCGGTATTGGCAATATCAACCAAGCCCTTAAGATTATCCACCCCACATCAGATAATCTCTACAACCAATCACCCAAAGGACAAGTTTACGAACCGCTGAGTGAAGATGCTTGTGCGGGTTTGGCAGCAGGTTTATCCTTGATGGGTGCTCGTACCCTCTGGTGTTCCTACGAATCTTTTGCCATCAATGGTTTACCGATTTGGCAGACGGTGACGCAAGCGATGGCAGAGTTACGCCGTCCCACGCCTTCAACGATTACCCTATACACGGCTGGGGCATTGGAGCAAGGCCGCAACGGTTGGACTCACCAGCGTCCAGAAATTGAGGCGTATTTTGCCGCCATGATGCGGAATGGCAATGTCTTCCCTCTGTTTCCCCCCGATGCCAATAGCATCCAAGCCTGCTACGAGTGGGCGCTGACAACGAAAAACAAAGGAATTGTGATTACGGCGAGTAAGTCACCTTTGCCTATTCGCACCACCTTTGAACAAACTCGCGAAGGGTTACGCAATGGTGCAGTGGTGTTACACGAAGTTGAGGGCGGTAAGAAGGTTGTATTTGCCGTCATTGGCGATATGACGCTGATTCCCGTGTTTGAAGCGGCTGCCCATTTGGAAACCGAAGGGATTGGCGTGCGGATTGTCTCGGTAATCAGCCCCCGACGGCTGTATCGTCCCTTCGATACGGCTTGGGATACCTGTTCCGAACCTGATGGCGGCTTCTTGGATGATGCTGGGTTTGCAGGGTTGTTTGACGGCGATGCGTTGATTGGGGTAACGGGTGGTGCTTCGGCAATGCTGGAACCTATCATGCTGCGGAGTAATTCTAAGCGGGATACCTTTGCTTGGAAACGAGGAGAAACGACTGCAAGTGCTGGAGAGTTGATGGCGTTTAATGGAATCACGGCCCAAGCGCTAACGAAAAGAGCGATCGAGTTAGTACATTAAGCTGGATTTGATGTAGTGTGTTGCCCCCACCTGGGTTTATCCTAGGTGGGGTTGATTCTTACAGGAGATAAAATTGAGTTGGAAATATTTGACTTAATCTTCCTGGATAACATAGTTGAAAAACTTGCTCGAAAGCATAGTGTTCAGCCCCAAGAGGTAAGAGAAGTCTTTAGCAGGTTTCCAGTTTTTCGATTTATTGAAAAGGGAAATCGTCAAAATGAAAATGTCTATGCTGCTTATGGTCAAACAGATGCAGGACGCTATTTAACTGTTTTCTTCATCTATAAGCAAGATAGAAATGCCTTAATATTATCTGCGAGGGACATGACTAATGCCGAACGAAGAAGATACCGAAATAACTAGAAGTTCTATCTCAAATGCTACCTCTTATGAGGAAATAGGTGAGTTTTGGGATGAGCATAATACGGCGGATTATTGGGAACAGACTTATCCGGTTGAGTTTAAAGTTAACCTTCAGTCTGAGGTGATATATTACCGGGTAGATAATACTTTATCAGAACAGCTCCGCTCTTTAGCACGACGCAGAGGTATCTCTCCAGAAACACTTTTAAATTTATGGGTGCAGGAGAAGTTGCGAGAGGAAATGGCTTGAGGTTGATTAATGCTTGAAGCGAGATACACGAACCTATCATGTTGCGGAGTAGCTGCAAGTGGGATACCTTTGCTTGTAAGCGTAGAGAAACTAAAGCAAGTGCTGGAGAGTTGATGCCGTTTAATGGAATCACGGCGCAAGCGCTAACCAAACGTGCGATCGAGTTAGTGCATTAAGCTGAGTCTAATCTCAGGTAATCCCCAGTCTGGTTTATGACTGGACTGGGGCCAAACCGTAAAAATTAATAGATTATGCCTTCACTCTTTCCAAAACTTTTTTCAAAACTATGCAATATATCTCCGTATGGTGTGTACCTAATAGCCCAAGTTTGTGTGTTGTCGCGTGAAAAATTCGTTGATTATCTTGAGCTTCTGCAAGAGTATATGACGCTGAAGATATTGAAGATGGGATCATGTCATCCCAAGCTATCAAAAGGTCAATGTCATTAGGGTTTTTGTTCGTTTTACCAGAATTCTGGACAACTTCTTTTAAAAAATCACCTAATGTTGGCTTGAACTCAACACAAAGTTCTGCTGATTTTGTGAGTCCTGCAAATCTTTCTTTGTGAACATATTTTGGGGTAATTTTTGTCGAACGGCTTCCCCCCCGTAACTGCTCAACCAAGAGTTTCCCAACACCGAGCGCATCCTCTGGATATACATTAGAGGCAGTACATTCGATTTCATAATCAAAGGCGGCATCATAGGTGGCTTTGCTTGATAAATATACTGTTTTGTAGCCTTTGATAACTTGCTTGCTTAGAAGACTGTAAAACATCAAAATTACTTCTTGCTCATCAGTGGGGAAATGTAATAATGATGTATGGTCTATTACTAACTGAAGTAAATCTTTTTGTACTTTATCTTGTTCCTGAGTTTCCTGCTTTATGTCATTAACTTTTTGTTGAAATTCTTGGGTCTGCGTTGGTAGAGGATTCATAGCTCTACCATGATCTAAAAACCTTACAGCATAGCGAGAAAATGTGTCAGAGTTGCCGAGACGTTCGTCTCTTATGAGTTCCCATACACGATCACTTATTAAGTTAGTAAAGTAGTCAGAGATTCCTTTCCTACCTGGATCGAGTTGCTCACTAATCCCAAGTCTTGCGTCAACAATAACATAGTACCGCTTGCGATCATTTCCTCTTATATCCCAGTCATCTATTCGTATGCCTGTCGGCATACCATCTATTGATAGATGAATACCATAAAAAATGCCAACATCTACTGCTTCCACTTGATCTAGCATTAAATCGCTTTCTATGTTAGATAATCTTGTAGAACTGGCAGCTAGGATTGCAATATCACATTGAATAGGATTCCTCGCTCCAATACTTTGATCCATAATCGCGTGATATAAACCTCGGAAATTTCTATTAAACGAGGCTTGAGGAAACTTTTGAGCATAGTCAGCAAAATCGTATAAAGCTGATTTAATTTCATCATGCTCGCGCGGATGATAAAACTCATAAGGTAGATTCCTCTCTTCCTGAGTATTATCAGGAAATAATACTGTGACACTGACATCTATCGGAACTATTGGAGGTTGATTAAATAGCGATCTCGTATTGCCTATTGCTGTCCTACTTCTGAGAATGTATTGAAGACGTTTCCAATGTTCAGGTTTTTCGATATAGGTTAATGCTGCGTCTGTTGCGGCAATTGCAGGAAACCTTGTTTTGTAATCTTCTTCAAGCCTAACTCTAATAACTGTATTGCACTTTTCTCCATCAATAACAGATTGAGTAAGAGGGAGATTGATTGATGAATTAGGTGTATCAGGAAATTGAGCAGTGTTTGTTGGATCGACTAACCAATCAAAAAGACCATTTAAGTTAACTTCCGATGTATCTGATGAAACAAAAAATTTACTTTTTATTTGGAACTCCCTTGAAATAAAAGCAGCAAACGTTAATCCATATCCTTTAAATCCATATTCTTTCCCCAGGACTTTACCACTTTCTTCGGGCAGCAAAAATCTCTCTAGGTTTTCAGCTTCAATTCCAACACCGTTATCTTCTATCTGAATAACCTTGTTAAGTACATCAATTTTTATTTTTATAATTCCTCTATAAGATGGCTGTGCGGTAACATTATAATGCTTGCGAAATTCATTATACAAATAAAAATCCGGCTCGTTCAGAATTCTGTAACGCCTATTAATCGCATCGACCGAATTCTGAATTAACTCGCTGAATATGTCCCATGAGTGTCTGTAGGCACGCAAAATTTCCTTGGCTTTCCTCCTCAACTTCGGTTCAACATCTTCTGATACTCTGTTTCGATAAATCTCAATTAGGGACACGCTACTACCTCTTGTCAAAACTTTACAGATTTCAAAGTCCAGTATAGCTATATTTTGAAAGGCTAGCTTTCTAGAAAGGTTTACTATAAGAACTGTAAAGGGATTAGGAAGGGTAATAGCGTCATTTGATAGCGTTAAGCACAATGAAGGTAGTGGCAAGAGGAGGTGTGATCGCTTCCTGCTATCAGGCACAATGGCATAAAGCAGGTAGCGGCATTAGGAAGAGAGCGAACTCTATAATGCTGCAAGCTCCAAGAAACGCATTAGCTAATACTATTAGCAAAAATGATGAATATGGCAGATTAGAAAAATACAATGAGGTCTTCTCTTATTTAGGGAATCAGAATAATCAACCAGGTTGAATCTTAAAACATGGACATTCTATCTCTATTTTCAGGTTGTGGCGGCTTAGACTTGGGCTTTCGTCAAGCAGGCTTTAATATAGTGTGGGCAAATGAATATGATAAATCTATTTGGGAAACTTATGAATTCAATCACCCAAACACAAAACTAGATAAAAGAGATATACGAAACATTGAATCTTCAGAAATTCCTAACTGTGTAGGTATTATAGGTGGACCTCCATGCCAAAGCTGGAGCGAAGCTGGTGCAGGGCGAGGAATTAATGATAGTAGGGGGCAATTATTTTATAATTACATTCAACTTATTAGAGACAAGAAACCTTTGTTTTTCTTGGCAGAAAATGTTAGTGGAATTTTAGCTAATAAACACGCTCACGCATTTAGAAATATTCTTTGCCAATTTCAGGATGCTGGATACGAGGTAACTTACAGGTTACTGAATGCTAGCAACTTCAATGTCCCTCAAGACAGAAAACGGGTAATTATTGTAGGGTATCGGAAAGATATGGGAGGAAGCTTTGAATTTCCTAGTGAAAGTAAAAAAGTTTTCACCCTTAGAGATGCCATCTATGACTTAAGTAAAATAGAGCCTTTACCTGTAGAAAGTGCGCTGATTCAAAGTCACAGTACCGTACCTAATCATGAATATATGGAGGGTGGATTTTCAAGTATTTATATGTCGAGAAATAGGGTAAGAAGTTGGAACGAACCATCCTTCACAATTCAAGCCGGTGGGAGACACGCCCCTATACATCCTCAGGCAAGTAAAATGATATGGGTAGAAAAAGACAAATGGAAATTCGCTGATGATTCACCTAAACCGTATCGTCGTCTATCTGTTAGAGAATGCGCGAGAATTCAAACTTTCCCAGATTATTTTATTTTTAAATATAATCATATCGCCAATGGTTATAAAATGGTAGGGAATGCAGTTCCTGTTAATTTAGCTAAAATTTTAGCGGATAAGATATTAATAGATGTACAGCAATATCTAGATTCTGGTGTTTGTACTAGATTGCATCGTGAATATCCTACCCAATTGACGCTGTTTGAACTCAATTCTAGGACCAAAGAACATCAAGAAGATTATCTTGGATACAGTACGACAAGCTGATACCGGGTTGTAGCTCATAGTAGTAGCTGAAACAAACGCTCGACTACGCTCCAGAAAATGAATTTGCTACATTTGAACCTGGGAAGTAAGGAAGCGATCGCTTACTTATCTCAATCCTTGTTCGCGCAATACTTTATCCACCCAAGCGGCATCTGCTGCTGATAAAGGAGGAATGGGTTCTTTTGTGTAATCGATCGCTAAATCATAACTGCCTTGCTCGTAGAGGCGATGCACCAAGTCTTGTAAATTAATTACAGGTTCTGTATCTCCAGGTTGCAAAGGTAGAGGAACTAGAGGGATTTCTTGTTGAAGATTGAACGCATATAAATCAGCTTGCGGACGCTCAGATGAGCGACTCACGACGAAGTGATAATGGCTTTGGATTTCTTGAGAGTTCATCGGCATGGGTTTTCCTTGACGGAGCAAGTCAATTTCCACCAAATGAGTGAGACTGTCTAAGATTTTTTGTCGTTTGCTTTCATATTTAATGCGTCCTTCTCCAGACCGTTTATTCTTAGGAGAAAGAATTTCAATAACGGTAATCACTTCTCCGGTTTCTACTTGACGCACTTCCAAGTACCACTCCCTAACTGTTTCAGTCATGGGAAGAGTGACTTTTACGGGTTTAACGGGAGGAGTAGCAACGGCAATATTGGCTGAATTCGTTGTATCAGTTGTTGGAGTGGGTTGAGAACTTTGCACAACCACATCATCAGGTATTCCTACTAACAAGGAATCATCGCCCCTAGTTTCGTAGACTCTTTCCTCAACCGCTACCCGATACTTGGGCCGGAGTTGCGGGTTAAGAGTTTGGGCAATTAGAATAATCACCCACTTGTGAACTTGCGACCAGATTTCTGGTTGTTCTAAATAGGGATTCATCCCAGGAAAGGGTGAGGGCATGATCGGTCGGTGGTGTGAGGCTGTACAGTTCTAGGCTACAGGGAGAACCGTTAGAGAATCGGCAACCAGCTTGGTTGGTATCATTTTGGCGATCGCATCGGCATTATTTCCATAATAGTTTCCATAATAGAAGGAGTCGCAATCTTGAGAAGCGATAAATAAAAGAAACATACAGGGGCTTATAGGGGAGAAGCATTTGGGCGACTCGCTGAGGTTAAAAAGCCAAGAGTTTGCTATCCCAATGTTTCACCCAGTCTCCAGGAAAAGTGTTTCTTGAGAAAATCGTGCGGGAAGTTCAGAGATTTGATGCGATCGCCTCCGCCAAAAACCAGCAACGATATCATGGCTAATGAACCCCTGACTCCTAAGCTGCCCTTGCTTAAAAACAGCAAGTAGGTGTTTATCTTAATTTCTTGTGGGATAGGCATCTTGCCTGTCTTTTATGAAAATTCAGCTTAGGCAAGTGCCATCTCACCCGCAACCGCAATGAACGTCGATCGCATTTCCACCTCCCAACCCACGCCATCTCCCTTGCAGCGACCTGAACTCCTTGCCCCAGCAGGACATTGGGACTGTGCCAAAGCGGCTGTAGAAAATGGAGCAGATGCAATCTACTTCGGTTTGGAGCGATTTAATGCACGGATGCGGGCGCACAACTTTACCGAAGCAGACTTGCCCCAACTGATGGAATTCCTGCACCGTCGGGGTGTGAAAGGCTATGTCACCCTCAATACGTTAGTCTTTCCTCAGGAACTAGCGGAAGCAGAGCAGTATCTCCGCACTATTATTGCCGCCGGTGTGGATGCTGTGATTGTTCAGGATGTGGGAATTTGCCGCTTGATTCGCCATCTTTCTCCCGATTTTCCCATCCATGCCTCTACCCAGATGACCATTACCAGTGCGACGGGTGTGGAATTTGCCAAATCGCTGGGTTGTGAGTTGGTTGTCTTGGCGCGTGAATGTTCTCTTAGAGAAATTAACAAAATTCAGAAGCAGCTTGGGGAACGCAATGTTTCACTCCCCCTAGAAGCCTTTGTTCACGGTGCTTTGTGTGTGGCATATTCGGGCCAGTGCTTAACGAGTGAAGCATTAGGAGGACGTTCTGCTAACCGGGGAGAATGCGCCCAAGCTTGCCGGATGCCCTATGAGCTAATTGCGGATGGGGAAGAATTAGAACTGGGAAATCGGAAATATCTGCTCAGTCCCCAAGACTTGGCTGGATTAGAGGTTCTCCCAGAGTTGGTGAAGGCTGGAGTTAGTTCTTTGAAAATTGAAGGACGCCTGAAAACACCAGAGTACGTTGCTAACGTGACTCGCGTTTATCGACAAGCACTGAATCGGGTGATGGAGGAGTTGGGTTCGATCCCCCCTAGCCCCCCTTCAAAAGGGGGGAACTCAAACCCCCCTAGCCCTCCTTCACAAGGGGGGAACCCAAAAACTCCTGTTTTAAAAGGGGGGAACCAAAAATCCTCCTTGGTTCAGGGAGGTTCTAATTCATACCCAGCAACAAACCAAGAACACTACAACCTAGAGATGGCGTTTTCTCGCGGCCTCTATACCGGTTGGTTTCGGGGAATAAACAATCAAGAATTGGTTCATGCCCATTTCGGCAAAAAGCGGGGAGTTTACCTGGGCGAAGTGACTCGCATTTATCAAGATAAAGATCAAGTTACGGTGCAGTTGCAAGCGCCGATTAAACCTGGAGATGGTATCGTCTTCGACTGCGGCCACCCTGAAGCGCAGGAAGAAGGCGGTCGAATCTATGCAGTAGAACAGCAGGGCAAACAGAGTGTACTTACATTTGGACGACGTGATATCAATTGGCGACGGGTGCATGTGGGGGATAAGATTTGGAAAACCAGTGACCCAGAATTAGATAGACAACTGCGCCAAAGTTTTGCCGGGGAGACTCCTCAGTTTCAGCGTCCGATTCACTTGGAAGTTTATGGAGAAGTCGGTCAAGCTTTAATTGCGATCGCGCGTGATGAAATCGGTCATGTGGTTCAGGTAGAATCTTCAATATCCCTAGTCGAAGCCCACACTAAACCCCTCACCTCAGAACGCTTAGAAGAACAATTGGGTCGTATGGGCAATACTCCCTTCTGTTTGGGGTCGTTAACTAATCGCCTCCAAGGTGCCGTTATGGTGCCGGTGAGTGAGTTAAACCGTCTACGGCGGGAGATAGTGGCACAGTTGGAGGAGTTGAGAGCGAAACCCAAACGCTGGCAACTCAACTCAGAAGCTTCCCTCTCCAACTTACTACCCGCTCAAGAAGCAACACCTTTAGGTTCACCTAGTCTCATTGTGTTAGTGCGAAACCTGAAGCAACTGCAAGCGGCACTCCAAGCCGGAATTGAAACTCTCTACTGTGAATTTGAAGACCCCCGCGCTTATCGTGAAGCTGTACAGTTAGTTCGTCAGAAGCAAACTCAGCTCACAGATAATTCATCATTCATAATTCATAATTCATCATTTCCCACGATTTGGGTTGCGCCACCTCGGATTACCAAACCTGGAGAGAACTATATTTTGCAGCAAGTACGCTCTTGTGATGCAGATGGCTATCTGGTGCGAAATTATGACCAGCTTCAGTTTTTTGCTAGTGAACGTTGTATTGGGGATTTCTCCCTCAACGTTGCTAATCCTTTAACGGCGGATTACTTTAAGCAGCAGTTTGGTCTGGAGCGACTTACGGCATCCTACGACCTGAACATCAACCAACTTGAAGATTTACTTACCAGTAGTCCACCTCACTGGTTTGAAGTCACCATTCATCAGCACATCCCCATGTTCCACATGGAACACTGCGTATTCTGTACGTTTTTATCGACAGGAACAGACTATACCAACTGTGGACGCCCCTGTGAGAAGCATGAAGTGAAATTAAGAGACCGTGTTGGCACCGAACACATCCTCCAAGCGGATGCAGGCTGTCGAAACACTGTCTTTAACGGCACCGCCCAAACTGGGGCGGAGTATGTGCAACGGTTGATAGACCGAGGGGTGCGCTACTTCCGCATTGAATTTGTCAATGAGACAGCCGACCAAGTGACAGAGACGATTCATCGTTACCGTCAACTGCTACAAGGGGAGATTACCGGTTCTCAACTCTGGCGAGACTTAAGACTGCAAAATCAGCTTGGTGTGACTCGTGGGCCTTTGGGCGTTGCTAGTTCCATCATGCACCATAGCAGTTCTAGATGATTTGTGAGAAAAATGAACCACAGATGCACACAGATAAATGATGAAGTTTTTACAATTCATTGAGGATGAAGGCCACTAAAATAAGCCTCTAAAATGATTCATCTACCAAAAGGTAGAATCAATAGCTCACGAGAATGAGTGACCCCAGAGACTGTATTGACGAATTTCCCATCGGGAGAACGTCAGCATTTAAGATGAAGAAAGGTTACTCACATCTTGTACCATTCTTAACAATCCCCTGAAGGGTAGGGTGGGCAAGAGCTATAAAGCTGGAAAAGTTATGTTATCGTTGCTTAACTTTGCCCACCCTACAGTGATTGATAAGGGTGCGAGATGTCAGGTTAGGGTTCTCAATAAATCCCGGAGGATTGGAATCCAAACTTTTTGTCAAGTTGCGCTGCGTGTCCTCAAAAACAGTTGCTGTTTCAATTGGCATCAATGAATTTACCAACGATGAGAGTACCCAGCGAACAATCCCATTTTTTCACAATCCTGAAACCGAATCTCCAATCCTCTTCTTAGGTACGTATGGCTAACTCCAGGTTGCACAAACTACTGACTTACCTGCGCCCTCATACTTGGGAGGCAGTACTCGGTATCATCGCACTATTGATTGTCAATGGACTCGGCGTTTACATCCCTCTACTGATTAGAGACAGCATTGACGAACTGCGTACCGCTTTAGATTTTGATCGTATTTGGCGCTTTGTATTTCTTCTCCTCATCCTTGCCTCATTCATGTGGATCATTCGGATGGTATCGCGGACTCTACTTTTTGGGGTAGGGCGCAAGGTCGAATTTGACCTTAAGCAAAAGATTTTTCAGCATCTTTTAACCCTAGAACCCTCCTATTTTTCCACGAATACATCGGGAGATTTGATTAACCGCGCTACGAGCGATGTTGATAATATTCGGCGTTTGTTGGGGTTTGCGGTGTTGAGTTTGGCGAATACTGTTTTTGCCTACGGCTTGACGCTACCCGTGATGATGTCGATTAGCTTGCGTCTTACTCTGTTAGCGATCGCAGTTTACCCCTTCATGCTCATCACCGTCCAACTGTTTAGCGAGAAACTGCGTACCCAACAGCTAGCGGTGCAAGAAGAACTCTCGAACATGAGTGAACTGATTCAGGAAGATATGAGTGGTATCTCCCTGATTAAAATTTACGCTCAGGAGGAAAACGAACGCCGCGCTTTCCGAGGACTTAACACACAGCTTTTACAAGCAAATCTCGATTTGGCAAAAACACGAAACGTCCTGTTTCCTGTCATTGAAGCACTTGCTTATATCAGCTTACTCGTCTTGCTATGGTTGGGCTCTGGAGCGATTGCCTCTGGTGCAATTACAGTAGGTGATTTTGTCGCCCTACTTCTCTACTCAGAGCGTCTGGTTTTCCCCACTGCACTCTTAGGTTTTACCATTACTGCCTACCAACGGGGTGAAGTGAGTGTTGACCGAATTGAGTCGATTCTCAGCGTCAAGCCTCAAATTAAGGATGCTCCTGATGCAACTAGTTTACCAGCAACGGTGAAAGGTGAATTAACGGCACAAAATCTGAGTTACACCTATCCTACTGCGAAAACTCCGGCACTCAAAGATGTCAGTTTTACCATTCATGCGGGTGAAACAGTGGCAATTGTGGGACCCATTGGTTCAGGGAAATCAACTCTTGCCAATGCCATACCCCGTTTGTTGAATATTGACAGCCATCAGCTATTTATAGATGGATATGATATAACAAAACTGCGATTGCAAGACTTGCGAGGAGCGATTTCTTATGTTCCTCAAGACAGCTTCCTCTTCAGTACTAGCATCAAAAACAACATCCGCTTCGGTAACCCGATAGCCGAACAGTCAGAAGTTGAATACGCGGCCAAGCAAGCACAAATCCATTCAGAAATTCTCAACTTCCCTCAGCACTATGACACGATTGTGGGAGAACGGGGAATTACCCTCTCTGGAGGCCAAAGACAGCGCACTGCTTTAGCAAGAGCACTGCTGATGGAATCACCCATCCTTATCCTTGATGATGCCCTTTCTAGCGTTGATAACCAAACCGCTACCCAAATTCTGCAAAATCTATCGGAAGGCACTCAGCGGAAAACTGTGATTTTTATCTCTCACCAACTTTCTGCGGCTGCCACGGCTAACCGGATTTTTGTGATGGATGCAGGCAGAATTGTGCAAATGGGTACCCATGCTGAGCTTGTAGCCAGTCCGGGTTTGTACCAATCGCTTTGGAACCAGCATAGTCTAGAAGAGTTACTGCGTTGAGGATTGGCTTCAATTACCGTAGGGTGCGTTAGGCGCGTATTTGAGGGAAGTTTTAAGCAATTCTACAAGTCTGTGCGCCGTAATGCACTAACCCAGTTGGTGCGTTACACTTCGTTAACGCACGCTACAGGAAATTTAAGCAAGAGGATGCGATCGCACAATTTATCCCATAACCTCTCATCTTACGACTTGTCCGGAACTGATTTGAAAGGTTTTGAAGAAACTTTCTGAACAATCAAAGTCTTGACAAACTTAATTAGGCAATCTTTATGAAATACGGTATCGATATCGGACATAATTGCCCTCCTGACGTTGGAGCCAAAGGAATTAGGCAGGAAGATGTCATGACAATGGAGGTAGGAAGTAAAGTTGTTTCCAAGTTACAAGCCCTTGGACATCAAGTAATTGGCTGCCGACCGAGCAGAGCAAGTGGTGTAGGAAATTCTCTTTCCTCACGATGCAATACAGCTAACAGTAATAATGTGGATGTCTTTGTGTCCATTCATTTTAATTCGTTCAATCAACAAGCGAATGGTACAGAAGTTTTTGCCGTCAGCGATGCGGGAAGAAGTATTGCAAAACGTATCCTTGATAATATCGTTAAGCTAGGATATTTCAATCGAGGCGTTAAAAATGGTTCGCATTTATATGTCCTAAGAAATGTGTATGCAACAGCAGTCCTAGTCGAGTGCTGTTTTTGCGATAACAAAAAGGATATGGATCGGTATAATGCCGAAGAGATAGCAACAGCTATTGTCAAAGGATTAACCGGACAAACTGCACCGACTCCGGATGCTGATGATAAGTTTACTACCTTAGAACTTCAACAAGCCTTGAATCGATTAAAAATCCGCGACGATAACGGTAAGCCTTTGGTAGAAGATGGCTCTTTGGATAATGAAACCAAAGCCGCAATCAAAAACTTTCAAAACATTGTTGATGTCACTGAAACAGGAATTGCGGGAGCGACGACATGGCTAGTCATTAATCAAATACTCGCCAAGCCAATTCTACGAGCAAACCATGCTGGCGGTACAGTTGTTAAATATATTCAATACCGTGTGGGAGTTGAGCGTGATGGTATATATGGACCAGGGACAGCCGCAGCGGTGGAGAAGTTTCAAAAACAAAACGGTTTAACCGTTGATGGCAATATCGGCCCTCAATCTTGGGCAAAATTAATCGGTTAATTGCTCAATACAGATACACATTCAATTTTTATCAATATTAAGGTCAGTTGCTTAATTAAAATAGGAACTGACCTTTTTTTCTCTTCGAGAATCTATTTCTCTGAACGTATTCATGGGGTTGCTTTCCTTTCTCCTTGTCCCTTTCCCCTTTCCCCGCACCTCTACCAAAAGATAGAGGCTTTATCCCTACAAATGTAATTATGCTGATTTATTAACGTATCTTAATATTTCTTCATAGGAGACCTCTGTAAAGGTGGGTAAAGTGACCAAATCCGTTAAGAAATTTGTAGCTCTGGCAGGAGCGGCTAGCGCTTTTGTGGCACTCCCAGTGTTAGCGCAGAATATGTCAGCCCCCCAGATGCAGAGTCAAGCTCAAGCTCAACCCATGAATTCATCTACATCCATGAATTCGACACAGAGCATGAGCATCTCGGCGATCGCTAGCTCCAATCAATCCTTTAACGTTTTGGACGGATTGTTGAGGCTCACCAACCTAGATGAAGCTCTAAAAGGAGGCTCCTACACGGTTTTCGCGCCTACAGATGCTGCCTTTGCAGCTCTACCCCCAGAAACCTTTCAAGCTTTGCTCAAACCAGAGAACCGCAAAACTCTGGTTGAAATTCTGAAATATCATGTGGTTCCAGGCGATATGACTTCCACGACGCTCAAGTCTGGAGCCGTCAAAACCATTGAAGGTAGTCCAGTTGAAGTGAGTGTTGCTGGAACTGGTGTTACTGTGAGTGGTGCTACCGTCACTCAACCTGATATCCAAGCTCGCAATGGTGTCATTCATGTCATTGATAGGGTGATTGTACCGTCAGACACTGCTGCTGCCATTACCTCAAAACTGGGTGCTAACGCTTTAACTCTTCGTTCTTTTTCTGAGCTCACCAGTTCTCGCTCTAGCTCAATGACAATGAGTTCTCGTTCTACTTCTGGCAACATGACGATGAGCCAGGAAGCAAGCACTCAAACTATGGCGACTGAATCCACTGGTATGAGCAGTAACTCAACTATGAGTGCTAGTGCGAATTCTGCAACTGGCAGCATTGTTGATGTTGCATCCTCTAATGCTTCCTTCAAAACCTTAACGGCAGCTCTGAAGGCGGCAGGTTTAGACAAAGCTTTAGCCTCTGGTGGGCCTTACACCGTTTTTGCGCCAACTGATGAAGCCTTTGCAGCTTTGCCTGAAGGTACCGTTGAGGAATTATTAAAGCCAGAAAACCGAGAAGTCTTGGTTCAAATTCTGACTTACCATGTAGTTCCGGGAGAAAAAACCTCCACAATGTTGCAATCTGGAACAACAGAGACACTTGCGGGGGCTCCAGTGGACGTTAAAGTAAGTTCAAGTGGTGTCATGGTCAACGAGGCCAAAGTTGTTCAAGCAGACATTAAAGCCAACAATGGTGTGATTCATGTGATTGACAGAGTGATTCTGCCATCCCGCGAGCAAATGTCTAGTAGTAGCTCGGCTCAATAAAAGCCACAACAAATACTTTTGGCTTGGACTGATCACAAGAATCGACTGGAAGCGACAAGTTGGCTTTCAGTCGATTTATTTGGCAAACATTATACTAACGCTACGAAGATGCTTCATTGCAAGTTGAAGAGACAGATAAACGATATTCTCGTCCTATGTCTTTCAGTTCAAAATCAATATAGCTAGTACACAGCGTTAAAAATTTTCCACCACGCGACACTAGTGCAGCATAGCGAAAATAAGTGACCAGTTAACAACAGAGCCAAAAGTACAAAGTACAAGCCTTTTGACCTTCTGCTTTCTGCCTTCTTGCACTAGGCTTTCAAGTTCCGGCTAAGACCAGAGTAGAGTTAGCTGTACTTTAAAGATCAGGACTTACACAAATTTCCCATTGAACTGCCATGGGTAAGGGCTTTCTGACCAGAAAACCCCTACAATAAGTGATGTTTGTGCGTAAGTTCTGAGATGCCCAGGTAATCCCCGAATGTCAGGGATTAAAATTTTGCAACAACTCCTCAAGGTAAACAATTGTAACTAAATTCCTAAATTGAGTTCCCTTAGATGTATCCACAAGAGGAGGTGAGCCTTATGCTAATACTACTTTTTTTGATTGGCTATCTTACTTGCTGTACAGTTTTTCTCGAATGTCTGTTCCAGGAAGATCTGGAGTATTAATTCTGAAAAGCCGATGCTGCAAGAAAAAATCAGTGAATAGGAATTGAGCTGAGTGCGAACCGCTCATGGTGTCTATTCTGAAAATAGGGAACAGGAGACGGAGAAGAGGGGGAGAAGGGAAGAAGGATTCTCATTCCTACTCCTGATCAGAACGCTTCACGTAGAAGAGCTTCTTGCGAATGGAGTACGTTGTGAGTGCTGCTCATGGTGTTTAATTGGTAATCATGAGTGACGCTTATACGTATTAAGAATTATTTAGAACCTCCCTCTCAAATTCCTCTTCTAGCGTTTGCTTAATAAAGTGAGGATAAACGATGTCGCTAAATAATTTCTGAATCGTTGGGGATTTCTCTTTCAATAAATGATTATAGTCGAGCTGGATAGAAGCCTCTCGTTTTTGGCGTCGCTCATCTTCTGAGTACTGTCTTCCCTGATGCAAATCTTTTAGCCAAATTGAATGCAGGGTTAGCGCCAGATTGAGAGGTTTGTCAGTTACAGGAGCGCTTAATCGATAGATTGGTTTGTTGTTGAAGTCATCGGCGTGGAAAATCCAAAACTCATCTTTAGGTTGATCGGGTTGAGTTGGATTATCGCTTAGAACAATACACACTATATAACCATGTGTTGACTCATCTTTTCCCTCTGGGCAGGGTAGAGAACTGGGAATGAATTGTGGTGAGCAAGCAAAATGGCGATCGGGAAAGTGGAAACGATCAACAATTTCCATCGTTTCTGTGTTGAGACGGAGTAAGGTTACAGGTTCGTGATCTGGCAAATCTTCAATAGCCACAACCCGATTTTTATCCGCTTTGTAAGCCTCGTAAATCCGTTGAGGAATTAACTCCCAAGTGAATCCCCAAGACATCCAATAAATATTTTTGATTGTTCGGGAGGATGACTCTTTGCAGTCGCGGCTAAGGTCTCGATGAGTGTAAACTGACAGTGACCAAGTTGATTCACAGTCAGGTAGTAATTCAGTACTTTCAATTTCTCCCGTCTCCCCATCAATAACATACCGTCCGAGACAACCCAAATCGGTTGTACCCGACATCATCCCTTCCAAATCGTGACGCAGTGATTTTCCGGGTACAGGTTTGTCATAGCGACTAATTCCCTCGGTTACATCCCAACCATTACTATGACCGATATGAATCGTGATTTGGTTATTTGGATTGGCATAATCTGCGGCAAAATGAGAAATCTCAATTGGAATAATCACCTTCTTCGCTATAACTTCTGTCGCTTCAGGGTTTTTCTCTAAATCTTCCCGGTTGACAATATATAAAGTCCCAAAAGGTAGGGGTTTACATTGGCTAAGAAAGATCGAATGCATCCAAGCACCTAAGCCATCAAATACCTTATGGCTAAATAAAGGTAATCGCAGAAAACCAAGGGTGAAGGGGGAAAAAATTTGAGAAAACTCCATCCTGAAGTTAATATCAGACAGAATTAAATACTTTTCTGTCAAGGCGATTTGATGAAGAGATTGTTCGACTAAAACGGGTTTGCCATCGGGTAAGACTATTCGCCAAGACTTCATTTCCGGCTTTTTGCCTAGTTTGCCATCGCCAAACTGATAACGAAGTAAATAGGTAAAACGCCCGAATTCTTCATCGCCAAATTGTCTATGTTTGAAGAGGACGTTGAAGCTTACACTGAGAGTATCTAAGAGACAATTAACAAGCTCTTTATATTTTCCGTTATATCCAGTAGAGTAATTGGTAGTAAAAAATTCATCGGGTCGTCCCTCTGAATGGCTAAGATCAGCAACAGGGTGAGCTGAATTAACATAGACATCAAACATATTATTTTGGAAAAGTTTAGCCATCGCAGGGAAAATCCCCTTCCAATCGCTGGTAGAACCTATGGGTTCTATGAGTTCTAAGCTGTCGGGATCGACGATATAAGGACGACCTGCATCAATCGTAACTAACAGATGCTCTCTGGTTTGCAAAAATGCAGTATTTAACTGATTTCTACCCCCTAGAATAAGGCTATATCGACTCTGCCCTCCATTCCGAAAGGCGCTAATAAAAGAAAAATGTTTGTTGTTTTTTGCGAATTGTGCTTTAGGTTTTGTCGCCCTATGGAATAAATAGAATTGCGTTGGATAGTCGGCATAATAACAAGGGGTTTTGGCAATTCTCGTTTTAAGCGTTGCTTTGCCATTCTCAAAACCCAGGCGGTAAATCATACCATCGCCTGTATAAAGTAGCGTTCCATCTTCTTGAGAACAGTTTTGAGATTGAAATAAAGCCCCCACAATAAAAGCGTAGCCTTGTAAATCTTCTGGAAGCTTATCTACAAGGATAAGTTCTGCGTTCTTGTTATCCTGTCGGTAAATTTGCAGCTTTGGAATATCCCGTTCTTTACGGCTTGTTTTAATAACTGATTTGGGAATGTGGTAGTTCTGGGAATGTAGATTAGTCATTCAAGAAGTATCTAGAAATAATTTTTTGGGTTATCAAGCGATATGTCAGTTATAGATACACCTCAACTCTGTAACTATCCGGAAAGAGAAGAGTTATAAACCAACAGTTACTTTACTTATAGATTGGACAATATCAACTTAACTACTTTATACAAAGATTGAGAGTCGGAAAAGGTCAGATCAAAGTCAGATCAAAGTCACAAGTAATTTTGGAAACGTTGAGACTCCCGACAACTTCAATAAGTCCGGGATCTAAGCAGCGCAAGTTGGTTATTTCCCTCAGATCTTGCAGCACTGACCACGAAACCCAAGATACTGTAAGGTGGGCAAAGTCACTAACGATAGCATGAGCATTTCAGCGTTATAAATTTTGCCCACCCTACCTAAAATCGGCTATTTCCTTTACGACTATAGCAGTCCTAGATGATTCATGAGAAAAATGAACCACAGATGCACACGAGATTTATGACGCAGTTCTTACAATTGATTGAGGATGGCTAGATCTAAGTTGATCACTCTTCAACTGCACCTAAGAGTGTTAGCATTGTTCTCTGAGCTGGAGCCAAACCTGTAGCGTTTTCTAGTTTCATACCTTCGTAAGGTCTTCTGGCTTTCAGTGTTGCTAGGCAAGTCTGGGTTTGCAGACTCCAAAGGCGGATGGTTTCATCTTCACTCGCGCTGGCAAGTTTTCTAGCATCAGGACTAAGGGCAATTGCCCAAATCCAATTGCTATGTCCTGTGAAGGTATTTAGGCACGTTCCTTCAAAACTATCCCAAATTTTTATCGTTTGGTCGCAGCTACCACTAGCAATCTTTTGCCCGCCAGGGTAAAAAACGACAGACATGACCCAATTCGTATGTCCCTCTAAGGTGCGAATACACTTGCCTACTGTGATGTCCCAAATTTTGAGGGTTCGATCTGAACTGGCACTCGCAAGTAGCTGACTATCTGGATGGAATGCGATCGCACCGACTCTATTTAAGTGTCCCTCTAAGGTTTGGATGCACTCACCGCGACGGATATCCCACAGTTTAATCGTGTTGTCTTCACTACCACTGGCTAATATTGTTCCTTGAGAATTAAAGCTGACTGCCCCTACGCGATCGCAATGTCCCTCTAGTGTTTGCAGACACTTACCTGTATTCACATCCCAAAGTTTAATCGTGTGGTCAAAACTGCTGCTGGCAAGAGTTGTGCCATCAGGGCTGAAGTTGAGTGACCAAATTTCATGGGTATGTTCCTTAAGGACGTGAATGCACTCACCCTCACTCAGGTTCCAAACTTTGATGGTTGTATCCTCACTCCCCGTAGCCAAAATTTCACCATTAGGATGGAAAGCGACGGATGGTATCCCTTTCGTATGTGCCTTTAACTCCCGAAGACACTTGCCACTATTCACATCCCAAAGTCTTAGTGTGCGGTCTTTGTGTCCGGTAGCAATTGTGTGACTATCAGGACTAAACGCAACCGTCTTAACCCAATTGGTATAACCCTGAATATTAGCAATACATTGACCGTTACTCACTTGCCATAATCGAATAGTTTGGTCTTCACTGCAACTTGCTAAAGTTTGACCATCGGGACTGAAGCATATACCCCAAACTCTACTAGTATGTCCTTGCAGGGTATGGAGACAGGTACAGGTTTCAACATCCCAAATTCTAATGGTTTGGTCTTCTCCACAACTGGCAACTCGTCTACCATCTGGACTCCAAAAGGCTTTCCAAACCCATTGAGTATGACCTTTGAAAACACCCAAACATTTCCCATCTGGAACACGCCAAATTCGGATTGTGCGATCGCAACTCGCACTAACGAGTCGTTTTCCATCCAGACTAAACTGAACCGACCCGACCCAATGATCATGAGCGGTAATCGTTTGCAAACACGCTCCTGTCTCCCAATCCCAAACTCGGATTGTGTTATCAAATCCACAGCTAGCGAGATGTTTTCCATCTGGGCTAAAGTCAACTGATAAAACACCATTCGTATGTCCTTTTAGGACTTGCAAGCAATTGCCATTAGCAGCGTCCCAAATCCTAATCGTGCCATCATTACTACCATTGGCGAGTAACCGTCCATCAGGGCTGAACGTTACTCCATAAACACTTTCAGTAGATTCATATAGTGTGGATTGATATTCCCCCGACGGCAAATTCCAAAGTTTAATCGTTCCATCTTCACTTGAACTGGCAAGAATTTGACCGTCTGGACTAAAGGCAACTTTGCGAACCCAACCTTTGTGTCCTTGCAAAGTGAGTAAGCGCTGGCGATCGCCTTTGGCGCTGCCCCTTGGGCAATCGCTCACTCGCCACAGATGAATTTCACAATTGGCGTTACCTGTTGCTAAAAATTGACCATCGGGACTAAAGGCGATCGCTAAAACTCCGCCAAAAGATTGGGCGAAAACAGATTTAGAAAAGTGACAATGAGCAAAATTGACCTCGTATAAGTTCGCTTCTTGCAAATATGCCTGACAGATAGTTAAATAGGAGAAATCATAACGACTTAAGTCAACTTGCATTTGAATAAGCAGATTAAGAATATTTCCTCCGACATATCCCGGTTGCAGGGGAGCGTCTGCTCTCAATTTGTCGATAATGGCTTTGAGCTGTTGTTGAATGTTGGTATAGCTGCCTAAAGAGAGCAACAGTTTATCAATAACTGGCTGTAAAATAAAACGAATTTGGGCTTGTCGAATATAGTCCTTACTCTGGGCTTTAATTAAGGCGTAGTTCCTTAAAAATTCCGGTCGCTGGTCGATAATATCTTCATAGATTGTCGTCACTAACCGAGCCGTTGCATACTCCATGATGACAGGTTGCAATGACCAGCGTTTCTCGGTACGTTCGACTAAGGAACGCTGAGTGAGCGATCGCAATGTTGCTAGTAGTTGCGTGCTAATTGCCTCGGATATGACATCTGCTTCTAACTCTGGCAGTGAAACGGGTTCTCGATTGACTGCCAACCAGTGCATCACTTGTTGCTCTGCTTCTGATAAGCGATCGAACTGTCGCCCTAGCAATTCGTTGATGTCTGCAAAGCCCAGCTTTCCTTGCCTTAAATAGGGAAGAAACTCCGCAACATCGCCATCAAAGAGTTCTTGCACCCCTGAGGCAACCATTTTTAAGGCGAGGGGATTGCCTGCGTAGTGTTCAAATATATCGAACCAACCCTGACGATCATCACTAAAACAGCCTTTATCTTTAAAGATAGAGCGTCCTTCTACAGGTGTCAGTCCCTGTAACTGAAGCGATCGCACAGGAGAACTCAGCCCTTCGAGTACCCCAATCTCCTTAGGTTTTTCTCGACTGGTGAGAATGACGCAGCTTTGGTGGCGAACTTCTGCCACAGATTTTAACAGTCGTCCGTAATCTTCGTAATCTTTGCGGTATTGTCCAGTTTGGCTGTTGCCTTGGAGAATGGACTCGAAGTTGTCCAAAATAACAAGACAGCGAGAGGAGCGAAGATAGTGCAATAGGCGTGCTGTTTTTCCTTCAACTGTCTCTGGTAGCTGGAGTTCTTGCTGATTGGAGAGAAACCGAACTAACTCGGTGACAAGTTCTTCAAAGGGAGGAGCGTAAGAAAGCGATCGCCAAAACAAGAACTCAAATTGATGCTGAACTTGTTCTGCTAGCTTTACAGAGAGGGAGGTTTTCCCCATGCCACCCATCCCTAAAATTGCCACCAGTCGGCAGCGATCGTGGAGGAGCCATTGTTCAAGTAGCGCGAGTTCGTGGTTGCGTCCGTAGAAAACCGAAACATCGATCGCTTCTCCCCAGTCTTGTTGAGATATACTAGCTGCATCACAACGGCTCTGCTGTTCTATGGGTTGATTTTTCTGCTTGGCTGCTCGCTTCAAAATCTTTTGAAAGCTATGTTTCGTGACTTTCTCACCCAAGGCTAGTGAAAGCGACTGCCACAATTTAGAGCCAACATCTTTGATGTAACCAGGGTCATAACTAGAAGCTTTGGCAATATCTTCATAAGACTGTCCTTGCCAAGATTCACTAAATACGAGCTCCTGAACTTTATTCAAGTGTCCTTTATCTAGAACTTGCTCTACAAGCTCTAGTGCTTCTTCTAGTGTCATTGTTGAACGTTAGTTTTGAGCAGTGGCGATCGGGGAAGTTATCACGGGAGATGGGTGTGCTTTGTTTAGAAGCCATGAACTGCCTGTAGGGGTAGGGCTGAGAGCCTTCTACACCTGCTGCACCCTTTCCCATGAGATTTAGCAAAGATAAGTGGAGTTCAATCTGAAAAGAGGTTCCTGAGCTTTACCTCCAGCTATCTTGCATCATCCATTAGGATGATTTTTTCATAGATCTGACTTTTTTCTGACTTTTTTAGGACTTCTTTACGATCTTCTACTGACTTTCCCCGACTCTCGCAGGCGAGCTTGGGTGGTTAGAGTGTAGCAATCACCCATGAAAGCCCCTCAATCAAGAGCGATCAAGTTGTGTTCGTTGAGGTGAAAAGGAGCATTACCTTTTACAAACCTCAACGTTACTGGATGAATTATTTCTAACTCAGTTAAGGAAACGTCATGTCCAATAATTTTGGTCTTATCAGTGCTGCTTCTATTAATGAGTCTGCTCAATTTACTCTGAATAAAACAAAGTCAATTGCACAACAGTACCTGAGTCAAATTGCATCGAGTAAAGATTTTGCTATCAAGTTTGCGATCGCCTTTGGTGACAGTTTCGATGCGGCAACAGTAGAAGACTTGCGTCAGGAATGGCTAGCGGGAGACTTTGGTTCGCTTCCTGCGATCGAATTTCGTTCGGCAGCAGAGATTAATGGGGCGAATGGGGCGTTTTCTGCGGATACTAATACGATTTATTTGTCAAAGGAATATGTTGAACAGAATGCATCGGATGTGGGTGCGATCGCCAATGTTCTTTTGGAAGAAATCGGACACTCTGTAGATTCACGAATTAATGTATCGGATGCTCCTGGAGATGAAGGAGCCATCTTTTCAGCTTTGGCAAGAGATGTGCAGCTCGATGAACCCACAATTAAATTCTTTAAAGCTGAAGATGACACAGCCACTATTACATTAGATGGGCAAGTCATTCAAATAGAGCAGGATAGTCTTGACTCAGAGGCGATCATTAATAGATTAGATGCCTTGGAAGGGATTATAGGGAAACTTGAAGTTGCCCTAGACGATAAGTTCTCTGGACTCAAAACCGCAATCAGCAATGCAAAGAGTGAACTAGGGAAGCTGGAAAATAATGCAGCTTCTGAATTGATTCGCGAGACACTAGATGAAGCATTCGATCAAGCGCTTGGCGAAAGTGATTATGTCAATGCAAACGGTCAATTTAATCTTAATCTAAATCTGACAACTGATTTTGGTGATGTACTAGGAATACCATCAATTTCTTCAACTTTCAATTTGGGTTGGTCATTAGCTAATCCTATCAGTACACCTAATATTGCTTTTAAGGATGTAAAGCTGGATCTAGGGTCGTTCTTTCAGGATTTTGCAGAGCCAGTTATTGGCAAAGTTAATCAGATTATTAAACCCTTTGAGCCGCTCCGTAAGATTTTAACGGCTAACGTGCCGGGGCTTGACTCAATTGGTGTCAATATTAATCTGTTAGGTCTTGCTCAAACTCTTGGCACTGGATATAATGGGGAGCTATTCAAGGCCCTCGATCAATTCTCGATAGTTGTAAAAGCAGTTGAAACAGCGACAAGTAAAGTTCAAAGTCTTTCTAGTGATACTCGCTTCATCAACCTCGGTGACTTTAGCCTCAATGCTAACGGTCAAATTGCAACCTCTACCCCTTTCAGTATTGCCCCACTCGCTCAAGCCGAAGCAAAGGGCTTAAGTTTTTTTTCAGACTCAAAAAAAATTTCCGGAGGCGGTTTCATATTCCCGCTTCTAGAACAATCGAACACAGCATTTAACTTGCTTTTAGGGCAAGATGTAGGGTTGCTAGAGTTCAAGCTACCTGAGTTTGGAGCTGGCTTTAATTTCAATAAAAAATTTCTCATACCAACTCCCCTACCCATCCCCGTGTATGCCAACTTTGGCGGCGATGCTACATTCACCAGTCCTGGATTGACATTCGGCTACGATACAGCAGGACTGAAGAGCAATATTCCCCTACAAGGGTTTTACATCAATGGTAATCAGTCAATTTTTCATGTCGAGACCACACTGAAGGCAGGGGTGAGTGCGGGTGTTCCAAAATTTGCTGAAGCAGGTGGTGATGTTTTCATCCAAGGAGAAGCTGATTTTTATCTGCCAGGTAGGAAAGAAAAAGTTAGGCTTTCAGAATTGGATGACCTCTTCAACACTGGCTTTTTTGAAAGTCAGGGCAAAGTACAAGCTGGGGCGAGCTTGTGGGCAGAACATTTCACATTCAATCCCATTAAGGGCTTATTTGGAGCTTTGACAGGTGATTTTGAAAAATTGGTTGACAGACATGAAATCAATCTGGTAACTATCGATCTATTTGACTTTGGAAACAGTGGTGGTAGTGGTACACCACAGTTGCCACCAAACTTAGCAAGTTTTAACTCGAATAATGGTGAACTATTGCTCAATATAGGTTCTCGTGCCGCTCAACGAAATGTCAATAAAGATGTTGTTGATGAGCAATTCACTATTACACCTAATGTTGTTGTTGCAGCTTTCGGTTACAAAGAAACCTATGCAGGTGTCAACAAAGTTCTTGCTAACGCTGGTACAGGCAAGGACGTAATCTCTGTTGAGGTTGGTGTGAGTGCCGAACTCTACGGTGGGTCAGGTAATGACAGCCTCTACGGTGGTTCCAAGGACGATCAGCTATTTGGGGAGCAGGGTGAAGATAGACTTATCGGTCGCGACGGCAACGATAAGCTTTACGGTGGTGAGAACAATGATAAGCTGTATGGTGACAAGGGGAATGATGAATTGCGGGGTGACACTGGAGATGATTTCCTCGATGGCGGTGCCAACGATGACTATCTCTATGGTGGGGATGGCAAAGATACCCTTGTTGGTAGCGTAGGTGATGATCTTCTTGCAGGTGGTAAAAGTGACGATAACCTTAGTGGTGGGGTAGGTAAAGACACTCTGTTTGGAGAAGTTGGCACCGATACACTACTCGGTGGAGACCAAGATGACTTGCTTGACGGTGGTGAGGGAGATGACACCCTCGATGGTGGCGCTGGCGACGACGAGTTAGTTGGTGGTTTCCGCGTAGTGATTGAACAGAGTGTGGATCAGGATGGTCAGCCTGTATTTTCTGATCCAGAAATTTTTGATGACGCTGGTAGAGATTTTCTTAATGGTGGCGAGGGGAATGACACCCTCAAAGGTAGTGCTGGCAATGACACCCTTGATGGCGGAGTCGGTAACGATAAACTCTTCGGTGAAGAAGGTGAGGATACCTTAGTTGATAGCGATGGTGTTCTTGATGCTCATGGCGGAACTGGTAAAGACACGATTAATATCACCTTCGCTAGCACCTGGGATAATAACGATAATGCCAACGATGACCCGCGCTCTGAAGAAAAGATTATAGGGGGCTACGGTGATGACAGCATTACCGTGACCATGAACAACAGTCGCTTCTTTATTAATCTCAAGGGCGACGAACTAGTCAGCGGAACGCTTGAGGATGGTAATGATACTGTCACGCTGCAAGGAATTTATGCCAGTTCACTCGTTGACTTGGGCGGCAGTAATGATACCTTCAATGGTGGCATTGGTGGAGATAACGTCTCCGGTGGCAACGGTAATGATAGCCTTACCAGTGGCGCAGGTAATGACAGCCTCTATGGCGGTGAAGGGAATGACAAACTCTTCGGTGAAGACGGCGCTGACAAACTCTTCGGTGAAGCTGGCAATGACGAGTTAGCAGGCGGTGCGGACAGCGACCAACTCTACGGCGGTTTGGACAATGACACCCTCATCGGTGGCGAGGGAAATGACAAACTCTTCGGTGAAGAAGGCAATGACTTGCTTAAAGGTGATGCTGGTAATGACGAGTTAACAGGCGGTATCGGCAACGACCAACTCTACGGCGGTTTGGACAATGATACCCTCAACGGTGATGCAGACAATGATGAACTATCAGGTGGTGCTGGTGCTGATAACCTAAATGGCAATGCAGGCAACGATACCTTATATGGAGAAGCTGGCAACGACTTCCTGATGGGAGAAGCAGGCGACGACCTAATTGACGGTGGTACTGAAGTCGATACCGTCAGCTACGACAACTCGCCTAGTGGTGTAATTGTCAATATTGACGAGCAACAGAATTACCAAAATCTAGGCGGTTCTCTCCACACAACTATCGTTTCTACAAGCCTCGTACCTACTGACACCGAACCTGACTTTACCATCAACGCAGGCACTGCTAAAGATGGGTTTGGCACCACAGACACCCTGCGAAATCTGGAAAATATCATCGGCTCCAAGTATGATGACGTTCTGATTGGTAACAGTAAAGATAACCGCATTGAAGCCTTAGCAGGAGATGACCTGCTCATTGGTAATGCTGGAAATGACTACCTCGATGGAGGCGACGGCATTGATACTGTTAGCTACCGCCGTGACCCAAATCAAGGACAAATCAAAGTCAATTTAGAGCAAAACCAAGCTACAGACGGCTTTGGCGGAAATGACCAACTTCATAACATTGAGAACGTCATCGGCTCGTTCTTTGATGATGAAATTATCGGTGATGCCAAAGCCAATATCATCCACGCTGGAGATGGCAACGATTGGGTTGAAGGCAGAGATGGTAAAGATACCATCTTTGGTGAACAGGGTCAAGATGCTCTGTTTGGCGAGAACGGTGACGATTTCCTTGTTGGCGGCCAGGATGCCGATACTCTCAATGGTGGTGCTGGCAGCGATACGGCGTCTTACTTTACCTCTACCACTGCTGTAGCTGTAAGTTTGACGACAGGTACGGGTTGGTCTGGAGATGCGGATGGCGATCGCTTAGAAGCCATCGAAAACCTCGAAGGTTCGGAATACGAGGATTTGCTCATCGGCGACCCGTTGAACAATATCATCAGTGGCTTAGGCGGCAATGACCTAATCTACGGGGAAGCAGGCGAGGACACGCTTGATGGCGGAACTGGGAGCGATCGCATTTACGGTGGAGAAGGCAACGACCAACTCTATGGTCAAGCAGGTGACGACCTCCTCAAAGGAGAAGCAGGCAACGACCAACTCAATGGTGGCGACGGCAGCGACCAACTTTACGGTCAGGAGGGTAACGATACTCTTGATGGAAACGCAGGTAATGACTACCTCGAAGGCGGAGAAGGCGATGACCAACTCCTTGGCAGTGACGGCAACGACCAACTCTCCGGTCAAGAAGGCGACGATAGCTTAGATGGTGGAACAGGCGACGACCTCCTCGATGGTGGACTCGGTGAAGACAAGCTGACGGGTAATGATGGCGATGACCAACTCTACGGTCAAGCGGGTAAAGACACCCTAGAAGGTAATGCGGGTAATGATTACCTCGATGGCGGTGACGCAAATGACCTGCTTTCCGGCGGTGATGGCAACGATCGCCTTTACGGTCAAGCGGGTACTGATATCCTGAACGGAGATGCAGGTAACGACCTGCTCGATGGTGGCGAAGGTAATGACTTTCTGGATGGCGGAGAAGGCAACGACCAACTCTACGGTCAATCTGGCGATGACATCCTCGAAGGCGGAACAGGAAATGATGCGCTTTATGGCGGCATTGGATTTGATACTCTCTTCGGACAAGCGGGAGATGATTACCTCGATGGCGGTGTAGGTAACGACCAACTTAATGGCGGTGACGGCAATGATCGCCTTTACGGTCAGCAGGATGAAGATAAGCTGGCAGGTGGTACTGGCGACGACTACCTGGATGGTGGGTTAGGACACGACCAACTCAAGGGCGAAGACGGCAACGATCGCCTCTACGGTCAGCAGGGTTATGATACCCTCGATGGCGGTGCTGGACACGACTTCCTCGATGGCGGCACTGGTGATGACTGGCTCTATGGTCGCGACGGTAGCGATCGCCTCTACGGTCAAGCTGGCAATGATTACCTCGATGGCGGTACAGGTGATGACCGACTCGAAGGTGGCACAGATGATGACCAACTCTTAGGACAACAAGGACGCGACTACCTCGATGGCGGCACAGGTGATGACTTCCTCTGGGGTGGCGATGATGCCGATAAACTGTTAGGACAAGCTGGCAACGACAATCTGTATGGTGAGTCAGGCGATGACGAACTCTTTGGTGGTGGCGGTAATGAC
Organism: uncultured bacterium; assembly: GCA_966675205.1. Lineage (GTDB taxonomy): Bacteria > Cyanobacteriota > Cyanobacteriia > Cyanobacteriales > Coleofasciculaceae > JBFLZA01. The sequence continues at coordinate 42,070 of CBKWLJ010000005.1, forward strand.
CGACTCTACGGCGGCGACGGCAGCGACACTCTTGATGGCGGTACTGGCAATGACTACTTAGAAGGGGGTCAAGGCAATGATCAGCTCATCGGAAGCGATGGAAATGACTTCCTTTATGGTCAAAATGGTAGCGATACGCTTGACGGTGGTGCTGGCAATGACAACCTCTATGGCGGATTAGGTGATGACCAGCTCACTGGAGGTGATGGTAGCGATCTACTCTACGGTCAGGATGGCAACGACACTCTTAATAGTGGTGCAGGTGATGACTACTTAGAAGGTGGGTTAGGTAATGACCAACTCGTAGCAGGATTGGGCAACGACCAACTCTACGGCGGCGACGGTAACGACATTCTTGATGGTGGTGCTGACAATGACTACCTAGAGGGCGGATTGGGTGATGATCAGCTTACAGGTGGTGACGGTGACGACCAACTCTTTGGTCAAGAAGGCAACGATACGATTGATGGAGGCAACGGTAACGATAATCTTCAGGGTGGTGACGGCGCTGATATCCTGCAAGGACAGGACGGGGATGATTTCCTCTTTGGTGATAACGGTGACGACCTACTCTACGGCGGCGCTGGTAACAACTCGCTAGAAGGTGGTACTGGTAACGACTTGCTCTACGCTGGCGATGGTGACAACATCCTGTACGGCGGTTTAGGTCAAGATACACTGTACGGTGACAACGGACGCGATATGTTCGTATTGGCGGCTGATGATGGCGGTGATACCATCTTCAACTTTGTTGCTGGTACTGATTCTTTGGGATTAATGAACGGTCTAACCTTCGAGCAACTCACCATTACTCAAGGTACCAATACCAATGCCAACAACACCTTGATCGTTAACCAGGAGAGTGGTGAACTGTTAGCCACCCTCATCGGAGTGGAAGCCAACACCCTTAATTTGTGGGATTTCTCTATTCTTTAGGTCACATTGAGGTTTCTCTCCCACGCCTAGCCTCCTATGAAAAAACTGGGGAAGCTGTGGGAGAGGAAAGATAAGTAATCTTCTGCCGGGAAGAGATTAAGAACCGATCGCTTTTTTGGTGTGCGATCGGTTCTCTTTTTGGCTTCATCACTACCGTTTGCTCTTTTTGCCCTTGATTATTCATCTCAATACGCTCGATCAGGTACAACAGATGAGCGCACTTAATTCACATTTTCAACCAAAAGTCAAGGTTGATTTGAAGAAATTAAAGAATTGCGATCGCAAATCCTGCTATTTTGAGCATCCTCTATCCCTGACCTGCCAGTTGTGAGCCAGCTTGCTCGGTTATCTGCCAATGAAGGTTTTGGTTAGCGGCCTTACAATAGACCCTATTGACCTTAGATTAAAGCCAAAATTAACAATTCTCAAAGAACCCTTACTGGAAAGACTTTGTGTGAACGTTTCCACTAACTCTATTAATTTTGATCTAAACAATCTATTTCCGTTTGAACTTGATCCATTTCAGCAACAAGCAATCACGGCACTGAATGCGGGGCGTTCTGTCGTTGTTTGTGCGCCTACAGGTTCCGGGAAAACCCTGATTGGGGAATATGCTATTTACCGTGCCTTAGCACGAGGCGGTCGTGTGTTCTACACCACACCCCTAAAAGCCCTCTCAAACCAGAAGTTACGGGATTTTAGAGAGCAGTTTAGCCCAGAGAAAGTCGGTCTCCTGACTGGGGATGTCTCCATCAATCGAGATGCTCCCATCGTGGTGATGACCACCGAAATCTTCCGTAATATGCTTTATGGGACACCCATTGGAGAAGTGGGTACATCCCTAGTGGGCGTTGAAGCAGTAGTACTCGATGAGTGCCACTACATGAATGACCGACAACGGGGCACGGTTTGGGAAGAGTCTATTATCTACTGTCCAGCAGAAATTCAACTCCTTGCTCTCTCCGCAACCGTTGCCAATGCTGATCAGTTGACAGACTGGCTCAATCTGGTACACGGTTCAACTGAGCTCATTTACTCTGACTTCCGACCCGTTCCCTTGGAGTTTTACTTCGGTAATACCAAGGGAGTGTTTCCTCTACTCACGCAGGACAAAAAACAACTGAGTCCCCGCCTCAAGACCAAATATAAAGGTGGTGGCAAAGGAAAGGGAGGTCGTCCGGAAAGCCCCAGTCTTACCTCTATCCTGGAGCAACTCCAGCAACGGGATATGCTACCAGCGATTTACTTTATCTTTAGCCGTCGAGGTTGCGATCGCGCGGTGGAGGAAATGGGCGATTTTTCACTGGTTAACGAACGAGAAGCGGCCCAACTTAAAAAGCAAATTGACGAATTTTTAAGTCGCAACCCGGATGCCGGTCGTGCCGGACAAGTTGAACCTCTTTATCGAGGGATTGCGGCCCATCATGCTGGAATTTTACCTGCTTGGAAGGGATTAGTGGAAGAACTGTTCCAACAGGGTTTGATTAAAGTGGTGTTTGCAACAGAAACTTTGGCAGCAGGGATTAATATGCCTGCCCGAACCACAGTTATTTCCACCTTATCGAAGCGTACCGATAGGGGACACCGTCTGCTCACAGCTTCCGAGTTTTTGCAAATGGCCGGTCGTGCCGGACGGCGGGGGATGGATGAAGTCGGTTATGTTGTAACGTTACAGACTCCATTTGAAGGAGCGAAAGAAGCCGCTTACCTAGCAACAGCAGGGGCTGACCCCCTAGTTAGCCAATTTACGCCTACTTATGGTATGGTGCTGAATTTGCTGCAAACCCACTCAATTACTGAAGCGAAAGATTTGGTGGAACGCAGCTTTGCTCAGTACTTAGCGACATTGTACCTAAAACCTCAGCAACAGGCGATTACGGAGCTGACGACGGAACTGACGAAACTAGATATTCAACTCGCCCCCGTAGATGTCAAAGAGTTGGAAAATTATGAAAAACTCAGTGAACGCCTCAAAGAAGAACGCCGCCTGCTGAAAACCCTGGAAAGTCAAGCGGAAGAGGTGCGAGCCAGTGAAATCGCCCAAGCGCTGCACTACGCGACACCAGGTACTCTGCTTTCTCTCAAAGGAAAGCATGTGAAAGTGTCTTCACCCGTCCCCGCCGTACTTTATGCCAAGGAAAAAGGAAGTGGACAACTCCCTTATCTCGTTTGCTTGGGGGCGAACAACCGTTGGTATGTGGCGACATCGGCTGATGTCGTTGACTTGCACGGGGTAGTTGAGTTCGTAAATCAGCCAAAGGTACTCCCTCCCGATGAACTGATGCTCAAACCGGGTCAAGTTAGACGAGGTACAGAGGAGACAGTTGCGATCGCAAAGCAAATCCAAGATAGCATGGCAACTGCTGGAACTCTAGCTGATTTAAGCATCGTGGCTCCAGAAGTAATCACTCAGCAGCAAGTGGTAGATAGTGTAAAAACTCAATTAGATGCTCATCCTATCACTCACTGGGGCAACCCTGGTAACCTGATCAAACGCCACAGACGCCGCTTAGCACTGCAAGAAGAAATTAACGAACGTCAATCCGAGTACCGAGAAAACCAAGCCCATCACTGGCAGGAATTTCTCTGTCTGATTGAAGTGTTAAAGGCATTTGGTTGCTTAGAAAATTTTACTCCCACAGCGCTAGGTCAAGCAGCGGCAGCAATTCGGGGAGACAACGAATTATGGCTAGGTTTAGCCCTCATGTCCGGGGAATTGGAAGAATTAGACCCCCAGCATCTTGCAGCAGCCATGTGTGCGTTGGTAACCGAAACTCCTCGCCCCGATAGTTCAACCAACTACTCACCACCACTCCCTGTGATTGAAGCGTTACTGCGTTTAAAAGGAATGCGGCAAAACCTGATGAAGGTGCAGTACCGACATGAGGTGTTGTTGCCCATTTGGCCAGAGTATCGATACCTCGATAAAGTTGTGGGCGAAATTATGGGTTTGGTAGAACACTGGGCTTTAGGGGTTGAATGGACTCAAATTTGCGCTAACACCACCTTAGATGAAGGAGATGTGGTGCGGATTTTGCGTCGGACGGTGGATATCCTTTCGCAAATTCCCCACGTCCCAGGCATACCCGCCTCTTTAAAAGCCAATGCCATCCGTGCCATCCAGTTACTTGATCGCTTCCCAGTTAATGAGGTGATTGATTAACTTAAATAAGTTCTAAATCAATTTCCTAATCTGAAAATAAGGCAGAAGGCAGAGGGTAGAGGGCAGAAGGAGAAAGAAAATTTTCATTCCTTTGTTGTGCGCTACCACACATAGTGTCTGTCTTGAAAATAGGGAACAGGGAACAGGGAACGGGGAATAGGGGAAGAAGGGAAGAAGGATTTTCATTCCGCGAGTTGTGAACTCGCGTTCATGGTGTCTAACTTGAAAATAGGGAACAGGGAAAGAAGGGAAGAAGAATTTTCATTCCTTCTTGGTTCGCGATCGCGCATGGCGTCTAATCTGTGCTTGCAAAACAGCTTTGGATAGAAGCTAAAAATTCCCCCTGTAGTGTTTAAATTCCAAGCTTTCCCTTTGCCCTTCCTCACGATATGTAATTTGTAAGCAAGGGCAGCTTATTACCAAGGGCTACCAATCATGGTAAAAGCACTCCAAAAGGAGGGATGAGTGAAGTCCAGGTTTCCTCGACTGGCAAGTTCTGGTGGTAACGGGAAACTACCACGGCTTGTCACCAATTTCCCGCCTTCTAATCGCACTTCACCCTTGAGCATTGCCAACTGAGTCAGCCGTAGCGCCTCGGTTTTCAAGGGGACTTGTTTCAATTGAGAGTAAAATTCAGTCATTAAGCCCAATGTCCCTTCATCGCTGACGTACCATAAACTGGCTAAGACACTTTTTGCTCCCGCTTGCGCTGCTAATCCCGCAAATCCCAACTCATTCTGTTCATCGCCTAAAGCTGTGCGACAAGCACTTAAAACTAACAATTCTACGGGAGGTTTGTGCAGTCCCATCTGCCGCAGTTGCTCCAGTCGCAGTTGGCTATCCCAAAGTTGGAGGTAAGATTTCTCGGGCTTACCGGGGAGATATTCGGCATGGGTAGCAATATGGATAATACCAAACGGTTGGGAGTCGCGAGCGGCTTGGAAATTGGATAAGGTAACCGTGTTGTCGAGGAAGGATTTTCCAGTCCAAAGCTGATTTGCGATCGCAGATAATTCTACAGGTACAGAGGGTAAAGGACTTTTGTCGGAAAATTCCTCAATTCCCATCGCTAAAACTGAGGTGTTTCTGATATCAGAGTAGCGGGTATCGGTAAGAGAAAGGCTGGGCATTAAACCGACACTATAGCGTTCAATGACGAATTGTTTGCCATCGTGCATGGCAGCTAAGGGAATACTGCGTAATCCCGCATCCATGATGTAGGCAAGATTATTGATGCGTAACTGTTTTAAGTCAGGTTCAATAGGAGTCACTAATAACTGATACATCTGTTGAGCAGGAACGAGGAAGCCTTTGCGTTCAGTAAGATCGGTCAACTTGCGGCGAAATTCCTTCGCTCTGCTAAGAACTTCAGCTCTGGTAGCATTGGTAGAGCGACGAATCGGGTTGCCTTCGGCTGTAATCAGGATGAGTTCTAAGCGATCGCTCGGACTTGGAGGTAAGGCACGTAATAGGGGAGAGGCAGCGACACCAGAAGACTCTTGAGTTTGGCCGGGTTGAGAAGGCGGAGCAGGGGGAATAGCAGCAGGAACAAACACAGCATAGAGAATAGCAGGTTTGATGCCTGTGGCACTTTCGACTTTTCCTAAAGTATTCCGTACTTCACTCAAAGAAACACGTCTTGCTTCACCCTGTTCGGCTTCCGGGGCAAAGTCGCTGCTAAAGGAATCGTCAATCCCAACTGTATTGAAGTCATCGTTAGGCAGGGGGGGTGGTGGATTGAGCAGCAATTGTGCTTGGGGTTGGGTTAAGTCAACGGGATTGACGGCTGAGTTAGTGAGTGTAGAGGGTGACGGTGAAGGAGTAGGGGATGGTGAAGCAGGAGCAGAACCATCAGTGCTAATAATTCCAATGTTGCCCAGTGTGTAGGTATTAAGAAAGGAGTTGCCAGTGGGAATGGTGAAATCGCCACTGGTAATCGCACTCGCTGTCCCGTTAGTAGTGGCATCTCCAACCACAAAGGGAGTGACACCGTTACCTCCGTGTCGGATGGTAATGTCACCGCTACTATTACCCCCAATCGTGGAAATGCTGGCATTGATACCGTTGGCTGCTTGAAAGGTACCAGTCGCTCGGAAAAAGCTAGAAGTAGTGATGTCTACAGCACCGCCAGAGGTTCCTCCTTGGGCGTTAATCGAGGTAACTTGAATATCACCGGAGGGGTCGAGGATGACATTGCCCCCTGTACCTGTTCCGCCACTAGAATTGATTTCTCCAGTTGTAATCTGAGTGCTGGCGTTAACGGTAATGTCGCCACCATTATTGGCTCCCGATGAATTCAGGTTGCTGGTGGTAATGGCTCCTGTCTTGCTTGTTAGAGTCATATTGCCACCACTACCCGTTAAAGAGCTGGTATTTAGCGTGCCGTTAGCATTGATGTTACCGCCTGTGGGACTGTTGTTTTCGACTAAAAGATTGCCAGCAATGATATCTCCCAAGGTGATATCACCGCTATTGTTGTTGGTTAAACCAGCACCTGTATCCAGTTTGATGGTTGTATTGCCCGTGCCAGTATTGAGGGTAACTCCGGGGGCAACAGTGATGACGGCGGCTCCGGCGTCGCGGTAAGCATTGACTACACCATTGGTAGCAGTGTCGTTGGCAAGTAGGGTTAAATTACCGTTATCGGTGGTGATGTTGGCATTAACTAAAATACTGCGCCCTGCCTGGAAGGTGAGGCCACCGCCATTGCCGATAGGATTGTTGGTGGTAATGACGCTGCTGACAGTAATGTCATTGTTGGCTTGTAAAGTGACGGCTGTACCCGTGTTGGTGATTTGAGTAATCTGCACTGGGGTGATAGTGATGTTTTGGCTGGGGAAATAACCGTAAGTCAGGGAGTTGGGATTGGCGACAACAATATCCACTCGTCCGGCATTTGAGTTAAATTCTGAACTGGCGACGAGATAATTACCATTGCTTAAAGATTGAATGAATCCACTGCCGAAAAAGTCGCCAGAATTAGCACCAGAGAATCGGCTAATTTCTGACCCTGTACTGGCATTGGCTAAAATTACTGTTCCTGCATCACTAATCCCGTTAATATCTGCCAAAAAGTTGCCAAAAACATAGTTGCTGTCGGGTAGGGTGGTAATAGGAAAGAAACCGAAAAAGTCGTTGGCATTAGCACCAGAAATACGATTAATTTCTGCCCCCGTGCTACCGTTGGCTAAAATTACCGTTCCTGCATCAACAACTCCACCAACGTTGGCATAGGGGCTGGCAAAGACATAGTTACCGTTAGGTAAAGCGGTGATGGAAGGCAAGAAGGTGGGGTACAAGTCATATCCACCAAAAAAGTCGCTAGCATTAGTACCCGAAATGCGGCTGATTTCTGCTCCTGTGCTGCCGTTAGCTAAAATTACCGTTCCTGCATCAACAACTCCACCAACGTTGGCATAGGGATTGGCAAAGACGTAGTTGCCGTTAGGTAAGGCAGTGATGGCACCGTAGCCAAAAAAGTCGCCATCGCCAAGAATGCCAGTATTAACACCAGAAATGCGGCTAATTTCTGCTCCAGTAGTACCGTTGGCTAAGATGACGGTTCCAGCGAAGTTATTAGCAAAAGGATTGCCAAAGACATAGTTGCCATTGGATAGGGCAGTGATGGCACCATTACCAAAACCGTCGCCTCCATTGGCACCAGAAATGCGACTGATTTCTGCTCCTGTACTGCCATTAGCTAAGATAACCGTTCCGGCATCAATAACCCCACCCATGTTGGCATAGGGATTGCCAAACACAAAGTTACCATTGGGTAAGGCGGTAATGGCGCTGCCAAGATCAAAGAAAGGAGCGAAATCGACTCTACCGCCAAAACGGTCATTCGCAAAAGCGCCAGAAATGCGGTTAATTTCTGCTCCTGTTGTGCCATTGGCTAAGATAACAGTTCCTGCATCAACAACCCCACCAATGTCTGCCAAAGGATTGCCAAAGACATAATTACCATTGGGTAAGGCGGTAATGGTACCGCTACCAAAACGGTCATTCGCATTAGTACCAGAAATACGGTTGATTTCTGTCCCCGTGCTGCCGTTAGCTAAGATAACAGTTCCGGCATCAACAATCCCACCAATATCTGCATCTGGGCTGCCAAAAACATAGTTACCATCAGGTAGGGCGACAATCAGACCCCTCTCAAGCCCTGAAGACAATCGTGGATTATCAGCTCTGCCACCAAAACGGTCGTTAGCAATAGTACCAGAAATACGATTGATTTCTGTCCCCGTGCTGCCATTGGCTAAGATGACTGTTCCCGCATTAACAATCCCACCAATATCTGCAATGGGGTTAGCAAAAACGTAGTTACTGTTGGGTAAAGCGGTAATGACATAGCCACCGAATCCGTCATTAGCATTAGCACCATTGATCGTGCCCAGTAGTGCCCCCGTGTCTGGGTTGAACAAATAAACCGCACCTGCGTTTGCAGCAACCAAGTCATCTCCAGGTGAAGACACGACAATGTTACCGTTATTCAACACCGCAGTTCTCCAGCCAAAGGAATTCTCCGCAGCGGGATTGGGGTCAAAAAGTTGAAACGAACCGCTACTCGCGCTGTCATCAATGGTTATATTCTTGGGGTCAAGCAGCAACTGCCCCGCCTGTCCGTTGGCAGCACTAGCATTCGCCATGCCACCGAATGTGAGTTGGTTCTTGCTGGAGACTTCCATCAAGCCACCGTTCCCAGTAAAACTCCCTCCTTTAGCGGAAATGCTGCCATAAAAGTTCGTCTGGTCATCTGACCAAACAATCACCTTACCCCCGTCCCCAGTGGTTAAAGCATCTGCTGTTAAGGTACTGGCAGGGTTCACAAAGGTAGTTTGAGCATTAATCGCTCCCTGTGTTTGCCCCTGAAACTCTCCGCCGACTAATATTTCCCCACCACCATTGTTTCCACTCGCATCCACCTGGGCAGCAAACAGTCGTAAATCCTGCCCGAACAGACGCACTGCACCCCCGACTTCTCCCGTCACATCAAACGTGCCAGAGGTGGTCAGAACTGAATTGGCAGTACCATTAAACTCAATGATTCCTCCCTGAACTGTACCCTTGGCTTCAGTCTGAGCACTTGCCGTTTGAATCACCGTGCCGCCGTAATTAACCTGTATTTCCCCACCGTCGCCTGCACTTCCATTGGCACTCATCACACCAGCATCGAGCAAATTCTGGGTATCTATCCGGATGTTGCCGCCATTGCTGCCGTTTGCACTAATTTCTCCGCGATTTTCTATTACCCGTCCCGCCACGTTGATAGTGCCACCATGATTACTATCAGTGGTTGACAATTCCCCTTGATTGAGGACATGACCGCTATTTCCTGTCAGCATTGCAGGTAAATCCTGCACCTGAATTGGCATGAGCTGACCTTCTGCATCCGTTTTTGGTGTAATCTCTAAACTCAGCAGATGTCCGGTTTGACTAATCCTGACCAAGTTTTCACCCTGCACTGCTGCAATGTTGAGATTCCCCGATGGTGCTGCCAGTTGTCCCTTGTTGGTAACACTGCTCCCAAGTAAGGTTAAATTCTGCCCCTGTTGCACTGCCAGATTCCCGGAGTTGACAATTGCCGCTGATTGTGTATTTCCAAAAGCAAACTGACTAGGAGTGCCAATTAAGTCTGGGTAGTTATCTTCACCAAAAGCGTGAAACCAATTGTTACCAGTAAAGCCAATCCCCATGGCAGTTGTCGCCGTAAATGAGGCAGGCACATTCAAACTGGCATCTTTGCCAAAGACAATTCCAGCAGGATTCATTAAAAATAAGTTGGAATTGCCCCCCGTTACCTGAATCAGGCCATTAATCATCGAGGCGTCACCCCCGACAACTCGTCCCAGGATATTCTGGATAGCAGGATTCGAGAGAAAGTTAGCAATCTGACCCGAATCTAGACCAAATTGCTGAAAACTGTGGAAGAGATTGGCACCATCTCCAGAAAGGGAACCCCCCTGGATATCAATGCGGTTACCATTCGGAGTTACAACCGTACCCGTCCCGTCTGTAGCTGGAGTAATGGGTTGTGCATACAGGGGCTTTTGTGCAATCAGTTCTACTGTTGCTCCTTGAGCGATCGCAAAAACTAATCCAAGGGCTGCAACTTTTGGGCTAACGTTATTCATATTGACCTTGCCTGCCTCAAACACCAGGAAATTAATGCTTCAAAGCTTCCAGCACCCTGTAATCTACTTGGCGTTGCCACAAAACATCTCTCTAAAGGGAGATGTAAAATAGACTTCTTGCAAAAATACCTGGGCAGGAATTTTCAACCTCAGATCAACACTGATAAATAGAATGTTATCTGTGTTGATATCTGTGTAACCTGTGGCAAGACTTATACCTAAATCCACGTACTCGATAGGCTTCTCATCAAATTAGGCTGATTTTATGCAAGAAATCTCTTCGTTCTTCAGAGAAGCTGAGGACAATATATCTTGAAAAGAGATAGATTGAGAAATTCTTGACATCGCCTCTTGGCAACCCGATAACGTGCCAATGCTGATGTCAGTCAATAAGGAGTAGAAGGTGTTGAGGAGTGATTCTCGTTCTAAGCAGTATGCCAATCAATACAGATTCACAATCCAATTGCTCATCAAATGGGGTAAGCAAATGAGTGCAGGCATTCAGCTTGGGACAATCATCTGGGGAACTACTGTGGCAACACTGGTGAATTCCCTCACGCTGTTATCCCCCGTCTGGGCCAACACGGCAACATTGGGGGTTGTGAAAAGCCCGGATAATGAACGGTATTGGTCAGAAATTACCACTCGCTTGCAGTCAACAGGAGTTGAATACTGCATTATTGACTTTTCTCAAGTTCAGCAAGTCTCAGATTTGGGAAGTCCTCAGCTATTATTTTTGCCCAATATTGAGCGGCTGGAATTAGCGCAATTAACGGCACTCCAAGCATGGATGCGCCAAGGGGGTCGCGTAATTATCAGTGGGCCTGCGGGTACACGTTCCCAACCCGAAATCCGTACTCGTTTGCGATCGCTTTTGGGGGCCTATTGGGGTTTTGCTCTAGAAAAACCGTCTCCTGTGGAACCTTCACAAACTCAAACCCAGCCTTGGGTGCGCCAAGCTAGACAAGCTGGCAATATCTGGGGAGGCGTTGTCATTCCTACCGATTTGAACGCTTCCACGGCTGCCGTTTGGAGTCAAAACGATAACTCACCTGCCGTAGTCACTACAGAGCAGTCTACCTTTTTGGGGTGGCGCTGGGGTGTCAATGCGGTAGCTTCTCCATCTGTAGATAGTGCTTGGTTGCGATCAGTTCTCAGTCGCTACAATCTAACGCCTAGCGAGTCAGGAAAACCATCCAACTCATCTCCCCAATATTGTGCCCCGTCCCAAGGCGTAACCGCGAATCAGCCAGCAATACCCGTTCGCGATCGCACTCAAGAAGTAACCGCGAATCAGCCAGCAATACCCGTTCGCGATCGCAGCCAACCCTACACTTCAACTCCTACAAAAATACCATCACCTGCCAGTCGTATTCCTGACGAAGTTGACCCTGATGCAGGAGTTGCACCTGCACGGGTAATAGTGAATAGTAAGGGCCCACTCACAGCAGCGCAAGTGAATGTGATGAGTGAGGAGTTAAAAAATCTCATTGGGCGGGTTGAAAGTGCCCTACTTGCAGCCAATGCCACCAATAGTGAGGTAAATTTACCAACCAATGCAGCTAATGAACAGTTGAAAATTGAAGCTGTAAACCTTCAACCTTCAACCTACCCTTCGGGAACGGCTGCGCCGAACAACCTTCCAACCTTCAACCTTCAACCTTCCAACTTCCAATCTTCAACCTCCGAACAACTGATGGCAAAAAACTCAGCAATTAGAGCAGTTGTTGAAGCCAGGATGGGTTTGCAAAACTTCCTCAATGCTGTATCAAAAAAGGACTATAACAGGGCAAGGCAGCAGTGGCTGGGAGCAAGACGCACACTCTTAGAAAATTACCCCATCGATCGCAAACTAGCTCAACCCGAAATTCGAGCTATTTGGTTAGATAGAAAAACCATTGTTAGTGCCAAATCAGAGCAAGATTTAGCCAAGATTTTCGACAAGCTAGCAGCAGCAGGTTTTAATACCGTCTTCTTTGAAACCGTCAATGCCAGCTATCCCATTTACCCCAGTCGCGTTGCACCCGCACAAAATCCTTTAGTCAAGGGTTGGGACCCCCTAGCAGCAGCAGTGAAGTTAGCTCATGCAAGGGGAATGGAATTACACGCTTGGGTTTGGATGTTTGCCGCAGCGAACCAGCGTCACAATACTATCTTGAACCAACCTGCGAACTACCCAGGCCCGGTACTCAAAGCACACCCCGACTGGGCAATTTTTGATAAGCAAGGGCGTTTGTTCGATCCAAATACCAAAAAGGCATTTCTCGACCCTGCCAATCCAGAGGTGCGACGTTATTTGATGGCGCTGTTAGAGGAGATTGCAACAAACTATGAGGTAGATGGCATTCATCTCGACTACATTCGTTACCCGTTCCAAGAGCCTAAGGTGAATCAAACTTACGGTTACGGTAAGGCATCACGTCAGTTGTTCAAGGACTTGACGGGTTATGACCCTATCCGGGTTTTCCCCAATAATCGTGATTTATGGCAAAAATGGACGGATTTCCGCATTCAGCAAATTGACAGCTTTGTTGCCACAGCAGCCAGTCGCCTGCGTCAACAACGTCCCTCTCTAATTCTCTCTGCTGCTGTCTTTCCCCTACCCCGTCCAGAACGTTTGCAAAGATTGCAACAAAACTGGGAAACTTGGGCAATTCGAGGAGATATTGATTTAGTGGTACCAATGACTTATGCCTTAGATGCTACGGGTTTGGATGCGCGATCGCAACCTGTACTCATGCAAGCTCCACTCAGTTCAGCGTTGATTTTACCCGCAATTCGACTGTTAAATTTGCCTAATATGGTTGCCTTTGACCAAATTCAACTCCTGCGAGATTCCCCTGTTGGTGGGTATGCCCTATTTGCAGTAGAGAATCTTGATGCTAACTTGCAGAGTATTTTGCAGTGCACTCAAGGTAGGAATTCCTCCTCTGAACCTATACCTTATCGTCAGCCATTAAAAGCAGCATCGGCTCGTTATGCAGCCTTGCAAAAGGAATGGAATTTCCTGCTAGCCAACAATCAAATTTTGCTTCAAGAACCAATGCTTTCCGAGTGGAGGAAACAAGCAGAAACCCTCTCAACATTGCTAGAACCCCTAGCAACAAACTCATCAATGAAAGATTTACTGTCAGCAAAAGCCTATTTAGTATCGTTTCGTTCTCAATTCCAAAGGTGGATGCAAAATCAAAGGGCGACGCAACCTTATCAAGTTCAAGTTTGGGACAACCGTTTGGCAACGATTGAACGATTGCTGTACTACGGGGAACAAATGATGTTAAATCAACAGCGAAAAAAGATGTAAGTAGCCTCTAAACATCCAAATCCAAATCCGGTTCAAACACGCTCTGAGATCGCTTTTTTCAAAGCAACGCAGTTGAGCTGTGTCAGAATCGCTATGACTGCACTGACCAAGAAAGAGAGCAAATCACCCCGCCCTTGGGCAAAGATTCTCGTCGAAACTGTCCCCCCAGTCGTTGAGCCAAAAGGTTACACTGCTTCGTTCCCTGTCCTTGTCCGGGTTGCAGTCCAGCACCATTGTCCTCTACCTTGAGGACATATTGCCCCTCGTGATGTTGTCCCGTCACCACAATTCGAGTCGTTCCCTGAGCGTGTTTCCCCACGTTGCATAAAGCTTCCTCTAACCACAAACACAAATCCCGCTTCATCTCTAGGGTGAGGGTGGATTGCTCCAGGGGGGCAAAATTCCGCACTTTGACTTGAATGGTTGGGAAATAGGGCAAATTGCGCTTCAACGTGAGGGCATAAACTTCGTACAACAAATTATGCAAGGGGCGATTGAGATCGATACAGGTGCCTTCCCCCAGACGGAGGGTGGCATCAAAAGTAACCGTGTCTGTTGTGGCTAGAGCATCTGCTGAGTGTTGAAGAGGATACGCTTCATCCGTGAGACTGCGCCCCACCTCTCGAATCTCAGCATTGAGGTCATTCAAACGTTGCAACAATTGTGAAGATGGCGTAGTCTCGAGTTGCACATCCCGCAGGAGGAGAGCTAAGGTTTGCAAAGGACCATTGTGGATTTGCGTGAAGGCTTGTTCCATTGCCTGCTGACGAATCGCCTGCCGCTCGACAATTTGGGTATAGTACTGGAGACGCTCGGTATATAAGCGCTCGACCATATCCTGGAGACGGTTATAAAACAGAATGAGGGCAATTTGTATCCCCATGGTTGGACCGAGGGAGATGAATAAATCCAATCCTCGTGAACTGAGGAGTTCTGGCGGGTGCAGGAGCAAGTAAGTCAGAATTGGGGCAGCGATCGCCATCCAGGCGATGAGAGTTGCAATGACCAATTGCTGGCGGCGACGCAGGGCGATCAGCATCACTAGTGTCAACGCGAACAACGCGGGTGTTATGGGGGGCAGACTGTCTACGAGGGTGGTGCTTGGTGAGGTGATTGCTTTTAGGGTAAAGAACCAACTGGGAACTACTATGAACAATACCGCCCCAAGTAAACCCAGATTTATCACTTGTTGCAAGCTCTCTGGTTTAGTGTAGAGGCGAATCAGTAAAAGGAGAAACGAGATCGCCAACAACGGAGGCGCAATCAGATAAACGATGTGAGGGTTTGGTTTGAGTCGGTGTAGAACTGTGGCAGCGATTGCGCCAATCGTCGCCAAAATCAACATTGCCAGAACGACTCGGCGCTTTAAAATCAAAATATTGTAAGGCTCATTAAGCGTAGACATTGCCTGTTCAGTCAATTAATCCGATTTCACGGGCCTTTCTTTGGGTCTGCGCCCGCATATTTTTTCCCTCTTCAGGATAAATCTCCAGTGCATCCTGAATCTTAGACCAATAGTGGCGAATCATCCGTTCGGATTTGTACATGGCGATTGCAATTGCTTTATCCTGAAGTCCCTCCTCAAATGCGAGTCGCATCACCTCCAACCACTCCGGTTTCACTTCCACATCGGTTTGCAGGTCTTTGGTATGGGTCAACCCTTGCATCGCCCACTCCATCCGCATCAGGAAGGTGTCTATGGGCAGACTTTTGTCAGCGATCGTAAATCCACCCTGATGATTGTCAATTTCCGGCATGATGCGAATCAATGCCTTGACGTTACTGCTTTGCACCATCAGGTTGAGCTGGGGATAATCCTGCATCAAGCACTTGAGCAACCCCAATCCCTGCTCAACATTGGCAGTCGTTCCTGATGTCTGTGGGAGCGACAAATCCACGATCGCCAAGTCAGGCAAATGCTCTCTCACTTGTGTGAGAGCGTCCTGGACGGTTTGGCAAGAGCGGATTTTTGCCCGAGGAAAGCGATCGCTAACCAGACTAATGGTTCCATTGAGAAGCAGGCGATGGTCATCAACAATCAGAATCTCTACTGGCTGCTCTTGGTTCGAGCTATGGGACATTACCTATACCTGACGCAACAATTTGATCTTACGCCCGCGAGGGACGCTCACGAGCCGCTAGCGATTAACCCCTATGAGTCAGGTTATATCAGCTCATTACCGAAAACTGCCATGCGGCTGACCGAAAATACCAGCTCAACTTGTCGGCTTCTACCAATGATTTCACGCCTTAATTTTTCGATACTGGAATCATCAAAGAAAACACACATTGATGCAAAGGAAAAAAAACGATGGTCACTTCCA